>NZ_CM002285.1:2722170-2757577 GCF_000497445.1 Streptomyces roseochromogenus subsp. oscitans DS 12.976 | reverse complement strand
GGGATCGTACGGGCGGCCGGAGCGTCGTCCGGGTCGGCCGACGGCCACGGGGCGACGCACACCAGGGTGAGCGGGCCGTCGGCGCGGGGGCCGAGCGCGGTGCGCAGTTCGGCCACCGCCATGTCCCGTTGCCAGCCGCCGTCCGCGGTGAGCACCGCCCGCAGCTCCCGGCTCAGCCCCGCCCCGGCCTGAGCCTCGTCCGCGAGCAGCGCGCCGATCCGGCCGGCCACCTCCATCGCGGCGGCCAGCTGCGCGTCCGTCGGCCCCGGATCGCCCTCCAGCAGCCAGACGTAGCCGAGTACGACACCCCGATGGCGTACGGGCAGACAGATCCGGCCGCGATACACGCCCGCCTCCGTGCTCGCGGGGATCCGCACCGGGCCGGTCGCGCGGGTGATGCCGAAGCCCTCGAACCACGCCCGGACGGTCGCCGTGGAGCGCCGGGTCAGGATCGAGCGGGTGCGCACCGGGTCCAGCGCGGTGGGATCCAGCTCGTCGTCGCTGTCGTACGCGCCGAAGGCGATCAGCTCGAAGTCGCGGTTCTCCAGGGTCGCCGGGACGCCCAGCAGCTCCGAGATCTCGTCGACCAGCTCCTGGTAGTCACCCTTGAAAGCCTTGAAATCCGCCGCCACTCGGGCATTCTCCCTCATTTCTTGACGGCCTTCATACAGCTGTCTGAGATCCAGGGCACGGATGCGTGACAGCTGTCGATGGCTCACGATCGGAGAGATCCTTAGGTTTCACGGTGGTTCTCCGTGCCGTACCCGAATCGTCGGGTGACGGCCGTATTTGGTGCTTGTCTGTGGAGGTGCCCCGTGCTGGGTCCCGTGATTCTCGCCGCGTCGCGCAGCGACCGGATGCGACGCCTGATCTCGGCGGCCCCGGTGACCAAGCAGGTCGTCGACCGCTTCATCCCCGGCGAGACCGTGGCCGACATCGTGCCGATCGTCAAGGACCTGACCGCCAAGGGCCTGGAGCTGACGATGGACGTCGTCGGCGAGGACATCACCACCCCGGAGCAGGCCACCGCCGCCCGGGACGCCTACCTCCAGCTCATCGAGCGGATCAAGCCGCTGGAGCTCGGCGAGAAGGTCGAGATGTCCGTCAAGCTGTCCATGTTCGGCCAGTCCCTCCCGTCGCCCACCACCGCCCTATTCGAAGGGCCCTCCGGGCCCGCCCCTACATTCCCCGGCGGTCATGAGCTGGCCCTCGCCAACGTCCGCCCGGTCGTCGCGGCCGCCGCCGCGATCGGTACGACCGTCACGCTGGACGCCGAGGACCACACCACCCTCGACTCGATGTTCGCCATCCACGAGGAGCTGCGGAAGGACTTCCCGCAGACCGGCTGTGTCATCCAGGCCTACCTCTTCCGCACCGAGGCCGACGCCCGCCGCCTGGCCGCCGCCGGCAGCCGCGTCCGCCTGGTGAAGGGCGCCTACAAGGAGCCCGCCGAGGTCGCCTACCAGCAGAAGCACGAGATAGACAAGGCGTACGTCCGGGTCCTGCGCATCCTCATGGAGGGCGAGGGGTACCCGATGATCGGGTCCCACGACCCGCGCCTGATCGCCATCGCCCAGGAGCTGGCCCACAAGGCCGGCCGCAAGCTCGACGAGTACGAGTTCCAGATGCTGTACGGCATCCGCGGGGACGAGCACCTCCGGCTGGCCGCCGAGGGCCACCGCATGCGCGTCTACACCGCTTACGGCACCGACTGGTACGGCTACTTCATGCGCCGTCTGGCGGAGAAGCCCGCGAACCTGCGGTTCTTCCTTCGCTCGATGGTCAGCAGGGGCTGAACCCGAACACCCGCTCAAGATCAAGGAGTCAAGGATCTTATGGACGCTGTGACCCAGGTCCCCACCCCCGTCAACGAGCCGGTGCACGGCTATGCCCCCGGCTCGCCCGAGCGTGCCCGGCTGGAGGCCAAGCTCAAGGAGCTGGCCGAGAACCCGATCGACCTGCCGATGACCATCGGCGGCGAGAAGCGGATGGGCGGCGGTGAGCCGTTCCAGGTGGTCCAGCCGCACAACCACAAGGCCGTCATCGGCACCCTGCGCCACGCCACCCAGCAGGACGCGCAGGACGCCATCGACGCGGCCCTGGCCGCCGCGCCGGCCTGGCGTGCGATGTCCTTCGACGACCGCGCCGCGATCATTCTGCGCGCCGCCGAGCTGCTGGCCGGCCCGTGGCGCGAGACGATCGCCGCCTCCACCATGCTCGGCCAGTCGAAGACCGCCCAGCAGGCGGAGATCGACACCCCCTGTGAGCTGATCGACTTCTGGCGCTTCAACGTCCACTACGCCCGCCAGATCCTGGCCGAGCAGCCCCCGGCCAACTCCCCGGGCGTCTGGAACCGTCTGGACCACCGCCCGCTGGAGGGCTTCGTCTACGCGATCACGCCCTTCAACTTCAGCGCCATCGCGGGCAACCTGCCCACCGCGCCCGCGCTGATGGGCAACGTCGTGGTCTGGAAGCCGTCCCCGACCCAGACCCACGCCGCCGTGCTGCTGATGCAGCTGCTGGAGGAGGCGGGCCTGCCCAAGGGCGTCATCAACCTCGTCACCGGCGACGGCATCGAGGTCTCGAAGGTGGCTCTGGAGCACCGCGATCTCGCCGGTATCCACTTCACCGGCTCGACCAAGACCTTCCAGTACCTGTGGAAGACGGTCGGCAACAACATCGACAAGTACCGCTCCTACCCGCGTCTGGTCGGTGAGACCGGCGGCAAGGACTTCCTGGTCGCCCACCCGTCGGCCGACCGCGCGGTGCTGAAGACGGCCCTCACCCGGGGCGCCTTCGAGTACCAGGGCCAGAAGTGCAGCGCGACGTCCCGGGCCTACATCCCGGCGTCGATCTGGAACAGCGGCTTCAAGGAGGAGTTCGCCGCCGAGGTCGACTACCTCACCATGGGTGACGTCACCGACCTGTCGAACTTCATCGGCGCCGTGATCGACGACCGTGCCTTCGCCAAGAACAAGGCCGCGATCGACCGCGCCAAGGAGGACCCGACCTGCACGATCGTCGCGGGCGGCAGCTATGACGACTCGGTCGGCTACTTCGTGCGCCCGACCGTCGTCGAGTGCAGCGACCCGGAGAACGAGGTCTTCCGCACCGAGTACTTCGGCCCGTTCCTCGCCGTCCACGTCTACGAGGACGACCAGTACGACGAGATGCTGACCCAGATGGAGTCGGTGTCGGACTACGCCCTGACCGGCTCGGTCATCTCCAACGACCGTGCGGCGGCCGCCTACACGATGGAGAAGCTCCGCTACGCGGCGGGCAACTTCTACATCAACGACAAGTCGACCGGCGCCGTCGTCGGCCAGCAGCCCTTCGGCGGCGGCCGCTCCTCCGGCACCAACGACAAGGCCGGCGCCCCGCAGAACCTCCTGCGCTGGACCCTGACCCGCGCCATCAAGGAGACCCTGGTCGCGCCGACCGACTACACGTACCCGCACATGGGCTGACCCTCGGCCCCCCGAGCAACGGGCCGGGAAGCCTGCCACGAGCAGGCTCCCCGGCCCGTTTCCAACCCCATGGGTTTTCCTGTCGGTCACACTGGGTCGATGACCGCCGGACTGCGTCTCGCCCACACCGCCGACCTCGATCCCTGCGAACTCCTCGCCGCCCGCGCCTTGTTGGACGCGGCGTTCGACGGCGGCTTTTCCGAGGAGGACTGGGATCACGGGCTCGGCGGTCTGCATGTCCTCGTGCATGACGGCACCGGGCTCGCCGCACACGGGGCCGTGGTGATGCGGCGCATCCGGCACCGGGGGCGCTGGCTGCGGGCCGGATACGTGGAGGCCGTCGCCGTACGTCCCGACGTACGGCGGAAGGGGATCGGCGGGCGGGTGCTGGGGGAGCTGGAGCGGGTGATCGGGCGGGCGTACGACCTCGGCGCGCTCTCGGCGAGCCCGGAGGGGGCTCTGCTGTACACCGCCCGGGGCTGGCGGCAGTGGGGCGGGCAGGTGCACGGACTGTCCCCGGACGGGATCGTACGGCTGCCGGAGGAGGAGGCGGGCATGTATGTGTGGCCCGCGCTCGCCGGGGCGCTCGACCCCGCCGAGGAGTTCGTGCTCGACTGGCGGGACGGGGACGTGGCCTGAGCGGCCGTACCGCTCCGTCGGCTGCGTCACCAGCCCGGAAACTGGCCACGACCACCGCCGTACGCGCCTTGATCCGCACCCCGCGCTCCCTCGGACAGCCGTCACCCGAACGCACGAAGGCCCAGCTAGGAGCGGTGTGAGGGGAGCCGTCGTCTCAGATAGTAGGAAGTCCGAGTAGTTGTGCAGACAGAAGCAGGCCGCTCCCTTAGGTTTGTAGGAGCCGAACGTCTCGCTCGACCAAGCGAATGGCGGTCGTGAGCCGGACCCGTGCAGGCAACCCCTGCGGTCCGCCGCTCCCCGCCCCTTCCGGCGTCTCGCACCCCTCTTCCGTGCTTCGCGTTTGCCGAAGGAGTCGATTTCCATGGCCGAGACGACCGTCCGCCGCCGAGTCCGCCACGTGTCCCGGACGAGCGAGTCCGACCGCAAGAACGCCGCCGCCGCCCTGCAGCGCGCCCTCGACCGCCGTGACAACGGCGGCGAGACCGGCCACTGACCGTCCGGAACCCGACCCCTACGGGTGTCCGTATGGTGGACGCGCCGTGTCATCACCTGGGACGAGGAGTAGGGTGCCAGCATGTCTCGCAGCCTCAATCTCGCAGTGATCCCCGGTGACGGCATCGGCCAGGAGGTCGTGTCCGAGGGTCTGAAGGTCCTCTCCGCCGTGCTCCCGCAGGATGTGAAGCTGGAGACGAAGGAGTACGACTTCGGCGCGAAGCGCTACCGCGCCACCGGTGAGACCCTCACCGACGCCGACCTCGACGCCCTCAAGCGGCACGACGCCATCCTGCTCGGCGCCATCGGCGACCCGTCGGTGCCGTCCGGCGTCCTGGAGCGCGGCTTCCTGCTCAAGCTCCGCTTCGCCTTCGACCACCACGTCAACCTGCGGCCGAGCAAGCTGCTCCCCGGTGTGGCGACCCCGCTCGCCGGCCAGCCGGAGATCGACTTCGTGGTCGTCCGCGAGGGCACCGAGGGCCCGTACACCGGCAACGGCGGCACCATCCGCAAGGGCACCGAACACGAGGTCGCCACCGAGGTCTCCGTCAACACGGCTTACGGAGTCGAGCGCGTGGTCCGCGACGCCTTCGCCCGCGCCCAGGCCCGCCCGCGCAAGAAGCTCACGCTGGTCCACAAGAACAACGTGCTGACCTTCGCCGGGCATCTGTGGACGAACATCTTCAACCGGGTGGCCAAGGAGTTCCCCGAGGTCACCACCGACTACATCCACGTCGACGCGGCCACCATCTACCTGGTCACCGACCCGGCCCGCTTCGACGTGATCGTCACCGACAACCTCTTCGGTGACATCATCACCGACCTCGCCGCGGCCGTCTCCGGCGGCATCGGCGTGGCCGCCTCGGGCAACATCAACCCCAGCCGCGAGTTCCCGTCCATGTTCGAGCCGGTCCACGGCTCGGCCCCGGACATCGCCGGACAGGGCAAGGCCGACCCCACCGCCACGGTCCTGTCCGTCGGCCTGCTGCTGCGCCACCTCGGATACGCCGGCGAGGCCGACCGCATCGACGCGGCTGTCGCCGCCGACCTCACCGAGCGCGCCGCGCTCGGGACCCGCAGCACCTCGCAGATCGGCGACGCGCTCGCCGCCCGAGTAGCCGGCTGACCCGGCGCTCCACCACGAGAAGCCGCCGGGTCGGACGACCGCCCGGCGGCTTCCGCATGTCCCCGCCGGGTGCCACCATCGACCCCTGGGCCGCTGTCACCCCCATTCCGTCCGCCGCCGCCCCCGCGCGATAATCGAACGCGGAGCCGCGGTATGAGGGAAAGCTCGGACGTCCTAACACTGGCGAGTCGCAGTGAGGGGCGTGAGCGCGGCCCGTCACAACGACCGGTGAAGGACACATCACTCATGACGACGCCCACGATCGAGCTCAAGCCCTCCGCCAGCCCCCTCGCCGCCGCCGAGCGCGAGGCGATCCTGGCCAACCCCGGGTTCGGCCGCCACTTCACCGACCACATGGTGACGATCAAGTGGACCGAGGGCCGCGGCTGGCACGACGGCCAGCTCGTTCCCTACGCGCCGATCCCGATCGACCCGGCGACCAACGTCCTGCACTACGCCCAGGAGATCTTCGAGGGCCTGAAGGCCTACCGTCAGCCCGACGGCTCGGTCGCGCTCTTCCGCCCGGACCAGAACGCCAAGCGTTTCCAGCGCTCCGCCAAGCGGCTCGCCATGCCCGAGCTGCCGGTCGAGACGTTCATCGAGGCCTGTGACGTCCTCGTCCGGCAGGACATCGACTGGGTGCCCGCGCACGGCGGCGAGGAGTCCCTCTACCTGCGCCCGTTCATGATCGGCACCGAGGTCGGCCTGGGCGTCAAGCCGGCGAACGAGTACCTCTTCATCGTGATCGCCTCGCCGGCCGGCGCCTACTTCCCGGGCGGTGTGAAGCCGGTGTCGATCTGGGTCTCCGAGGACCGCGTCCGCGCCGTCCCCGGCGGCATGGGCGACGCCAAGACCGGCGGCAACTACGCCGCGTCCCTGCTGGCGCAGGCCGAGGCCGCGGCCAAGGGCTGTGACCAGGTCTGCTACCTCGACGCGGTCGAGCACCAGTGGGTCGAGGAACTCGGCGGCATGAACCTGTACTTCGTGTACGGCGACCGGATCGTCACCCCGACCCTGACCGGCTCCATCCTGGAGGGCGTCACCCGTGACTCCCTCCTCGCCGTCGCCCGCGACCTCGGCTACGAGTCGGAGGAGGGCCGCGTCTCGGTCGAGCAGTGGCAGCGCGACACCGAGAACGGCACCCTCACCGAGGTCTTCGCCTGCGGCACGGCGGCCGTGATCACCCCGGTCGGCACGGTGAAGCGTGCCTCTGCCGAGTGGAAGCAGAGCGGCGGAGAGACGGGTGAGGTGACTCTCCGCCTGCGTCAGGCTCTGCTCGACCTCCAGCGGGGCACCGCCGAGGACACGCACGGCTGGATGCACAAGATCGGCTAACGGTCGGCAGCCACGCTCAGGGCCGCCTCGGACGCGTCGATGTCCGTGGCGGCCCTTGCGTGTTCCGTACGGAACGTCAGCAGCAGGTAGACCACCCCACCGACCGCACCCGACAACAGGAAGCTGCAGTCCACCCCGCCCGTCAGCTGCAGCAGCGGGCCCTGGTACGACGGCAGGGACACCGCCAGCAGACCGACGCCGGCGCCCAGCGCCCAGGAGGCGGTGGCCCGGACGTTCCAGCCCGCCCGGTACCAGTAGATCCCGCCCCGCGAGCGGCGGTTGAAGACCTGGAGGGCGTCGGCGTCGTACACCCCGCGGCAGCGGGTGAAGCCGATGAGGGTGATGACGGCCCACGGGGTGCCGATGGCGGTGAGCAGCAGCACGAAGGACGTCATCGCGGACTGCGCGTTCCAGGCGTAGTGGCCGACGAAGACGCAGGCGGTGGCGACGACGGCGACCGTGTACGTCGCCCGCGCCCGGGAGGCCCTGGGCAGGATCGCGTCCAGGTCGAGGCCCATCGAGTACAGCATCAGGCCGGCGTTGCCGACGGAGCCCGCGGACGCGGACAGCAGCAGCGGGATCAGGTACCAGGTGGGGGAGGCGGAGACGAGGGGGCCCGCGTAGTCGGTGGCCGCCTTCGCCGCGTACGCCGTGAAGGTGCCGAACAGCTGCGGGACGAGCAGACCCAGGATCAGGCCCAGCCAAGTGGCCTGGATCACCCGGCGGTTGGAGTTCCGGGCGGGGGAGATATAGCGGGTGTAGTCGCCGAGGAGCGTGATGAAGGCGATGGGGCCGGACAGGCCCGCTGCCACGGCCGCCAGGAACCAGGTCGGCCAGAAGGAGCCCAGCAGATAGCCGCCCGTGCCGGACAGCGCCGAGGTCGTGAAGTGCGGGGCGTAGGCGAAGATGCCGAGGGCCAGCAGGGCCGTCATGCCGATGGACAGGACCTTCGACATGTTCAGCAGCACTCGGTAGCCGTAGACCGCTCCGGCGACGGTCGCCGCCGCGAGCACCGCGTAGACGACGGCGTACGACACCCCGTCCGCCGGCAGCCCGGCCATCCGGCCGAGCACGCTGATCATCACGTCCCCGCCGATCCACACGGTCAGCGCCGTGTAGCCGAGGGCGAGGAGCAGGCCGACGATCGAGCCGACCAGCCGGCCCCGCACGCCGAACTGGGCCCCGGAGGACGTGGACAGGTTGGTCGCGGTGCGCAGGGAGACCAGCGCGAGCGGTGCCGTGAACACGGTGCCGATCACCGTGCCCGCGACGATCGCGCTCACCGACGCCCACCAGCCGAGCCCGAAGGACGGCGGCAGCCAGCCGAAGATGATCACCCCGAGGCAGAGGTTGGAACCGAGCAGGATCGAGACGAGGTCGCGCGGACCACTGGTCCGCTCCTCGTCCGGGATGGTGTCGACTCCGCGCTGTTCTATCGGCATGGATGGGTCTCCTTCGACTACCGCCAGAGAGTTAGAGCGACGTTCAATGTCTGCGAAGCTTTGCCTGCAGTCAATGCTTCTGTTTCATGAATTCTGTGTTTAGAGTGATGTTCTAATCTAGGGATGGCAAGGAGGTGCCGCGACGTGAGACTGACCCCCACGGAACGTGACCGGCTGCTGCTCTTCGGAGCCGCCGAGCTGGCCCGGGCCCGCCGGGCGCGCGGCCTCAGGCTGAACGTGCCGGAGGCGACCGCGCTGATCGCGGACACCGTGTGCGAGGCCGCTCGGGACGGCAGGCGGCTCGCCGAGGCCATCGAGGCGGCGCGGTCCGTGCTCGGCCCCGAGGACGTGCTGCCGGGCGTCGCCGACGTCGTCACCGAGGTGATGGTCGAGGCCGTCTTCGACGACGGCTCCCGGCTCGCGGTGGTCTCCGACCCCATCGGCGGCGGCCTCGGCGAGCGGGCGCCGGGTGCGCTGCTGCCCGGACCCGAGCACGCCGACCCCGCGCCGGCCGTCCGGCTCACGGTCACCAACACCGCGACCGTGCCGGTCTCCGTCACCTCCCACTTCCACTTCTTCGAGGCCAACCCGCGCCTCGACTTCGACCGCGCCCGGGCCTACGGCATGCGGCTCGCCGTACCCGCCGGATCCTCGGTCCGTTTCGGGCCCGGCGAGAGCGAGGAGGTCGGCCTGGTGCCGATCGGCGGCGAGCGGATCGCGATCGGCTTCGCCGGACTGGTCGACGGGCCGCTGGACGCGCCCGGAGCGAAGCAAGAGGCCCTGCGCAGGGCCGCCGCATGCGGATACCTGGGAACGACACCGGAAGGAGGCGAGGAGTGATGAGCCGCTCGAAGGGACGCGAGGTGAGCCGGGCGATCCATGTCGACCCGCACGCCTACGCCGCCACCCACGGCCCCCGCGCCGGCGACCGCATCCGCCTCGGCGACTCCGGGCTCACCGTCCGCGTGGAGTCCGACTCCCAGCGCTACGGCGACGAGTTCCTGGCCGGTTTCGGCAAGACCGCCCGGGACGGACTGCACCTGAAGGCAGCCGCCGTCCGCGAGACCTGTGACGTGGTCATCAGCAACGTGGTCGTGATCGACGCCGTGCAGGGCATCCGCAAGGTCTCCATCGGCATCCGGGAAGGCCGGATCTGCTCGATCGGGCGGGCCGGCAACCCGGACACCCTCGACGGCGTCGACGTCGTCGTCGGCACGGGCACCTCGATCGTCTCCGGCGAGGGCCTGATCGCCACCGCCGGGGCCGTCGACACCCATGTCCATCTGCTGTCGCCGCGCATCATGGAGGCTTCCCTCGCCTCCGGCGTGACCACGATCATCGGGCAGGAATTCGGCCCGGTGTGGGGCGTCGGCGTGAACTCGCCCTGGGCCCTCAGGCACGCCTTCAACGCCTTCGATGCCTGGCCGGTCAACATCGGCTTCCTGGGCCGGGGTTCGTCCTCGTCCGACGCGCCGCTCATCGAGGCGCTGGCCGAGGGCGGGGCGTCCGGCTTCAAGGTGCACGAGGACATGGGCGCCCATACGCGGGCCCTGGACACGGCACTGCGCGTCGCCGAGGAGCACGACGTCCAGGTCGCCCTGCACAGCGACGGCCTGAACGAGTGCCTGTCGGTCGAGGACACCCTTCGCGTCCTCGAAGGCCGTACGATCCACGCCTTCCACATCGAGGGCTGCGGCGGCGGACACGTGCCCAACGTGCTGAAGATGGCCGGCGTCCCGAACGTCATCGGCTCCTCCACCAACCCCACCCTGCCCTTCGGCAGGGATGCGGTCGCCGAGCACTACGGCATGATCGTCTCCGTCCACGACCTCAAGCCCGACCTGCCCGGCGACGCCGCCATGGCCCGCGACCGCATCCGCGCCGGCACCATGGGCGCCGAGGACGTGCTGCACGACCTGGGCGCGATCGGCATCACCTCCTCCGACGCCCAGGGCATGGGCCGCGCCGGTGAGACCGTCCGCCGTACGTTCGCCATGGCCGGCAAGATGAAGGCCGAGCTGGGGCCGCTGCAGGGCGACGGCGAGGGCGACGACAACGCCCGCGTCCTGCGCTACAT
Source organism: Streptomyces roseochromogenus subsp. oscitans DS 12.976 (assembly GCF_000497445.1). Classification (NCBI taxonomy): domain Bacteria; kingdom Bacillati; phylum Actinomycetota; class Actinomycetes; order Kitasatosporales; family Streptomycetaceae; genus Streptomyces; species Streptomyces roseochromogenus. Next base: position 2,746,999 of record NZ_CM002285.1, on the reverse strand, counting down.
GGCCAAGCTGACCATCAACCCGGCCATCGCGCACGGCCTCGCCCACGAGGTCGGCTCGATCGAGGTCGGCAAGCTCGCCGACCTCGTGCTGTGGCGCCCGGAGTACTTCGGCGCCAAGCCGCAGCTCGTCCTCAAGTCCGGCTTCCCGGCGTACGGCGTGGTCGGCGACCCCAATGCGGCCACCGACACCTGCGAACCCCTCGTCCTGGGACCGCAGTTCGGGTCGTACGGCGCCACGGCCGCCGACATCTCCGTCGCGTTCGTCGCCCAGGCCGCCGTCGACCAGGGCAGCGACCAGATGCCCACCCGGCGCAGGAGGGTCGCCGTGCGCGGCACCCGGGGCATCGGCCCCGCCGACCTGCGGCTGAACGCCCGGGTCGGAGCGGTCGACGTCGACCAGCGCACCGGCCTGGTCACCCTCGACGGCGACCCGCTCAGCTCGCAGCCGGCCGATTCCGTCTCCCTCAACCGCCTCTACTTCCTGTGAAGGACCCTCGTATGACCACCCCCGCCGCCGACGGCTTCCGTATGCCCGCCGAGTGGACCCCGCACAAGCGCACCTGGATGGCGTGGCCGGGCCCCAACCCCACCTTCGACGACCCCGAGGACCTCGCCGCCTCCCGGGTCGCCTGGGCGTCCGTGGCCCGCGCCATCCGCCGCTTCGAGCCGGTGACCGTGGTGTGCGGCCCCGGCCGGTCCGCCGAAGCGCAGACGCTGCTCGGTCCCGGCATCGACACCGTCGAGCGGGAGCTGGACGACGCCTGGATGCGGGACATCGGCCCCACCTTCCTCACCAACGGCAAGGGTGAACTGGCCGCCGTGGACTGGACGTTCAACGGCTGGGGCGCCCAGGACTGGGCGCGCTGGGAGCACGACTCGAAGATCGCCGCGTATGTCTCCGACCTCGCGGGTGCGAAGACGTACGCCTCGAAACTGGTCAACGAGGGCGGTGCGATCCACGTCGACGGCGAGGGCACGGTGCTGCTGACGGAGACGGTCCAGCTGGGCCCCGAGCGCAACCCGCACTGGTCGCGCGCGGAGGTGGAAGCCGAGATCCACGCCCACCTCGGCACGGAGAAGGCGATCTGGCTGCCGCGCGGCCTCACCGGCGACTACCCGCCCTACGGGTTCGGCACCCTGGGCCACGTCGACATCGTCGCCGCGTTCGCCCGCCCCGGCGTGGTCGTCGCCCACCACCAGCCCGACCCCGCGCACCCCGACTTCGAGGTCACCAAGGAGGTCATCGGACTGCTGAAGTCGGCGACCGACGCGCGCGGCCGCAAGCTGGAGGTCGTCGAGGTGCCCGCGCCGACCGTTCTGGAGGCCGACGGCCACTGGGCCGACTACTCCTACATCAACCACTACATCTGCAACGGCGGCGTCGTGCTGTGCGGCTTCGACGACCCGCGCGACGAGATCGCCGCCGGGATCTTCCGACGGCTGTTCCCCGAGCGGACAGTGACCCTGGTGGACGCGCGTACGATCTTTGCGGGTGGGGGCGGCATCCACTGCATCACCCAGCAGCAGCCGAAGGCATGAACATGTAGGAGACAGGGATGGCCGGTGCGGCACGGGCGCGGAGGAACGCGCCGCCGCGCGAGGAGGTACTCGCCGCCGCCATGGACATGATTGCCGAGCGTGGTCTGGAGAAGCTCACCATGGCGGCGCTCGGCCGTGAGGTCGGCATGAGCAGCGGCCATCTTCTCTACTACTTCCGCTCCAAGGACGAACTGCTGTTGCAGACCCTGGAGTGGAGCGAGGGCCGGCTGGGCGCGGAGCGCGGCCGCCTGCTCGCCCACGGCGGACCGGCCCGCGAACGCCTGGACGCCTACGTGGACCTGTATGTCCCGGACGGCCACCGCGATCCGCACTGGACGCTGTGGCTGGAGGTCTGGAACCGGTCGCAGAACGCCGATGAGGCCGCACGCGAGCGGCAGGCCGCGATCGAGGGAGCCTGGCATCGCGACCTGGTCGCGCTGATCGCCGAGGGGGTTTCGCGGGGGGAGTTCCGCCGGGTCGACGCCGACCGCTTCGCGACGAGGGTGCGTGCGCTGCTCGACGGGTTCTCCATTCATGTGGCCATCGGGTTGCGCGGTACTGATCGTGAGCAAGTGCTCGCGCATGTACGGGAGTTCATTGCGGATGCACTTCTGGCGTCGTAGCCGCGGCACCGTCGTGGTTGCTCGCGCAGTTCCCCGCGCCCCTTGGGGAACTGCCCTGTCCCGGCTGCGTAGGCAAAGGAATCCTTTCCTCCAGCGCCGGGCAGGTAACCGCGCATGGGACGACAACACTGGAAGAAGATCTGGGTCGGTTCGGCGGGGAACATGGTCGAGTGGTTCGACTGGTTCGTGTACGCGAGCTTCGCCACGTATTTCGCCGGCGCGTTCTTCCCGAGCGGCAATCCCACCGCCCAGCTGATGAACACCGCCGGCATCTTCGCCGTCGGCTTCTTCATGCGCCCGGTGGGCGGCTGGCTGCTGGGCCGGGTCGGCGACCGCAAGGGCCGCAAGGCGGCGCTGACGCTGACCGTCACGCTGATGTCGGCCTCGGCGATCCTGATCGCCGCCGCCCCGACCTACGCGGTCGCCGGCTACGGCGGCGCGCTCGTGCTGCTCGTCGCCCGCCTGCTGCAGGGCCTTTCGGTGGGCGGCGAGTACGCGGCCAGCGCCACCTATCTCACGGAGGCCTCGGACCCGAAGCGGCGCGGATTCGCCTCCAGCTTCCAGTACGTCTCCATGACCGCCGGCCAGATCGTCGGCCTCGGGCTGCAGATCATCCTGCAGCGGACCATGTCCGACAGCGCGCTGCACAGTTACGGCTGGCGCATCCCGTTCATCGTGGGTGCGCTCGGCGCGGCGATCATCTTCTATCTGCGCCGCAGCATGCTGGAGACCGAGGTGTACGAGGAGGAGACCTCCCACGCCGAGGAGCGCGGCACCCTGCGCGCGCTGTGGCAGCACAAGCGGGAGGCGTTCCTGGTCATCGCCCTCACCATGGGCGGCACGGTCGCGTACTACACGTACACCACCTACCTGACGAAGTACCTGTCCAATTCGGCCGGTCTGTCCAAACAGACGGCGACGCTCGTCTCCTTCACCGCGCTGATCGTCTTCGCCTGTCTGCAGCCGCTCGCCGGCGCGCTGTCGGACCGGATCGGCCGCCGTCCGCTGCTGATCACCTTCGCGGTCGGCTCCACCTTCCTCACCGTGCCGATCATGACTCTGCTCAGGCACGCGGGCAGCTTCTGGCCGGCGTTCGGGCTCGCCCTGCTCGCGCTGGTCGTCATCACCGGCTACACCTCGATCAACGCCTGTGTGAAGGCCGAGCTGTTCCCGACCGGCGTCCGCGCGCTCGGCGTGGCCCTGCCGTACGCCATCGGCAACGCCCTCTTCGGCGGCACCGCGGAGTACATCGCCCTGTGGTTCAAGAAGGCCGGGATCGAGTCGGGTTTCTACTGGTACGTGGCGGGCTGTGCCGCCGTATCCCTTGTGGTGTACGTCACCATGCGCGAGACGAAGGATCTGGATCTGACCCGGGTGAAGGCCGGTCAGGAAGCCGGGGCGGGCTCCGGGGAGTCCAGCCTGACGACCGCATCCTGAGACAGTCGGTGAGCCGGGGGCGGGGCTGTGCCAGACTTCCCCCGTGCTCTCGTTCGCCATGATTATGGGCAACAGGCGCGCCGGTCCGCAGTGACCACCTCGTACGACCAGGTGCGGGTGGCCACCGTCGTCCTCGACCCGCGCGCAGACCTCTCGCACCCGCGAGGGGTTTTTTCGTTTTCCGGCCCACCTTCAGCCGGGTGAAACGGAGCGCGAGGGACCATTGGGGATGGTGGAGCCGGTTATTCCGGTAAGACCGAAGATCCACATTCAGGAGCCTTGAGACCATGACCGAGACGGCAACCAGCGAGCTCGACGACTCGTTCCACGTCTTCGACACCACGTTGCGCGACGGCGCGCAGCGCGAGGGCATCAACCTCACCGTCGCGGACAAGCTCGCCATCGCCCGGCACCTGGACGACTTCGGCGTCGGCTTCATCGAGGGCGGCTGGCCCGGCGCGAACCCCCGGGACACCGAGTTCTTCGCCCGCGCGCAGGCCGAGATCGACTTCCGGCACGCCCAGCTGGTCGCCTTCGGCGCCACCCGGCGCGCCGGCGCCAAGGCCGCCGAGGACCCCCAGGTCAAGGCCCTGCTGGAGTCCGGCGCCCCGGTGATCACGCTGGTCGCCAAGTCACACGACCGGCATGTGGAGCTGGCGCTGCGCACCACGCTGGACGAGAACCTGGAGATGGTCCGCGACACGGTGTCGTACCTGAAGGACCAGGGCCGCCGGGTCTTCGTGGACTGCGAGCACTTCTTCGACGGCTACCGCGCCAACCCCGAGTACGCGAAGGCGGTCGTACGGGCGGCTTCGGAGGCCGGCGCGGACGTGGTGGTGCTGTGCGACACCAACGGCGGCATGCTCCCCGCGCAGATCCACGCGGTCGTCGCCACGGTCCTCGCCGACACCGGCGCCCGGCTCGGCATCCACGCCCAGGACGACACGGGCTGCGCGGTGGCGAACACGCTGGCGGCCGTGGACGCCGGCGCGACCCATGTGCAGTGCACGGCCAACGGCTACGGCGAGCGCGTCGGCAACGCCAATCTCTTCCCGGTCGTCGCGGCCCTGGAGCTGAAGTACGGCAAGAAGGTGCTGCCCGACGGCAAGCTCCGCGAGACGACCCGGATCTCGCACGCCATCGCCGAGGTCGTCAACCTCACGCCGTCCACGCACCAGCCCTACGTCGGCGTCTCCGCCTTCGCGCACAAGGCCGGTCTGCACGCCTCCGCGATCAAGGTCGACCCGGACCTGTACCAGCACATCGACCCCGAGCTGGTCGGCAACACCATGCGCATGCTGGTCTCCGACATGGCGGGCCGCGCGTCGGTGGAGCTGAAGGGCAAGGAACTGGGCGTCGACCTGGGCGGCGACCGAGAGCTGGTCGGCCGGGTGGTCGAGCGGGTGAAGGAACGCGAGCTCAAGGGCTACACGTACGAGGCGGCGGACGCGAGCTTCGAGCTGCTGCTGCGGGCCGAGGCGGAGGGGCGGCCCCTGAAGTACTTCGACGTGGAGTCCTGGCGGGCCATCGTCGAGGACCGCCCCGACGGCACCCACGCCAACGAGGCCACGGTCAAGCTGTGGGCCAAGAGCGAGCGGATCGTCGCCACGGCGGAGGGCAACGGCCCGGTGAACGCCCTCGACCGCGCCCTGCGCGTGGCGCTCGAAAAGATCTACCCGCAGCTCGCCAAGCTGGACCTGGTCGACTACAAGGTCCGCATCCTGGAGGGCAAGCACGGCACCCAGTCCACGACCCGGGTGCTCATCTCCACCTCGGACGGCTCCGGCGAGTGGTCCACGGTCGGCGTCGCCGAGAACGTCATCGCCGCCTCCTGGCAGGCGCTGGAGGACGCGTACACGTACGGTCTGCTGCGGGCGGGCGTGGAGCCGGCCGAGTAGCCACAGTGGAGGTATGACCACAGAGCACACCGATCCGCTGTCCCGGGCCCGTGCCGCGACCCGACTGCCCGCCGGGGACCTGGACCGGGCCCGGCGCTTCTATGCCGACAAGCTCGGCCTGGAGCCGGTGGACGAACGGCCCGGCGGGCTGCTGTACCGCTGCGGCGGCGTCGACTTCGCCGTCTTCCGCTCCACCGGGCTCTCGCCCGGCACCTTCACCCAGATGGCGTTCGAGGTGGACGACCTGGAGGCGGTGGTGACGGAGCTACGGCGCCGGGGCGTGGTCTTCGAGGACGTGGACGCACCCGGCTTCCGCACCCGGGACGGTATCGCCGAGATCGAGGGCAACTACCCGAGCAAGGGCGCGCGGGGGGAGCGGGCCGCCTGGTTCCGGGACAGCGAGGGCAATCTGATGGGGATCGGCCAGCCGGTCCGCTGAGACTCAGGGCGCCCGCCAGATGTTGTCGAAAGCCACGTTCTCGATGCGCCGCCGCTCGCGTACGGCCCCCAGCTCGGTGACGGCGTCGCCGACCGCCACCAGGACGGTGACGACCGCCTCGTCGCCGGGCTCCTCCTCGGGCGGGCGTTCGCCCTGGATGCCGAGAGTGGCGGCGAGAGAGGCGAGGACCGGCTCGCGGGACCACCAGCGGTCGGCGGCGTGCCGGCGGGCCGGGGTGTCGGCGGCCGCTGCCTTGTCGGCACGGTGGGGCCAGCGAGGCCGCTTCCCGGAGAGCTGCCCCGCCGTGTCCAGGACATCGCGGTAGGCCGTGGCCAGCCCCTCACCCCGGCGCCACAGCCAGTCCTCGACCGACTCGTACGGCTCCTGCCGCCGGAGCGCCGCCCCGGCCGCGTCCAGCATCCGGTCACCCGTGGTCAGCTCGGCACCGGGCACGATGCGCTCACCGTCCAGGGTGAGCGCCCGTGTCCCGAGAAGGTCGATCAGCTCGGCCCCGGCGAGCGCCAGCGACAGATCACCCTGCTCGACGGGATGATCGCCGGGCACGTCGAGAGTGACGAGGAACAGATCCTGCGATGTGGTCATACCCATACCATGTGCCGCCCACGACCGAACCGCAGCGCAGCGACACTCATGCGGGCTACCCCAGGTGCCACTTCTGGTTGGCGGCTCCCGTGCAGGACCAGATCTGCGCCCGCGCCCCGTTCGCCGACGAGTTGTCCGTCACGTCCAGACACTTGTTCGCGGCGAGGTTCACGACATCCCCGGTGGACGCGTTGTACGACCACTGCTGCGCACCCGTGCCGTTGCAGTCGTACAGCTGCACCTTCGCCCCGTCCGTGGTCGAACCCGACGTCACGTCCAGGCACTTGCCGAGCGCCCGCACGGACCCGTCGGCCTGTACGGTCCACTGCTGGGCGCCGCTGCCGTTGCAGTCGTAGAGCTGCACCGCCGTACCGTCGGCGCTGGAACCGCCCGCCACATCCAGGCACTTGCCGGCCAGCCCGACGAAGGAGCCGGTCTGCGTGCCGTTGCCGGACTGGGTTCCGGACCAGGTGAAGGTCGCCGAGGTCTTCCCGGGCAGTGAGTAAGTTGCGTGCTGCGACCCCCAGTTGATCGTCACCGTCTGGGCGGAGGAGGAGTCGTTGTATGCGATCAGCGCCTTGCTGCCGTCCGGGTTGCGCCACGCCACGTTGGGCACGGTCGTGGATGCCGTCGACGCGATCCGCTGGGCACCCGGCCGGACGAACTTGGTCAGATGGCCCATGTCGTAGTACTCGACGGTGTAGTCCACGGTGCCGCTCGCGCCGTCCCCGTTGTGTACCGTGATCAGCCCGGTGCAGGTGCCGCACCCCCCGTTGTGCGGGCCCATGTTCTGGTCCACGGCCAGCGACCACTTGGTCACCGACTTCGCCCAGTTGCGGGTGTAGTCGATGATGTTGGACATGTCCTCGCGCTGCTGGTCGGCGATCCAGGTGCCGCCGGAGTGCTCGGTGCCGAACGCGTCCAGTGAGGGGTACTGGTCGTGCACGGTGGACTGCTTGGTGACGTCACCGCCGTACCCGTGCCAGGCGATACCGCCGAAGTTGGGGTGGTTGCGGATCGCCGCATCGTCCACGGCCTGGGCCGCGTAGGAGTCGTAGGTGTCCCAGTTCCAGTCGTGCGCGAGGACCTTGGCCGACAGGCCCGCCGACTGCAGCTGCGGCAGCAGGTCGTTCTTGAGGAAGTAGTCGATCCCGCTCGCGTTCCAGCTCATCGACGGATAGCCGGAGCAGCAGGTCGGCTCGTTCTGCGGGGTCACGTACGAGACGTCGACCCCCTGGTCCTTGTAGGCCTGGAGGTACTTCACGAAGTAGCCGGCGTACGCCGCGTAGTCCTCGGCCTTCAGCCAGCCGCCGTTGAGCGAGCCGCTGTCCTTCATCCAGGCGGGGGCCGTCCACGGCGAGGCCATCACCGTCAGCGAGGGATTCAGCTGCAGCGCCTGCCGGGTGAGCGGGACCACGTCCGCCAGGTCGTGCGCGATCGAGAACTTGGCCAGATTCGCATCCGTCTGGCTGGACGGCACGTCGTCGTACGTGTAGCCGTACCGCGCGAGGTCCGAGGCACCCATCGGGTTGCGCAGGAACGACAGCCCGATGCCGTCCGTCGGCGAGAACAGCTTGCGCATGGTCGCGTCCCGCGTGGCCTGGGACAGCGCGCCGCTGCTGTTCATCAGCCAGGCCGCGGTGTCCGTGAAGGACGCGCCGCCGCCGGTGAAGGTCTGGTAGCGGGTGTTCTCGTCGACGGTGATGTTCGTGCCGCCGCCACCCGTGCCGGACTGGAAGGCGAACGGGGCCTGTGCCTGCAGACCCCGTACGACATGCCGGCCGCCGGAGTCGTCGGTGGTGGTGAGCCAGGGAGTGACCTGCTCGCCGGCCGCGTGCGCGGCGGGGGGTACGGCGGCGGTGAAGCCGGCGGCGGAGAGCAGCCCGGCCAGCAGCAGCCGAACCGTGCGGGGGATTCTCCTCATGGTGCGTCGCCCTTCAACTGACGTGCACTCTTGACGGGTTGGGGTGCCGTTAGTTAACTCACGGCATGATCTAAGCCATGAGTGAACCACGAGAGCCGAGGGAAGGTCTATGCCGAGAACCGCCCTGCTCGTCGCCGGCGCCTTGCTCGCCGCACTGCTGCCCCTGTCCGCCGTCACCGGCACCGCCCACGCCGCCGACGACCCCGCACCTGTACCCGTCGACCGCTTCGAGGGCGAGGTCCCCTTCGCCGCTCAGCCCGCCGACGGCATCTTCACCTGGGGAAGCGACGCCGACGACCCGCCCAGCCTCCACCTCACCGGACGTGCCGACGCACCCGAGGGCGCCAAGGTCCTCACCGGCAGCTACGACATCAGCGGCTACGGCGGCTTCACCCACGACTTCGCCGCCGGTCAGCCCGCCCATGACTGGTCCGCCCACCAGGGCATCCGCTTCTGGTGGGAAGGCCGGGACAACGGCCGGAAGATCGCCTTCGAGATCAAGGACGGCGGCGCGAACGGCGAGGCCTCAGAGCTCTGGACGACCTCCTTCACCGACGACTTCACCGGCTGGAAGCGGATCGAGATCCCCTTCACCGACTTCCGGTACCGCACCGACTACCAGCCCGTCGGCGGTATCGACCACGTCCTGGGGCTCACGCGGATGTGGGGCTACGCCGTCACGCTCCCGGCCGGCACCAAGGGCGACTTCGCCATGGACGGCGTCGAGTTGTACGGCAGGGCCGACCAGTCGCTGCGCGCCTCCGTCACCACCGACGCGCCCGTCTACCCCGTCAAGGAGGGCGGCACCGCCGAGGTGAAGGTCACCCTGGCCACGACCGGCGACCGGCCCGTCGACGAGCCGGTGACGGTCACGTACACGACGGACGGCGGCACCGCCACCACCGGCCGGGACTACACCCCGGCCGAAGGCACCCTCACCTTCCCGGCCGGTACCGCGTCCGGAACCTCGCGGACGATCGAGGTGCCCACCTGGAAGGGCCGGTCCGCAGCACCCGCCAGGACCATCCCGCTCAAGCTCACGGTCACCGGCGCCAAGGCCCCCGCCGAGACCCCGCAGATCGTCATCGACGCGCACGGACTGCCGTATCTGAACGCCGGGTTGCCCGTGCAGAAGCGCGTCGCGGACCTGCTGTCCCGGATGTCGCTGCAGGAGAAGGCCGGGCAGATGACCCAGGCCGAGCGGGGCGCCGTCGGAGGCGGCGGCGACATCGCGACGTACGCCCTCGGCTCGCTCCTGTCCGGCGGCGGCTCCACGCCCACGCCCAACACCCCTGAGGCCTGGGCGAAGATGATCGACGGCTTCCAGCTCCGCACTCGGGCGACCCGCCTCCAGATCCCGCTGATCTACGGCGTCGACGCGGTGCACGGCCACAACAACCTGGCCGGCGCCACGATCATGCCGCACAACGTCGGCATCGGCGCCACCCGCGACCCCCAACTCGCCCAGAGGACAGGCTCGGTGACGGCCTCCGAAGTCCGCGCCACCGGCATCCCCTGGGACTTCGCACCCTGTCTGTGCGTGAGCCGCGACGAACGCTGGGGCCGCTCCTACGAGTCCTTCGGCGAGGACCCCGCCCTTGTGCAGTCCATGGAGACCATCATCCAGGGCCTCCAGGGGCGGGCCGACGGACGGGACCTGAGCCGCAACGACAAGGTGCTGGCCACCGCCAAGCACTTCGTCGGCGACGGCGGCACCGCGTACGGCTCCTCCACCACCGGCACCTACACCATCGACCAGGGCGTCACCACGGTCACCCGGCAGCAGCTGGAGGACATCCACCTGGCGCCGTACCGGACGGCCGTCCAGCGGGGCATCGGCGCGGTCATGCCGTCGTACTCCTCCCTCGACATCGTCGGGGACGGCCAGGGCGCGGTGAAGATGCACGCGCGCGGCGACATGATCAACGGCGTGCTCAAGCGCCGGATGGGCTTCGGCGGCTTCGTCATCAGCGACTGGAACGCCATCGACCAGCTCCCCGGCGACTACGCCACCCACGTCCGCACGGCGGTGAACGCGGGCGTCGACATGATGATGGTGCCGTACGGCTACAAGGACTTCGGCTCCACCCTCGTCGACGAGGTGAAGGCCGGCCGGATCAGCGAGGCGCGGATCGACGACGCGGTCTCCCGCATCCTCACCCAGAAGTTCAGGCTGGGGCTCTTCGAGCACCCCTACGCCGACACCAGCGGCGCCGCCGCCATCGGCTCCCCGGCGCACCGGGCGGTCGCCCGCCGGGCCGCCGCCGAGTCGCAGGTGCTGCTGAAGAACAGCGGCGGGCTGCTGCCGCTGAAGAAGAGCGAGAAGGTGTACGTCGCCGGGTCCAACGCCGACGACCTCGGCAACCAGACCGGCGGCTGGACCCTCACCTGGCAGGGCGCGTCCGGCACCCACACCCAGGGCACGACCATCCTGCGGGGCATGCGCGAGGCGGGCGGGGACATCACCTACTCCAAGGACGCCTCCGCGCCGACCGACGGCTACGACGCCGGGGTGGTCGTCGTCGGCGAGACCCCGTACGCCGAGGGCGTCGGCGATGTCGGCAACGGCCACAGCCTGCAGTTGTCCGCCGCCGACCAGGCGGCCGTGGACAAGGTGTGCGCGGCCATGAAGTGCGCGGTGCTGATCGTCTCCGGCCGCCCGCAGCTCGTCGGCGACCGGCTCGGCACGATCGACGCGCTGGTGGCGTCCTGGCTGCCCGGCACCGAGGGCGAGGGCGTCGCCGACGTCCTCTACGGCAAGCGCCCCTTCACCGGACAGCTCCCCGTCACCTGGCCGAAGTCCGAGTCCCAGCTCCCGATCAACGTGGGCGACCCGTCGTACGACCCGCAGTTCCCCTACGGCTGGGGCCTGTCCACGCTCACCGGCGTGTCGCGCGGCGGTACGGCGACCCTGAAGGCGCTGGGCGCGGCGGCGACGGCGGCCGAGCGGAAGGGCGACGACCGGGCAGGCCGTGAGCTGGTGACCGAGGCGCGGCTGATCGTCCAGCAGAAGGCGGGCGAGCGGATGGCGCAGGCGGTGGCGAAGCCCTTCGCCGACGCCGGTCATCTGCTGCTGACGGGCCGGTACGGGAAGGCGGTGGAGATGCTGACGGAGGCGTACCGGGCGGCATAGCCCCGCCCGTATACCGAATTATGGGAGGCTGCGGATTATGGGGGGCTTCGGGTAGTTTCAGGGCATGAAGGCCCTGCGGAACCGAAGCCTCCCAGCACTGCTGCTGGCCGCCCTCGCCCTGGTCCTGGCGACCGCGTTCGCGCCCGGGGCGAGCGCGGACACCAGCGTCTCCTCCGTCGCCCAGGCCCTCCGCAAGAGCCCGGTCTACGTCGACCCGGCCGCCTCGGCCCAGCTGCCGAAGGCGGACGCCGACGCGCTCGCCAAACGCATCAAGGACGCGAACAAACCCCTGTTCATCGCGGTCCTCCCGGCCGGCTACCCGACCGCGAACCTGTTCGCCGACCTGCGCGCGGCGACCGGCATCACCGGCCTGTACGGCATCCGCCTCGGCGACCGCTTCGACGCCCGTGCCGACTCCTCCGTCATGTCGGCGACGGCCCGGCAGAACCTGGTCACGAGCGTCCAGGGCGAACCTGCCAAGACCCAGCTCACCGACTTCACCGACCGCGCGCTGGCGCACATGGGCGGCCACGCCCCGAAGAGCTGGGGCGGCGCCGGCGGTTCCGGCGGCGGGACACCCACCGCGGCTCTGATCGCGGCCGGCGCGGTGGTGGTCGTCGGCGGTGCGGGCGCGTACGCGCTGGTCAGGCGCAACCGCCGGCGCCACGAGGAGGAGCAGCGCGCCGCCCTGGACCGGCTGCGGGTGGTCGTGGACGAGGACATCACCGCCTTCGGCGAGGAACTGGACCGCCTCGACTTCCAGCCGGGGGAGCCCGGCGCCGACGACGCGATGCGGGCTGACTACGCGCACGCCCTGGACGCCTACGAGACCGCCAAGCAGCGCATGGCCGCCGCGGGCCGGCCGGAGGACGTCCGCACCGTCACCGAGGCGCTGGAGGACGGCCGCTTCTCGCTGGCCCTGCTGGCCGCCCGCCGCGAGGGCCGCCCCCTGCCCGAACGCCGCCCGCCCTGCTTCTTCGACCCGCGCCACGGCCCCTCGGTGAGCGACGCCACCTGGACCCCGCCCGGCGGCGCCGCGCGCCAGGTGCCCGTCTGCGCGGCCGACGCCACCCGGCTCGCCGACGGCCGCGATCCGGTGATCCGCGAGGTCGACACGGACCAGGGCCGCCGCCCCTACTGGGACGCGGGCCCCGCCTACGGCCCCTGGGCGGGCGGCTACTTCGGCGGCGGCATCCTGCCCGGCCTGCTCGTCGGCACCCTCCTCGGCAGCATGATGGCGACCCCGTCGTACGCGGCCGACTACGGCGCCGGCTACGGCGACTTCGGGGCTGACTACCAGGGCGGTGACGTGTCCGGCACGGACTTCGACCCCGGCGACTTCGGGGGCGGGTTCGGGGACGGCGGAGGGTTCGACGGGGGAGGGGACGGCGGGGGCGGCGACTTCGGCGGGGGCTTCTGACCGCCGGACCAACCGATCAGCCGAACAGCTCGCCGAGCAGCTCGGGGCCGATGGTGATGGGGGTGGGGTGGTAGGCGGGTGGCTGGGTGCCCGTCAGCTCGCGCACCAGGAAGTCCCAGCAGCGCTTGCAGACATAGGCCAGGCAGTCGATGAACATGTGCTCGACCCCCGGCACGATGAGCAGCTCGAATCCTTGTCGGCGGCGATGAGCCGGTCGGCCAGCCGCAGCGTGTGGTCCGGGTGGACCTGGTCGTCCAGTTCGCCGTGGATGAGCAGCAGTTTGCCCGCCAACCGGTCCGCGATGTCCACGTCGGAGGTACGCGCCAAATATCGTTGCGACTGATCAGAGTTAGTGCAGGTGGAGACCAGAAAATCGTTGCAACGGTTTTGAATCTGACGCAAACCGGCGCCGCGTCGGTGGCGGTGATGTTCGTGATCCTCACCGTCGCCCTGTGGCTGCGCCCGCTCAACTACGCCTACTGGGCGGCCGGCGTGACCACGGCCCCGTCCCTGCTCCTCGGCTACTTCGGCCAGAACGCGGCCGACGTGCTCCCGACCCGCCTGGCCGCGATAGCCCTGGGCGCGACCCCGTCCATCGCGGGGGCGTGGTTCCTCCTGCCCGTCAGCACGCCTGCGCCCGCCCTCCCTTTCCGGGGGAGTGGAGGGCGGGCGTGCGCAGGGGGCCGAAGGTCCGGAGCCGGCTGAACTCCCAAGGGATCAGGCGTTCTTGATCGCCGAGATGTCGAAGTTCAGCTTGATCTTGTCGGAGACCAGGACGCCGCCGGTCTCCAGCGCCGCGTTCCAGGTCAGCCCCCACTCGGAGCGCAGGATCTCGGTCCTGCCCTCGAAGCCGACGCGCTCGTTGCCGAACGGGTCCTTCGCAGCGCCGTTGAACTCCAGGTCGATGCTGATCGGCTTGGTCACGCCGAGCAGCGAGAGGTCGCCGGTGATGCGGTACTCGTCGCCACCCAGGGCCTCCGCCTTGGTGGAGCGGAAGGTCATGGTCGGAAACTCGTCGGTCTTGAAGAAGTCGGACGACTTCAGATGACCGTCCCGGTCGGCGTTGCCCGTGTCGATGCTTTCCATCTTGACGTCGAGCGTGGCAGTCGACTTGCCGGGGTCCGTCCCGTCCAGGTGCAGCGTGCCCGTGAAGTCGTCGAAGCTGCCCTTGACGTTGGTGACCATGGCGTGCCGGGCGGTGAAACCGATCGTGGTGTGCGCCGGGTCGATCGTGTAGTCACCGGTCAGCGCGGTCAGGTCGGCGCCGGCCGGCGCGGCGGTGGTCTCGAGGGTGCTGTCCTTGCGGCCGAAGATGCCCATGGCGTGCTCCTGGAAAGTGTCTGTTGAATGTTAAACGAATCCGTCGAATTCGAAGGTAGACCCATTCGGTTCGGTTTTCAACATCCTCCGCAGCGTGATTTCGTCGTCGCATGGAGTGACAGCTTGTGCGCTCTGCTGTGCCGGTGATTCTCCGGCGACGCCGTGGTCTGCCTCGGCGCCGGGATGACGTGGTCTGGCGGGCAGGTACGGTGGGGGATCTGGCCGTCTCGGCGGGTGCGAGTGTGCTCGTCGTGCGCCGGGGCCGCCCAGCCGGCCTCCGGGTGAGCGAGTCGCTGGAGATCGTCCGGGGCCGTCCGGTGCGGGCGGTGGCCCGGACCGGCGACGGTGTGGAGGTCCTGTCCGCGGGCCGGTGTCTGGGGCTCCGTGTCACTCTGGGGATGGCATGCGCCAGCCACGAATGTGAAGTGGCTCTCAGGTGACGCCTTTGTGGCCCCTCTACAACACCAGCGCCCTGTAAGCAGTCGGAAAGGCTGCATACGGCCATGGTTCTGTTCACTGGTACCAGGAAAACGGGCCGGAGACTGTACGGAGTCGACGGCTCGCTTTCCTTGGTGTCCTTCGTAAGGTCGCTACATGACCGTTTTGGAAGAGACGACGGGTGAGCCGACCGGCGAGCCGACGGACGCGCGCGGACGGGTCGCCGAGCTGCAGGACATTCGTGCCCGAGCCGTGGCGGGCCCCAGCGAGAAGGCGACCGAGGCCCAGCACGCCAAGGGCAAGCTGACCGCGCGGGAGCGGATCGAGCTGCTCCTGGACCCGGGGTCCTTCCAGGAGGTCGAGCAGCTGCGCCGGCACCGGGCGACCGGTTTCGGCCTGGAGGCGAAGAAGCCGTACACCGACGGTGTCATCACCGGCTGGGGCACGGTCGAGGGCCGCACGGTCTTCGTGTACGCGCATGACTTCCGGATCTTCGGCGGGGCGCTGGGCGAGGCTCACGCCACCAAGATCCACAAGATCATGGACATGGCCATCGCGGCCGGCGCGCCTCTGGTCTCCCTGAACGACGGCGCGGGCGCCCGAATCCAGGAGGGCGTCTCGGCGCTCGCCGGGTACGGCGGCATCTTCCAGCGCAACACCAAGGCGTCCGGTGTCATCCCGCAGATCTCGGTGATGCTCGGCCCGTGCGCCGGCGGCGCCGCGTACTCGCCCGCCCTGACGGACTTCGTCTTCATGGTCCGCGAGACCTCGCAGATGTTCATCACCGGCCCGGACGTGGTCAAGGCGGTGACCGGCGAGGAGATCTCCCAGAACGGCCTGGGCGGCGCGGACGTCCACGCGGAGACCTCCGGCGTCTGCCACTTCGCGTACGACGACGAGGAGACCTGCATCGCCGAGGTGCGCTACCTCCTCTCGCTGCTCCCGCAGAACAACCGCGAGAACCCGCCCCGGGTGGAGTCCGGCGACCCGGTGGACCGCCGCGGCGACGTCCTGCTCGACCTGGTCCCGGCGGACGGCAACCGGCCGTACGACATGGCCAAGGTCATCGAGGAGATCGTCGACGACGGCGAGTACCTGGAGGTCCACGAGCGCTGGGCGCGGAACATCATCTGCGCGCTGGCCCGCCTCGACGGCCAGGTGGTCGGCATCATCGCCAACCAGCCGCAGGTACTGGCGGGCGTCCTGGACATCGAGGCATCGGAAAAAGCTGCGCGCTTTGTTCAGATGTGTGACGCTTTCAATGTCCCGATCGTCACCTTCCTGGACGTGCCGGGGTTCCTCCCCGGCGTCGACCAGGAGCACGGCGGAATCATCCGCCACGGCGCGAAGCTGCTGTACGCCTACTGCAACGCGACCGTGCCGAGGATTTCGCTCATCCTGCGCAAGGCGTACGGAGGTGCCTACATCGTCATGGACTCCCAGTCGATCGGCGCCGACCTCACCTACGCCTGGCCGACCAACGAGATCGCCGTGATGGGCGCGGAAGGTGCCGCGAACGTCATCTTCCGCCGCCAGATCGCCGGCGCCGAGGATCCCGAGGCCATGCGGGCGCGGATGGTCAAGGAGTACAAGTCCGAGCTGATGCACCCGTACTACGCGGCGGAGCGCGGCCTGGTGGACGACGTCATCGACCCGGCCGAGACCCGCGAGGTCCTGGTGAAGTCCCTGGCGATGCTCCAGTCCAAGCACGCCGACCTGCCCTCCCGCAAGCACGGCAACCCGCCGCAGTAACCGAGCGGACCATCCGCGGCAACCCCGCGGACCTCTCTCTCACGGAGACTGACACCCATGAGCACTCCTGACATCCGCGTCGAGAAGGGCCACGCCGAGCCCGAGGAAGTCGCCGCCATCACGGCCGTCCTCCTGGCCCGCGCGGCCGCCCGCACCGAGCCGTCGACCCGGACCCACCGGGGCCGCGCCAAAGCCGGCTGGCGCCGGCTGGAACGCGAAGGCGGCTTCCGGGCGCCGCACAGCTGGCACGGCTAGGCTGCGCCGCTCAGCAGGACATAGAAGAAGGGCCCCTCTTCAGAGGGGCCCTTCTTCGTGCGCCCCGAAGGGGCGCGGGGCTGCGTCCGGTATGCGGCTCCGCCGCGTGGGCGCGACAAGCCGAAGGCTGCCCGCAGACGGCGTACATCCGTAAGGGGCAGCCCAGTAGCCGAATTCAGCGAAGCCGAGCCATCAGGGCGTGCTCGACCAGCGTGATCAGCGTCGACTTGGCGTCCGCGCGGTGGCGGGCGTCGGTCGTGATGATCGGGGTGTCCGGTCCGATCTGCAGTGCTTCCCGCACCTCGTCGGGGTTGTACGGCTGGTTGCCGTCGAAGCCGTTCAGCGCGATGACGAAGGGGAGGCCGCTGTTCTCGAAGTAGTCGACGGCCGGGAAGCAGTCGGCGAGGCGCCGGGTGTCCACGAGCACCACCGCGCCGATCGCGCCGCGTACCAGGTCGTCCCACATGAACCAGAAGCGGTCCTGGCCGGGGGTGCCGAACAGGTACAGGATGAGGTCCTGGTCCAGGGTGATGCGGCCGAAGTCCATGGCCACCGTGGTGGTGGTCTTGTCTCCGGTGTGGGTGAGGTCGTCGATGCCCGCGCTGGCGGACGTCATGACGGCCTCGGTGCGCAGCGGGTTGATCTCCGAGACGGCGCCGACGAACGTGGTCTTGCCCACGCCGAAGCCGCCCGCCACCACGATCTTCGCGGAGGTGGTGGAGCGGGAAGGACCGCCGCTAGAGCTTGCGAAGTCCACTGAGCACCCTTTCGAGCAGTGTCACGTCTGGCTGGCCACCGGCGTTCTCGTCGCCGCCGGGCTGATGGATGGCGACCAGGCCCGCCTCCGCCAAGTCGGCGACGAGAATCCTGGCCACGCCGAGGGGGATCGTCAGCAGCGCGGAGATTTCCGCCACCGACTTGATCTCCCGGCACAGGTTGCAGATCCGCTGATGCTCGGGCAGCTGGCCCTGCATCTGGTGCGGAGCGGCGGTGGTGTGCACCAGTGCCTCGATGGCGAGCTGGTAGCGCGGGCGGGTCCGGCCGCCGGTCATGGCGTACGGACGCACCAAGGGGTTGTTCGATGCGCTCGCGGGCGCAGGCTCGGGGCGGCGCTGCGGCTGCACCGGCTGGATCCGCGGGGCCGGGGGCTGCTCGTACGGCGAGGGGCCGGGGCCCTGCGGTGCGTACGGCTGCCGGTGGCTCGGGGCGGAGGGGAAGTTGTACCGGTTCGCCGAACCGTCGCCCTGGCCCTGGGCAGGGCCGTACGACCAGTTGCCTGAATGCGAACCGCCTGGGGGTGTTGCCACTTTCTCCTCCTCCGACTGTGCCGGGCACCCATCGCTGTGGCGCCGCGTCCCGAAACCTTACGGCCCCGGGACACGAAAACGCACCGTCCGATTACTAGTTGAGAAGGCTGCCCTGGAGCTCCGCACGCAGATCCGGGGTCAGGACCGTGCCCGCGCGGTCCACCAGAAGGGCCATCTCGTACCCGATGAGGCCGATGTCCGCTTCCGGGTGGGCCAGGACCGCGAGCGAGGAACCGTCGGAGATGGACATGATGAAGAGGAATCCCCGCTCCATCTCCACAACCGTCTGGTTCACGCTGCCCCCCTCGAAGATCCGGGAGGCGCCTGCCGTCAGAGACGTCAGACCGGAGGCGACGGCCGCGAGCTGGTCGGCGCGGTCGCGGGGGAAGCCTTCGGACATCGCCAGAAGGAGTCCGTCGGCGGAGACCACCACCGTGTGGGACACCCCCGGGGTGTTGTCCACGAAGTTGGTGATCAACCAGTTCAGGTTCTGTGCCGCCTGGCTCATCGGGCTCACACTAACGCTCCTGGTTGTAGGTGCTGTCAGGACCACTGTGATGATTTCTAGTGGCCTGGCCGTTCGTTTCACTGCCTGCGCTGCGTCCGCGCTGGACGCCCCGACGCAGGTTGCTCAGCCTGCCCCGGACGTCCTCCGGGGCGCGGGAGACCTGGGGGCCTCCCTGAGGGGTGCTCTCGGCGGCGCCCTCGACCAGGTTGGCCTTGGGTACCCGCCGCGGCAGACCGGAGGCGGTGACCCCGCCCGCCTTCGGCTTCCGGAGCTGCGCGGCCTGCTGCCACCGCTCGTCGTTCGCCGAGCGCCAGCCGCTGCCGCCGTTCGGCTGCGGAGCGGCCTGTGGCGTTTCCTGCTGTCCGCGTGCCGTGCCGCCCGCGGCGGGCGAGCCGTTGGAACCACTCGCCATGGAACCGCGGCGGGGCAGCCCGGCGTCGGTCAGCTCGTGGGCGGCGGGAGAGGCCGGTCCCGGACGGTCGAAGCCTACGCGGTTCCGCTCACTCGCGTCAGCGGCCTGCGAAGACTCCGTTTCCGGAGCGTACTGGGCCGGATAGCCGTTCTGGTAGGTGTCCTGCTGCGGCCAGTCGTCCTGGTAGGAGTGCGCCTGGGCCGGCTCCGCGTACGCCGGATCGGGGTAGCCGCCGCCCACCGGGGCCGAGAATCCGTCGTTCTGCGGCACGCCGCCGTTCGGCGCGAAGAACTGGTCCTCGTACGGCTTCTCGTACGAAGTCTGCTGCGGCTTCTCGTACGAGGCCTGCTGCTCCTCGTACACCGGCTCCTGGTAGGCCTGCCGCGGCTGCTCCTGGTACGCGGGCTGCCCGTCGAACAGCGGATCGGCGTACGTGGGGCCCTCGGCGGGATCCTGCTGCGGCAGATCGGGCTGCTGGCCGTGCGACTGGGCCTCCAGGGCCGCCCGGCGCTCCTCGCGCATCAGAGAGCGGCCGACGGGGTCCAGCTCGCGGATGTCGTCGGGGACATCCGAGTAGCGGCTGTCGTCGAAGCCCAGCTCGGCGGCGGTGCGCATCGGCTGCATCTGGCTGAAGCTCTCACCCTGGAACTGCTGCTCCGGGATGATCTGCGAGACCGTGAACTCCTCGCGGTCCAGCGGCGCTTCGCCGCCACCGCCGTGCGTGATCGCGTCCGGCAGCATGACCAGCGAGGTCGTACCGGCCTGCTCGCCCGAGGGGCGCAGCTGGACGCGGATGCCGTGCCGGTCGGACAGCCGGCCGACCACGAACAGGCCCATGCGCTGGGAGATCGCGGCGTCCACGGTCGGCGGGTTGGCCAGCTTGTGGTTGATGTCCGCGAAGTCCTCGGCGGTCAGGCCGATGCCCTTGTCGTGGATCTCGATCATCACGCGGCCGTCGGGGAGACGGGTCGCGGTGACGCGGACCTTGGTCTGCGGCGAGGAGAACGTCGTCGCGTTCTCCAGCAGCTCGGCCAGCAGGTGCACGAGGTCGGTGACCGCGCGGCCGTGGATCTCAGCCTCCGGGACGCCGGACAGCTCGATGCGCTCGTACTGCTCCACCTCGGAGGAGGCGGCGCGCAGCACGTCGACCAGCGGGACCGGCTGGTCCCAGCGGCGGCCGGGCTCCTCACCGGCGAGGACCAGCAGGTTCTCGCCGTTGCGGCGCATACGGGTGGCGAGGTGGTCCAGCTTGAAGAGGTTCTCCAGCTGGTCCGGGTCGGCCTCGTTGTTCTCCAGGTCGGTGATCAGGGTCAGCTGGCCCTCGATCAGCGACTGGTTGCGGCGCGACAGGTTGGTGAAGATCGCGTTGATGTTGCCCCGCAGCAGGGCCTGCTCGGAGGCGAGCCGGACCGCCTCGCGGTGGACCTGGTCGAAGGCGCGGGCGACCTCGCCGATCTCGTCCTTGGTGTGGATCGGGATCGGGGCGACCCGGGTGTCGACCCGGCCGGGGTCGGTACGCGAGAGCTGGTCGACCAGCATCGGCAGCCGCTGCTCGGCGATACCGAAGGCCGCGTTGCGCAGCTGGCGCATCGAGCGGCTGATCTGGCGGGCCACGGCACCGGCCAGGATGAAGGCGAGCAGCAGGGCGACCACGACGACGGCACCGGTGGTGATCGCCGACGTCTTGGCGTCGTCGGCGATCGACGAGGCCTCGTTCACGGCCTTGTCGGCCATGTCCGACTCGATCTGGCGGTAGGCCTTGTACTTCAGCGTGTTGACCGCGAACCAGTTGTCGGCGGTGATGCCCTTGGCGGCCAGCTCCTGCCGGGTGAGGAGGCTGGTGTCCTTCATCGTGGCGAGAGCCGCGACCATCTTGGTCGGGTCGGAGGGCGGCGGGACGTAGCTCGGGTCCTTCTGCTTCTGCGCCGCGGCCAGCGCGGCACCCTGCGACTCGATCTGCGTCTGCTCCTCGGCCAGCCGCTTCGCGTCGGCCTCGGTGCCACCGCCCTTGTACTCCTCGACGGCGATGCGCTCCAGATAGGCGTACGAGGACAGGGAGACCCGCTGGGTCGCCAGGTTGCCGGCGTCCGGACCGGGCTTGACCAGCAGATGCGTGCCGATGGACCGCTCCAGCGACAGCGCCGCCTTGGTCAGCGACATGGCGTAGACGGTACGGCCGTAGGAGGTGATGTTGCCGGTGCCCAGACCGAGTTCGTTGGCGAACTCCATCAGGGGGTGGGCGACGTCGACGTACCCCTCTTCGGTCTTCACGCCGGTCATCTTGGAGGTGTACGCGGCCTGGCGCAGCTGCGTGAGTTCGGGCTCGGCCTCACGGAACAGCTTCAGCCGGCGTACCAGGCCCGACTTCTGCGGCATGTTCTTCGCGGCCTGGTCGAAGCCGTCGGCGGCGTCGTCCGTGGCCTTGCGGGCCGCGGCGATGGTCGCCTTGCTCTGGGCGTCGGTCTGGCCCAGCAGCAAGGGCGCGGCGGTGACGTCACGCTCGTTCTCAAGGGCGTCGGCGTAGGTGAGGGCGGCACGCACCAGACGGGCGGTGTTCTCGGCGTCGCGTGCCTGCTGCCAGGTGTCGATCGAGCTCTTCACCTGGAAGCCGCCCATGACGAGGCCGACCGCCACGGGTATCAGCAGGATCGCGTTCAGTCTGGTCGGCACGCGCCAGTTGCGGGGTGAGAAACGGCCGCCGCTCGGCGCGGGAGTGGCCGCCGGCTCCCCGCCGGACACAGGGGTGGGCGCCGCAGCGCGCGGCGGCGGGGTGAAGTTGCCCCGTGCCGACGGCTCGGGACCGTTCTTGCTTCGCCTCACTCGACCAACAACCTCTCGGCGGTCGGCACCTACGTCGTGCCGCAGTCTCTCAGAGCCCGGATCGTCATCGACTACTGAGTACGTCTTTGACTACTGGGCAGTTCAGGCATTCCAGCACGTGGACCAGTGCTCTTCCAAACAGCGGAAACCCCTGAGCAGCCTTCTTGCGGGCGCCAGATAAAACGGTCATAAAGAGCGAGCCCCGTCAAAAGGCGGGGCGTTTGTGAGCACAGCGGCACGGGGCGACCGCATCGCGTGGTGATGCCCGGCGATTCCTCTGCCGAACTGTTATGAACACCGGTGCCGACCGTGTCAAAGGCCACAGTCGGCACCGGAGCGTTTACGGCAACTGCCGTACGGGACGTCGTACTTGATCGCGTAGGTGTGTGCTACTTGAGGCGTGCCATCAGGGCGTGCTCGACCAGCGTGATCAGCGCGCTCTTGGCGTCGGACCGGTGACGGGCGTCGGTCGTGATGATCGGGGTGTCCGGTCCGATCTGCAGCGCTTCCCGCACTTCCTCCGGGGCGTAGGGCTGCTGACCGTCGAAGCCGTTCAGCGCGACGACGAAGGGGAGGCCGCTGTTCTCGAAGTAGTCGACGGCCGGGAAGCAGTCGGCGAGGCGCCGGGTGTCCACGAGCACCACCGCGCCGATCGCGCCGCGTACCAGGTCGTCCCACATGAACCAGAAGCGGTCCTGGCCGGGGGTGCCGAACAGGTACAGGATCAGGTCCTGGTCCAGGGTGATGCGGCCGAAGTCCATGGCCACCGTGGTGGTGGTCTTGTCTCCGGTGTGGGTGAGGTCGTCGATGCCCGCGCTGGCGGACGTCATGACGGCCTCGGTGCGCAGCGGGTTGATCTCCGAGACGGCGCCGACGAACGTGGTCTTGCCCACGCCGAAGCCGCCCGCCACCACGATCTTCGCGGAGGTGGTGGCCCGGCCCGCGTCAGAGCTTGCGAAGTCCACTGAGCACCCTTTCGAGCAGCGTCACGTCAGGAGCGCCGCCGTTGTTCTCGTCGCCACCCGGCTGGTGGACGGCGACCAGGCCGGCCTCGGCGAGGTCGGCGACCAGGATCCGGGCCACTCCGAGCGGCATGGCCAGCAGCGCGGAGACCTCCGCGACCGACTTGACCTCACGGCACAGATGGCAGATGCGCTGGTGCTCCGGGAGCAGTCCCATGACCGCTGCCGGGTCGGCCGTGGTGCTGATCAGCGCCTCGATCGCGAGCTGGTAGCGCGGCCGGGTCCGGCCGCCGGTCATCGCGTACGGACGGACCAGCGGCTGGTCGCCCTCGTCCCCGTACGGGTCCGCGTACGGATCGTGATGGGCGGTGGGCGGGGTCATGAATCCTCCGGGCGGGACAGCAAGTCGGTCGGTCAAGCCGTCTTGTCGGGGGCCGGTGGGGGGATTGTGTCGGCCGGACGGTGGTTTGGTGAGGTGGGTGGTGCCGGGGCGGTCAGTGCAGCAGACTGCCTTGGAGTTCGGCGCGCAGGTCCGGGGTGAGTACCGCCCCCGCGCGGTCGACGAGCAGTGCCATCTCGTAGCCGACGAGACCGATGTCGCACTCGGGGTGGGCCAGGACCGCGAGGGACGACCCGTCCGAGACGGACATCAGGAAGAGGAACCCGCGTTCCATCTCGACGACCGTCTGCGCCACGGTGCCGCCCTCGAAGATCCGGGATGCCCCGGCCGTGAGAGAGGTCAGCCCGGACGCGACGGCCGCCAGCTGGTCGGCGCGGTCCCGCGGGAAGCCTTCGGACATCGCCAGCAGAAGGCCGTCGGCGGAGACCACCACGGTGTGGGACACCCCTGGGGTGTTGTCCACGAAGTTGGTGATCAACCAGTTCAGGTTCTGTGCCGCCTGGCTCATCGGACTCAACTAACGCTCCTGCTGGTGAGTGGGGCTCGGGTAGCTGCCGGTCTGGCCGCTGCCGGCCTGCCGGCCCTGAGCGATGCCCCGACGGAGATTGGTCAGCCGTCCGCGTACGTCATCGGGCGCACGCGAGACCTGCGGACCGGCTTGGTGCTGCTGCTGAGCCGTGCCCGGGACGAGGTTCGCCCGGGGCACCCGGCGCGGCAGGCCGGAGGTGGTGACACCGCCCGCGGCGGGCTGCCGGACGCGCTCGGCCTGCCGGACGAGTTCGTCGTTCGGCGAGGTACGCCAGGAGCCGGTGGCCGAGCCGTTGCCGTTTGCGTTGGGGTTGCCGCCGTTGCCGTTCTGGTTGCCGCCGAAGCCGCGCTGCGGAGCCGGGGCGGGTGCCTGCGGCTGCTGGGGCTGCGCCGGTGCGGGCGCGCTCTCCTGCGGACCGCCGTGGAACCAGTTGGTCTCCAGCGTGTCGTACAGCGGGGTACGGCCGTCCAGCGGGCCGTTGGCCGGCGGCAGGGCCTCCGGCTCACGGTGCGCCGGACGCTGCTGCGGGGCGGGCGGGCGCGGGGCGCCGAAGTCGTCCCGGCCGGCCGGCTGCGGGCGCTCGAACTGGCCGGTGTGGGCCGGGTCCTGACGCCCGGGCAGCGCGTGCTGGCCGGTGGAGCTGCCGTCGTAGCCGCCGTCGAAGCCCTGCGGAGCCGCGAACTGGCCGGTGTTCTGGCCCGAGTTGGGGCCCGTGTTCCGCGGGAGGTCGTCCGGTCGCGGCGCCGGGGTGCTGAAGACGTCGGAGCGGACGAACTGACCGGAGTCCTGCTGCCCGCCGCCGGAGCCGTCGTACCGGCCGGGCAGCTCCGAGGCGTCGGGACGAGCGAACTCGCCGGTCTGCTGCGGGCTGTCCGGGCGCGCGTACTGACCGGTCTGCTGCGGGCTGTCCTGGCGGGCGAACTGGCCCGTCTGCTGCGGGTTCTCCGGGCGCGCGAACTGGCCGGCGGCGGAGGGACCCTGGTCGTCGATCCTCGGTATCTCCGCCGTCGAGCCCGGACCCTGCCGGTCGTCGACGCGCGGCATACGCGAGGTGTGCGCCGGGTCCTGCTCGTCGTGGCCACGCGGGGTGTCCAGCGCGGCACGCGACAG
>NZ_CM002285.1:2714406-2721119 GCF_000497445.1 Streptomyces roseochromogenus subsp. oscitans DS 12.976 | reverse complement strand
TCTTGCCGCCCTGGGCCACGTCCACGGGCAGCATGACCAGCGCGGTCGTACCACCGGAGTCGGACGGGCGCAGCTGGATGCGGATGCCGTGCCGCTGCGAGAGCCGGCCGACCACGAAGAGGCCCATGCGGCGGGAGACGGAGACGTCCACGGTGGGCGGCGAGGCGAGCCGCTCGTTGATCGCCGCGAGGTCCTCGGGGGAGAGGCCGATACCGGTGTCGTGGATCTCGATCAGCACGCGGCCGTCGGGCAGCGCGTGACCGGTGACCTTGACCTTGGTCTGCGGCGAGGAGAACGAGGTCGCGTTCTCCAGCAGCTCGGCGAGCAGGTGCACGAGGTCGTTGACCACGCGGCCGGCGACCTCGGTGGTGGGCACGGAGGCCAGCTCGATGCGCTCGTACTGCTCCACCTCGGACGCGGCGGCGCGCAGCACGTCGACCAGCGGGACCGGGCGGGTCCAGCGCCGGCCGGGCTCCTCACCGGCAAGGACGAGGAGGTTCTCGCCGTTACGGCGCATACGGGTGGCGAGGTGGTCGAGCTTGAACAGCGAGGACAGCTGGTCCGGGTCGGCCTCGCGGGACTCCAGTTCGGAGATGAGCGACAGCTGGCGCTGGATGAGGCCCTGGGAGCGGCGCGAGAGGTTGGTGAACATCGCGTTGACGTTGCCCCGCAGCAGGGCCTGCTCGGCGGCGAGGCGGACCGCCTCGCGGTGCACGTCGTCGAAGGCCGCGGCCACCTGGCCGATCTCGTCCCGGGAGTGCACACCGACCGACTCCACGGAGGTGTCGACGTCCTGCGGGTCGGATTCCGACAGCTGCTTGACCAGCTCGGGCAGGCGGTCCTGGGCGACCTTGGTCGCGGTCTCCTGCAGCCGGCGCAGCGAGCGGATCATGGACCGGGCGACGATGAAGGCTCCGACCAGCGACACACCGAGCACGAGCAGGATCAGCGCACCGGAGATGATGGCGTCCTGCTGGGTGGCGCTCTTCAGCTCGCGGGCCTTCTGCTCCATGTCCTCGAGCAGCGTGTGCTCGATCTTCTTCATCTGCTCGATCTTGGTCGAGCTGTCGTCCACCCAGTCCTTGTAGGAGCGGGCGTTCAGGGTCTGGATGCCGTCGCGGGAGTCGAAGACGCGCTTGGCGTAGGTGTCCGCGGACTCGATCGTCGGGTTGCCCTCGTCGATCGGCTTGAGCAGTTCCTCGGCGTTGTTGCTCGCGTAGATCTTCCGGAAGATCGCGATTTCCGAGTTCTCGCTCTGGTACGCCGACTGGCCGTACAGGCGGTCGTTCTCGGACAGGTCGCCCTTGGTGGTGTTGGTCGCGGGCAGGGCGGCGGCGATCGTGGCGCGCTGTACGGAGGCGTACTCCTTGGCGGTGGAGAAGGCCGCCAGGGCGCGGGTGCGCGAGATCATCTCCGGGTTGCTGGACGCCTCGGCCATGTCCTGGGACAGGCTGATCAGCTGGGTGATCAGCCGGTGGTACGACTCGATCGTCTGGGTCGAGTTGCCCTGCGACTTGTAGGCCGTCTTGCGGATCTTGGCCAGGTCGTCCAGCTGGTTGGCGAGACCGACCAGCGCGTCACGGACGCCCTGGAGGTTGCCGTCCTTGCTGGCCGAGTCGATCTGCTCGGAGGCGTTGAGGAAGTTCTCGCGGGCCCGGTCGGTCTTCTCCTCGTAGCCCTTGACCGTGTAGTCGTTCGCGCTCAGGCCGTGCGACAGGGGACCGGCTGACTGGTCACGCTCCTCCTGGAGCGCGGCGGCCAGCTCGGTGGCCTGCTTGGTCATGTCCGTCAGCAGCTTCATGTTGTCGAGCTGCTGGATGTCGTTGATGTTCTGGTCGATGCGCAGCGCGCCCAGCGAGGTCGCCGCGACCACGGGCAGCGCGAGCAGCGACACCAGGCGCGTGGAGATGCGCCAGTTGCGCAGGGCCATCCGCGAACCGGTGCCGGAGGGGCCCTTGCCGGGCTTCACCGTCGGCGCGGGGGTGGCGCCGGTGGTGGCCGACCCGGTGGAGGCGGTCGGGGACGACACGCCGGGGCGTCCGCTGCGCTGACCGCCGTCCCCGGACGGGGCCGGGTTCTGGGCGTGCTGGGGCGAGGAGCTGCCCTTCATGGGGCCAGTCCCGTCGTGCGACTCCGGCTCCGCCGAAGCGCTGCCATCCCTCTTGAAACGTCCCTGCACTAGCGTCGCAACCTCTGGACCAGGCGCCCCTTCGCGTGAACGGAGGGACACGGTGTCGGCGTTTGGAGAGCGCCCTGAAAACGCCCCCCGGTGGTCTTGAGTGACCGGCGCTGGTTCCCCCCATCTCACCGCCACGTCGGCGCTGGTC
Organism: Streptomyces roseochromogenus subsp. oscitans DS 12.976; assembly: GCF_000497445.1. NCBI lineage: Bacteria > Bacillati > Actinomycetota > Actinomycetes > Kitasatosporales > Streptomycetaceae > Streptomyces > Streptomyces roseochromogenus. Next base: position 2,718,792 of record NZ_CM002285.1, on the reverse strand, counting down.
GCGCCGCCTGTGCGCCGGCTCGATCCCCGCGGCGGTCCGTGGAATTCCAGCACAGTGCCGGATCTCCAACAAGGGCCGTGGTCCGAGCTGTGACCTCCGTGACGGGCTGTGAGTGCCATGTCACCAGCCGTGGAAGCCGTTCCTGGACAAATCGGTCATATCTCACCGAGTTGGCGCCTGGCGTCAGGTGTCTGAGTCGCCATGATCAGGAGCGGAATGATGGGTTCAGGGGGTCAATGTCCGTTTCGTTGGGACGCGTTGCGGCGCAGATTTGACCGAATTGTCATCGAGGTCGTGAGCAAACTCACATGCAGATCGTGGGCAGTTGGCGCCGCCGGCAGGGAATCGGATGTTTAGCCTGGCGCTTTACATGAGGGATGAGTCTGTAAACCAGACGACTCTTTAAACCCACCCGACCAGAGGGCACAGGACCACAACGGTGAAGACGACGACCATGTTCCACAAGATCGCCAACCCGCGACGCACGACTCTGGCGCATCTCCAGGACGCCGACGAACTGCAGACGCCCGAGCTGCCGGAGCACTCCGTCGATCTCCCCGCCCAGACTGCCAACCCGCGGCGCACGGTCCTGGTGGACGTCCCGGCGGGCGCGACGGTCCCGGCCGGAGAGTAGCCGATCACGCTCCCGCGCTCCGCGGCCGACCGGGCTGACGCGGCTCACCTTTTCCGCTGAATTCCCGGGACTGCGTTTTCGTGGTTTCCGTACGACGCCTTTCCGGGCCTGCGGCTATGCCGAACGCCGGACGGTCCGACCGGTTAACCTGGGGCGTCAGTACGCCGGTTCTCAGTAAGGGGCGCAAGGATCCCGTGCGCATCGCCAGGTTCTCCATCGACGGGAACGTCGCCTTCGGCGCGGTCGAGGGCGACAAGCAGGACGAACTCGTCCTCGACATCATCAAGGGCATCCCGTTCGCGGACCACGAGCTGTCCGGTACGAAGGTGCCGCTGAGCAAGGTCAGGCTGCTCCCGCCGATCCTCCCCAACAAGGTCGTGGCCTTCGGCCGTAACTACGCCGACCACGCGCGCGAGCTGGGCAACGAGATGCCCGACGCCCCGTTCGCCTTCTTCAAGCCGTCCACCTCGGTGATCGGCCCCGGCGACGCCATCCAGTACCCGCCGTTCTCCGAGGAACTGCACCACGAGGCCGAGCTGGCCGTCGTCATCGGCCGTATGTGCCGCGAGGTCCCGCGCGAGCGCGTCAAGGACGTCATCTTCGGTTACACCTGCGCCAACGACGTCACCGCCCGCGATGTGCAGAAGCGTGAGAAGCAGTGGGCCCGGGCCAAGGGCTTCGACACCTCCTGCCCGCTCGGCCCCTGGGTGGAGACGGACCTGGACCTGGAGCGGGCGAACGACCTGACCATCCAGTGCACCGTCAATGGCCAGCAGCGCCAACTGGGCCGCACCAGCGAGATGATCCACCCCATCGAGGACTTGGTCGTCAACATCTCCGAGGCCATGACCCTGCTCCCCGGCGACGTCATCCTCACCGGCACCCCCGCGGGGGTCGGCCCCTTGAACGTCGGCGACGAGGTCGCCGTCACCATCGAAGGCATCGGCACTCTCACCAACAAGGTTGTCAAGCGTGGCTAGCGCACCCGGCTCCCCCGTACGCGTCCGTTTCTGCCCCTCGCCCACCGGTAACCCCCACGTGGGCTTGGTCCGGACCGCCCTGTTCAACTGGGCGTTCGCCCGGCACCACCAGGGCAGCGGTGCTCAATTCGTCTTCCGTATCGAGGACACTGACGCGGCCCGTGACTCGGAGGAGTCGTACAACCAGCTGCTCGACGCGATGCGCTGGCTCGGCTTCGACTGGGACGAGGGCCCCGAGGTCGGCGGCCCGCACGCGCCGTACCGCCAGTCGCAGCGCATGGACATCTACCAGGACGTCGCACAGAAGCTGCTGGACAGCGGCCACGCCTACCACTGCTACTGCTCCCAGGAGGAGCTGGACAGCCGCCGCGAGGCGGCGCGGGCGGCCGGGAAGCCGTCGGGCTACGACGGCCACTGCCGCGACCTGACCGCCGCGCAGGTCGAGGAGTACAAGGCCCAGGGCCGCACCCCGATCGTCCGCTTCCGGATGCCGGACGAGACGATCACCTTCACCGACCTGGTCCGCGGCGAGCTGACCTTCACCCCCGAGAACGTGCCGGACTACGGCATCGTCCGGGCGAACGGCGCCCCGCTGTACACGCTGGTCAACCCGGTCGACGACGCCCTGATGGAGATCACCCACGTCCTGCGGGGCGAGGACCTGCTCTCCTCCACCCCGCGCCAGATCGCCCTGTACAAGGCGCTGATCGAGCTGGGCATCGCCAAGCAGACCCCGGCCTTCGGCCACCTGCCGTACGTGATGGGCGAGGGCAACAAGAAGCTGTCGAAGCGTGATCCGCAGTCGTCGCTGAACCTCTACCGCGAGCGGGGCTTCCTCCCCGAGGGCCTGCTCAACTACCTCTCCCTGCTGGGCTGGTCGCTCTCCGCGGACCAGGACATCTTCACGATCGACGAGATGGTCGCCGCCTTCGACATCTCCGACGTGAACCCCAACCCGGCGCGCTTCGACCTGAAGAAGTGCGAGGCGATCAACGGCGACCACATCCGCATGCTGGAGGTGAAGGAGTTCACCGAGCGCTGCCGCCCGTGGCTGAAGGCTCCCTTCGCCCCCTGGGCGCCGGAGGACTTCGACGAGGCGAAGTGGGAGGCGATCGCCCCGCACGCCCAGACCCGCCTCAAGGTCCTCTCCGAGATCACCGACAACGTCGACTTCCTGTTCCTCGCCGAGCCGGTCGAGGACGAGGCCTCGTGGACGAAGGCGATGAAGGAAGGCAGTGACGCCCTCCTCCGCACGGCCCGCGAGAAGCTGGAGTCCGCGGACTGGACGTCTCCGGAGTCCCTGAAGGAGGCCGTCCTGGCCGCCGGCGAGGCCCACGGCCTCAAGCTCGGCAAGGCCCAGGCCCCGGTCCGCGTCGCCGTCACCGGCCGCACCGTCGGCCTGCCCCTCTTCGAGTCCCTGGAAGTCCTGGGCAAGGAGAAGACGCTGGCCCGCATCGACGCGGCCCTGACGAAGCTGAGCGCCTAGCCGACCCAACGCATGAGGGCGGCACCCGGATCTCCGGGTGCCGCCCTCATGCGTTGGTCACCGCGCTGCGCAGGTGCTCGTCCGGGCCGAGTGGCGCCCATGCCGACCACTCTGCCCGCCGTCCGGCGGTACCGTCGGTGGCATGACGATCAGAGCCGTGGTCTGGGACGTGGACGACACCCTCTTCGACTACACGACCGCGGACCGGCAGGGCATGCGGGCGCATCTGGTGGCCGAGGGGTTGATCCAGGAGTACGGCAGCGCCGAGGCGGCTCTGGTCCGGTGGCGGGAGATCACCGACCAGCAGTGGGCGCGGTTCTCCGCCGGTGAGGTCGACTTCGTCACACAGCGCCGGGACCGTACCCGGGACTTTCTCGGCCGACAGCTGACCGACGACGAGGCCGACGCCTGGTTCCAGCGGTACATAAGGCACTACGAGGCCGCCTGGGGCCTCTTCCCGGATGTGCTGCCCGTCCTGGAGGCCCTCTCCGGCAGTCACCGGCACGCGGTGCTGTCCAATTCCAGCATCACGGTCCAGGAGCACAAGCTGCGCAGCCTCGGCATCCTCGACCGCTTCGAGGCCGTCCTGTGCGCCGCCGAGCTGGGCGTCTCCAAGCCGGAGGCCGGGGCCTTCCTGGCGGCCTGCGAGGCGCTGCACCTGCCGCCGCACGAGGTGGCGTACGTCGGTGACCACCCGGAGATCGACGGACGGGGCGCCGCCGAGGCCGGGCTGCTGTCCGTGTGGATCGACCGCGGGACGGCCCAGTCGCAGTCGGCTGAGGGCGCTGTCGTGCACCGGATCTCGACCCTCGCCGAACTCCCCGCGCTCGTCCGCGCGGATACCCGTTTTGGAGCCCCGTCCACCTTCGGGTAATGTTCTTCCTGCGCCGAGGGGAGCGGGCCGGAAGGCCGGAGCCCCGAGGAGCAAGCTAGAACGAAGACCCCGCAGGGGCTTGAGTTCCGGTGGCCTATGGTGTAATTGGCAGCACGACTGATTCTGGTTCAGTTAGTCTTGGTTCGAGTCCAGGTAGGCCAGCTCGCAGAGCTTATCTGCAAAGCCCCCGTTGTGTAGCGGCCTAGCACGCTGCCCTCTCAAGGCAGTAGCGCCGGTTCGAATCCGGTCGGGGGTACAGATCCTTCCCGCGAGGACGGCTCGGGTAGCTCCCTCCGTCATCGATGCAGGATCGCTAGGGCCCCCGTTGTGTAGCGGCCTAGCACGCCGCCCTCTCAAGGCGGTAGCGCCGGTTCGAATCCGGTCGGGGGTACTGACTGGTCTAAACCATCAT
>NZ_CM002285.1:2696642-2713887 GCF_000497445.1 Streptomyces roseochromogenus subsp. oscitans DS 12.976 | reverse complement strand
GGCGGTAGCGCCGGTTCGAATCCGGTCGGGGGTACTGACTGGTCTAAACCATCATTGGTCTATGGTGTAATTGGCAGCACGACTGATTCTGGTTCAGTTAGTCTTGGTTCGAGTCCAGGTAGACCAGCTCGGACCTGCGGAAACGCAGAGTCCACGCCCCCGTTGTGTAGCGGCCTAGCACGCCGCCCTCTCAAGGCGGTAGCGCCGGTTCGAATCCGGTCGGGGGTACGCAACAGGGAAGGCCCCCCACTTCGGTGGGGGGCCTTCGCCGTGTCCGGTACCGGTCGGCTCACTCGAAGCCGTAGCGGCGCCCCGACTCCTCCTCCTGGGCCAGCCGGCGCAGGGCCTGCAGCATCGGCTCGGTCAGCACCGAGCCGAGCACCGCGGTCTCCGCCTTCTCCGCCTCCGACGGATGCGTCTCCACGAAGTCCAGGTCGAGTTTGGCCACCTCGTGCATCAACCTGCCGTAGGACGCGAGCAGTTCGAACCCCCACTCGTAACCGAGCCGGCGGAACGCGGCCACCGCCACCACCAGGGAGCGGTACGAGGGGGAGATCGTCGTCAGCAGCTTCGCGTTCGACCAGCCCAACCGGTCCAGCAGCTCGTCCACCTCCCGGTGCGCCGCCCGCACGAACGCGTCGTTCTCGTCCGGCTCCGGCACCTGCGGCAGCGCCCACAGGGCCGCGCCCAGCCGGATCGTGCGGCCCAGGGCGTAGTCGTCGACGTTCCGCAGCACCTCCCGGACCGTGGCCACCGGGATCCCGCCGACCTGGATCATCGCCCGCACCAGCCGCAGCCGGCGCAGATGCCCCTCGTCGTACTCCGCCGTCGTGGGGTTGACCTGGCGGCCCGGCGGCAACAGGCCTTCGCGCAGGTAGTACTTGATCGTCGCGGTGGATACACCGCTGCGTCTGCTCAGTTCGGCGAGCCGCATGTCTTGCGCTCCTTCTTGGATAACGGCACTATCCAAGCATCGCTAGTTGGATAGCGCCGCTCGCCAACGAGGGGGAGTAGTCATGGTGTCCCGTACGACCGCCGACGCGAAGGGCGAGGTCGTCGTCCTGCTGATCGGCATGCGCATCAACCGCTTCTGGGCCGTTCACCTGTGGCTGCCGGTGATGCTCGCGATGTTCCGCATGCTGCGTGAGCTGGAGAAGGACCCCGCGCGGGGCCTGCGCAGCCGGGTGATGCTGACGGCGTCGCCGCGCACGTACTACATCGTGCAGTACTGGGAGTCCAAGGAGAAGCTGTACGCCTACGCGACCGCGTCGGACGCCTTCCATCACAAGGCCTGGGCGCGCCTCAACCGCAAGGAGCGGGACGGGAAGCTGCGCGGGCAGGTCGGCATCTGGCACGAGTCGTATGTCGTGCCCGAGGGGTCGTATGAGGCGATCTACGGCGATATGCCCGCGTTCGGGCTGGCCGCGGCGCACGGGCAGATCCCGCTGGAGAAGCGGGGCCGGTACGCGAAGGACCGGTTCGCCTACCGGTCGCGGCAGGCGCCGGTGGCCGAGAAGGCCGGCTGAACAGGGGGACGGGGGAGCGAGGGGGGCCTGCCGCGGCGTTGAGGCAGGCCCCCCTCGGTGTTCCCGGAAGGCTCCCGCTCAGCCCGAGCGGCGCAGGGCCTCGGAGAGGCGGGCGGCCGCGTCGATGACCGCCTGGGCGTGCATACGGCCGGGATGGCGCGTCAGGCGCTCGATCGGGCCGGAGACGGACACCGCGGCCACCACGCGGTTGGAGGGGCCGCGTACGGGCGCGGAGACGGACGCGACGCCCGGCTCGCGCTCGCCGATGGACTGGGCCCAGCCGCGCCGCCGTACGCCCGACAGGGCCGTCGCCGTGAAGCGGGCGCCCTGGAGGCCGCGGTGCAGGCGCTCGGGCTCCTCCCAGGCCAGCAGGATCTGCGCCGAGGAGCCGGCCTTCATCGTGAGCGTGGAGCCGACCGGAACGGTGTCCCGAAGGCCGGACAGACGTTCCGCGGCGGCCACGCAGATGCGCATGTCACCCTGGCGTCGGTAGAGCTGCGCGCTCTCGCCCGTGACGTCGCGCAGGTGCGTGAGCACCGGGCCGGCCGTGGCGAGCAGGCGGTCCTCGCCGGCCGCCGCCGCCAGCTCCGCGAGTCGCGGGCCGAGAATGAAACGGCCCTGCATGTCGCGTGCCACCATGCGGTGGTGTTCCAAAGCCACGGCCAGGCGGTGAGCCGTGGGTCGTGCCAGTCCGGTCGCGCCGACCAGACCCGCGAGGGTGGCCGGACCGGACTCCAGAGCGCTCAGGACGAGGGCCGCCTTGTCCAGAACGCCGACGCCGCTACTGTTGTCCATGAAACGATACTTGCGTCTCACTCTGTGAAACGCAAGTTCAATTTTCCGTGGAACGCGCCACCCTGGAATCACACCGCGGCCCGCAGACCAAGGGGCCGGGTGTCGGGCGCCCGCAATCACCGGAAATCCCCGGACATCAGGGACCAGGGCGCTGCTTCCTCAAGATCTCTAGTTGCGTCGGCGTGACCGTGGCCGGCCGGAGGGAAAGCGATGGGTAGGACACTCGCGGAGAAGGTCTGGGACGACCACGTCGTCCGGCGCGCCGAAGGCGAGCCCGACCTCCTCTTCATCGATCTGCACCTGCTGCACGAGGTGACCAGCCCGCAGGCCTTCGACGGTCTGAGGCAGAACGGCCGCCGGGTGCGCCGCCTCGACCTCACCATCGCCACCGAGGACCACAACACCCCGACCCTCGACATCGACAAGCCCATCGCCGACCCGGTCTCCCGCGCCCAGCTGGAGACGCTGCGCAAGAACTGCGCCGAGTTCGGTGTACGGCTGCACCCGCTGGGCGACGTCGAGCAGGGCGTCGTACACGTCGTCGGCCCGCAGCTGGGCCTGACCCAGCCCGGTACGACCGTGGTCTGCGGTGACTCGCACACCTCCACGCACGGTGCCTTCGGCGCGCTGGCGTTCGGCATCGGCACCTCGCAGGTCGAGCACGTCCTGGCCACCCAGACCCTGCCGCTGGCCCGCCCGAAGACCATGGCCATCACCGTCGAGGGCGAGCTGCCCGAGGGCGTCACCGCCAAGGACCTGATCCTGGCGATCATCGCGAAGATCGGTACCGGCGGCGGCCAGGGCTACATCCTGGAGTACCGCGGCTCCGCCATCGAGAAGCTCTCGATGGAGGCCCGGATGACCATCTGCAACATGTCGATCGAGGCCGGCGCCCGCGCGGGCATGATCGCCCCCGACGAGACCACCTTCGCGTACCTCAAGGGCCGCCCGCACGCCCCCGAGGGCGCGGACTGGGACGCCGCCGTCGCGTACTGGAAGACGCTGAAGACGGACGCGGACGCCGAGTTCGACGCCGAGGTCGTCATCGACGCCGCGTCGCTGTCCCCGTTCGTCACCTGGGGCACCAACCCCGGCCAGGGCGCGCCGCTTTCGGCGTCCGTCCCCGACCCGGCTTCGTACGAAGACGCTTCGGAGCGCCTCGCCGCCGAAAAGGCCCTGGAATACATGGGGTTGGAGGCCGGCCAGCCGCTGCGCTCCATCAAGGTGGACACCGTCTTCGTAGGTTCCTGCACCAACGGCCGCATCGAGGACCTGCGTGCCGCCGCGAGCATCCTGAAGGACCGCAAAGTCGCCGACGGCGTACGGATGCTGGTCGTACCGGGCTCCGCGCGGGTCGGTCTGCAGGCCGTCTCCGAGGGCCTGGACGTGGTCTTCAAGGAGGCCGGCGCCGAATGGCGGCACGCGGGCTGCTCGATGTGCCTCGGCATGAACCCCGACCAGCTGGCCCCGGGTGAGCGCTCCGCGTCCACCTCCAACCGCAACTTCGAGGGCCGGCAGGGCAAGGGCGGCCGTACGCACCTGGTGTCGCCGCAGGTCGCGGCCGCCACCGCCGTGCTGGGCCACCTGGCCTCCCCGGCCGACCTGACCGACGTCCGTACGCCCGCTGGAGTCTGAGAGATCATGGAAGCCTTCACCACGCACACCGGCCGGGCCGTGCCGCTGCGCCGCAGCAACGTCGACACCGACCAGATCATCCCTGCTCACTGGCTCAAGAAGGTCACGCGGGACGGGTTCGAGGACGGGCTGTTCGAGGCCTGGCGCAAGGACGAGAACTTCATCCTCAACCGCCCCGAGCGGCAGGGCGCCACGGTCCTGGTCGCCGGCCCCGACTTCGGCACCGGCTCCTCGCGTGAGCACGCCGTCTGGGCGCTGCAGAACTACGGCTTCAAGGCCGTGATCTCCGCCCGTTTCGCGGACATCTTCCGGGGCAACTCGCTGAAGAACGGCCTGCTCACGGTGGTGCTGGACCAGAAGATCGTGGACGCGCTGTGGGAGCTGACGGAAGCGGACCCCACGGCTGAGGTCACTGTGGACCTTGAGGCGCGTGAGGTGCGTGCCGAGGGCATCAGCGCCTCCTTCGAGCTGGACGAGAACTCCCGCTGGCGGCTGCTGAACGGCCTGGACGACATCTCCATCACACTCCGGAACGAGGCCGACATCGCCGCGTACGAGGCCAAGCGGCCCGCCCACAAGCCGCAGACCCTCCAGGCCTGATCCTGCCCCCCCGAGCGGGGCTGGTTTCAGCCACGTCAACAACCCCGTCCGTACCCCCGATCGCCACGATCGGGGGTACGGCCATGTCTGCCCCCGAACGGCCCCGCACACCTGCTGTGCAGCGCTCAACTTCCCACGTTACGACGGACGTTGTCTGGGTACGTGAGTGCTGGGATCGCGCCCTCCGCAAGTGCCTGGAAGGCCATTTGAGGCGGCAGTTGCCCCCTGCGCAGGCGACAACTCGCCCCAGATGGCACAATCTGTGCATGGAACACGACGGCCAACTCCAGCTCTATACGGCGGTCGCGAACCAGCTCAAGGAAGCGCACGCAAGAGTGCGCGCACTGCAAGTCCCGGAGGGCGTACGGATGGCGCTGACCCGGAAGCTGCTGGTCATTACGGCCGCGGCCAAGCACGATCTGGCCGCTGCGGCAAGGCGGCTCGAGCGGTTCAACAAGGACCTCGACGAGGGTCGGATCCCCGACGAGGAGCACTGAACAGCCCGAGACCACCGAGTCCGTTGCGGCACAAGGGTGATAAGCCCGTTTCGTGTTTGATTTGCGGTATATATCTGCCTAACGTGCGAAAAAGCTTGAACACTTTCGTTCTGGCGATGTCTCCGAAGGGGAAGACGTGAACAAGGCGCAGCTCGTAGAAGCGATTGCCGACAAGTTGGGCGGCCGTCAGCAGGCCGCCGAGGCTGTCGATCATGTCCTGGACGCCATCGTCCGCGCGGTCGTCGCGGGCGAGCGGGTCTCGGTCACCGGCTTCGGGTCCTTCGAGAAGGTGGACCGCCCTGCCCGTTACGCCCGCAACCCTCAGACGGGCGAGCGGGTTCGGGTCAAGAAGACCTCCGTGCCGCGCTTCCGCGCCGGTCAGGGCTTCAAGGACCTGGTGAGCGGCTCGAAGAAGCTGCCGCGCGGTGGCGAGGTCTCGGTCAAGAAGGCGCCGAAGGGCAGCCTGACCGGCGGTGCCGCGGCGACGGTCAAGAAGGCCGCGGCGAAGAAGGTCACCGCCAAGAAGGCGGCCGCGAAGAGGGTCACCGCCAAGAAGGCGGCGGCGAAGAAGGCCCCCGCGAAGAAGGTCACCGCGAAGAAGACAACCGCCAAGAAGACCACGGCGGCCGCCAAGACCACCGCCGCGAAGAAGGCCGCCGCCAAGAAGGCGACGGCGAAGAAGGCCCCGGCGAAGAAGGTCACCGCGAAGAAGGCCCCGGCCAAGAAGTCGACGGCCCGCAAGACCACCGCGAAGAAGGCCACCGCCCGCAAGGCGACGTCGTAAGACCGCCGGGCACCCACGCGCCGGGCCGGACTCCCCTGAGGAGTCCGGCCCGCGGCGTGTGTAAGGGGATTTACAGGGTTTGAAGGGTTACGAGGGTGATCCGCAGGGCGTCGCCCCGCCCCTCGGTCTCGATCCGTACGCGCTGGCCGGGGCGCAGCAACCGGAGGCCTCCGGCGGTGAACGCGGCGCAGTCGAACGGCACCGGGGTGCCGTCGTCGAGGAGCACCTGTCCGCTGCGGGTCTCCGGGTCGTAGGTGTATGCGGTGGCTTGCATGGCTGCAGGGTAGCTCTGGTGCCGGGTATCGCCGTGGGGGCGGGGGCGTCTGCGGGCTGCGGGCCCGTCGTGGCTCGTCGCTCCCCCAAGTTCTCGGCTTCGCCCGAACCCGGGGGACCCCCATCGCGGCGGAGCCGCACATCGATACAGCCCCGCGCCCCTAGGGGGTTGCAGCAGCCGTTACCCGCATTCGCCCCGTAGCTGCGGGCAAGCGCCCCGAACCCCCGCCCAGCCCCCGCGCCGGGCGCCCTTACGGCCCGGGGATCAGCAAACCCGCCGATGTCGCAGCCGTATACGGTCCCACCCCCAGGGCCAACGCCGCCCGCAGATCGTCCCCGGTATCCACGTCCTGTCGTACCGAATCGACACCGGCGAGCTCCAGTTCCCGCGCGCCGGAGGTGCGATGCCGGGAACGGGAATCAACACCGAACTCCGGCCGCAATTCCCCGTCCGGCCCCGCGGCCAGCAACGTCGTGCCCAGCTGCGCCGCGTCCGCGAGAAACGCCCGCGAAAACTCCGCCGCCGCGCCCAGGACAACGGCGAGTTCCGCCGGCCGCAACGCCGGCAGATCGGCGTTCAGCGCCGCGACCGGTGTGCGCGGGCGCTTTTCCCGTACGACCGCCGCGCCGTGCGCCAGAGCGGCGTTCAGCCCGCTTCCCGGGGCGTCCGGGACGATCCGGGCGCCCAGCGCCGCCAGCTCGCGCGCGGCCAGCTCGTCGTCCGTGACGACCACCACATCCGCCACCGCCGTACAGGACACCGCCGCGGCCACCGTGTCCTGCGCGAACGCCAGGGCCAGTCCCGGCCGCACACCGTCGGCGGCGGTGTCCGAGAGTCTGCTCTTGGCCCGGGACAGGGGCTTCAGCGGGATGACCAAGGTCCATTGCACCGGCGTACCGTCCCTCTCTCCTCGCGATCATTGTCCCCCGTGCCGGTCGGCGGCCCGACGCTCGGGCGTACGGTGTTCTCGACAGACCGGCGGCCTGGGGCGACACTTGTGCGGCCCCCGCCGAGGTGGCAGCCCCTAGAGGAAGGTGTCCTTGTGCCCCGCCGCAGAATCGGCTTCTGGTACCGCTTCGCCGCGGTGCTCTGCAAACCGCCGCTGGTCGTTCTGATCAAGCGGGACTGGCGCGGAATGGAGCACATTCCGGCTGAGGGCGGATTTATCACCGTGGTGAACCACAATTCCCACGTGGACCCCTTCGCGTACGCGCACTATCAGTACAACACCGGACGGGTTCCTCGATTCCTGGCGAAGAGCGGACTTTTCAAGAAGGGATTCGTCGGCGCCGCCATGCGCGGCACCGGGCAGATTCCCGTCTACCGCGAGTCCACGGACGCGCTGAGCGCCTTCCGCGCCGCGATCGACGCCGTGGAGCGCGGCGAGTGCGTCGCCTTCTACCCCGAGGGCACCCTGACCCGCGACCCGGACGGCTGGCCCATGACCGGCAAGACCGGCGCCGCCCGCGTGGCCCTGCAGACCAAGTGCCCGGTCGTCCCGGTCGCCCAGTGGGGCGCCAACGAACTGCTGCCGCCGTACGCCAAGAAGCCGAACATCTTCCCGCGCAAGACCCATCACGTGCTCGCGGGCCCGCCCGTGGACCTGTCGCGCTTCTACGGCAAGGAGATGACCCCGGACCTGCTGAAGGAGGCCACCGAGGTCATCATGGCGGCCATCACCCGCCAGCTCGAGGAGATCCGCGGCGAGAAGGCGCCCGAGACCCCCTACGACCCGCGCCGCGAGCGGATCGAACAGCGGCGCCGCACCCAGGCACAGACGCAGACGCAGGGCAAGGAACCGGAGGGGCAGAGCAAGTGAGCAAGGCGGTAAAGGCGGCGGTCATGGGCACCGGCTCGTGGGGCACCGCCTTCGGCATGGTGCTCGCCGACGCGGGCTGTGAAGTGACCCTGTGGGCCCGCCGCCCCGAACTGGCCGAGGCCGTCAACTCCACCCGGACCAACCCCGACTACCTGCCCGGCGTCGAACTCCCGGAGAATCTCAGAGCGACCTCGGATCCGGCCGAGGCCCTGCGGGACGCGGACTTCACCGTCCTCGCCGTCCCCTCCCAGACCTTGCGCGCCAACCTCGCCGAGTGGACCCCGCTGCTCGCACCCGACACCGTGCTCGTCTCCCTGATGAAGGGCGTCGAACTCGGTTCCACCATGCGGATGAGCGAGGTCATCGAGGACGTCGCCAAGGTCGGCGCGGACCGCATCGCGGTCGTCACCGGGCCCAATCTGGCCCGTGAGATCGCCGCCCGGATGCCCGCCGCCGCCGTCGTCGCCTGCACCGACGAGACCGTTGCGCAGCGCCTCCAGGCCGCTTGCCACACGCCGTACTTCCGGCCGTACACGGAGACCGACGTGGTCGGCTGCGAGCTGGGCGGCGCCGTGAAGAACGTCATCGGGCTCGCCGTCGGCATCGCGGACGGCATGGGGCTCGGCGACAACGCCAAGGGCTCGCTCATCACCCGGGGCCTCGCCGAGACCGCGCGGCTCGGTGTCGCGCTCGGCGCCGACCCGCTGACCTTCTCCGGACTCGCGGGCCTCGGCGACCTGGTGGCCACCTGCTCCTCGCCGCTGTCCCGCAACCACACCTTCGGCACCAACCTCGGCAAGGGCATGACCCTCGAGGAGACCATCGCCGTCACCAGGCAGACCGCCGAGGGCGTCAAGTCCTGCGAGTCGGTGGCGGATCTGGCCCGCCGGCACGGCGTAGACATGCCCATCACCGAGACGGTCGTGGACATCGTGCACGAGGGCAAGCCGCCGGTGGTCGCTCTCAAGGAGCTGATGTCGCGCAGCGCGAAGCCCGAGCGACGCTGAGCGAACCCCCTGAGTCGCCGCTGTATCAGGGCTCTACCAACGGGTACTCTCAACGCGATATGAGCACCGAGAACCTTCCCCAGAGCCCTGAGCAGCCAGCGCGCAAGCCGCGTGTGGCCGTCGTGTTCGGCGGGCGCAGCTCCGAACACGGGATCTCCATGGTCACCGGCGGCGCCGTACTCGGCGCCATCGACCGGACCAAGTACGACGTGCTGCCGATCGGCATCACGCGGGAGGGCCGTTGGGTGCTCACCGCCGACGAGCCGGAGCGGATGGCCATCACCGACCGCCGGGTACCCGCCGTCGAGGACCTGGCCGAGTCCACCGAGGGCGGCGTGGTGCTCCCCGTCGACCCCGCGAACCGCGAGGTCGTCTACAGCGAGCCCGGCTCGGTGCCCAAGGCGCTCGGCGAGGTCGACGTGGTCTTCCCGGTGCTGCACGGCCCCTACGGCGAGGACGGCACCCTCCAGGGCATGCTGGAGCTGTCCGGACTGCCGTACGTGGGCGCGGGTGTGCTCGCCTCGGCCGTCGGCCAGGACAAGGAGTACATGAAGCGGATCTTCACCTCCTACGGGCTGAAGGTCGGCCCCTACGTGGTGATCCGCCCCCGTGAGTGGCAGCAGGACGAGTCCGCCGCCCGCAAGAAGATCATCGACCTGGCCGGCGAGCACGGCTGGCCGCTGTTCGTGAAGCCCGCGCGCGCGGGTTCCTCGATCGGCATCACCAAGGTCGACGACCTGTCCGGCCTGGACGAGGCGATCGCCACAGCGCAGGCCCACGACCCGAAGATCCTGGTCGAGGCCGCCGTGCGGGGCCGCGAGATCGAGTGCGGGGTGCTGGAGTTCGAGGAGGGGCCGCGCGCCTCCGTACCGGCCGAGATCCCGCCGCCGGACACGCACGCGTACTACGACTTCGAGGCCAAGTACATCGACTCCACGCCCGGCATCGTCCCCGCGCCGCTCACCGAGGAGCAGACCGCCGAGGTGCGGCGGCTCGCGGTCGAGGCGTTCGAGGCGGTCTCCTGCGAGGGCCTGGTCCGCGCGGACTTCTTCCTCACCGAGGACGGCGAGTTCGTGATCAACGAGATCAACACCCTGCCCGGCTTCACACCGATCTCGATGTACCCGCAGATGTGGCAGGCCAGCGGCGTCAGCTACCCGGAGCTGATCGACCGACTGGTACAGGCGGCGCTGCGCCGGTCGACCGGGCTGCGCTGAGCACCCGGCAGGTCATCCGCGCATGGAGGCGATCCCCTGGGGGATCGCCTTCTTCACGGCGTCCGCGAGATCCGTGAGCACCCCCGTGCCCGCGTCCTGCGCGGACATCCCCTTGGGCAGGCTGACCTGCACATAGGCCTCGCGGCCCGCGGTGGTGAACCGCCAGGTGCCGTCGCCCTGCTTCTCCATCAGCCAGTCGACGCCGTTCACCCCGCCCGCGATGGCGTCGGGGTCACCGCCCTCGGCCACCTTGGGATCGATCATCTTCGGCGGCCGTACGACGCCGCAGCGCAGTATGATCGCCGGGTTTCCCCAGCCCGCCGTGTAGGCGGACCGGGGTTCGGGGTCGTCCCGGCCGTGTCCGTCGAGCGTGTGCGGCAGCACCCGGTGCAGTTTCCGGCACACCGTCGCCGTCTTCGCGTCGGGGCTGGGAACCGCCACCGTGGCGCTGTCGTCTGCTGATGAGCAGCCCGCGACCGCGATCAGCAGCGCGGGCGCGAGCAGGCCGAAGGGCCGGTGGCGGAAGATGTTCACCGGCCAAGCGTAGACGGGGGCTACAGATGCACGACCGGACAGGTCAGGGTGCGGGTGATGCCTTCCACTTGCTGGACCTTGGCGACCACCATGCGACCGAGGTCGTCGACCGTGTCGGCCTGGGCGCGCACGATGACATCGTACGGACCCGTCACGTCCTCGGCCTGGATCACTCCAGGGATCTTGGCGATCACTTCGGCGACGGTCGACGCCTTGCCGACCTCCGTCTGGATCAGGATGTACGCCTGTACCACGGAACCTCCAGGGCGGCCACGAGGATCATGTGGGGAAAAGGAACGCCACGGTATCGCGTTGCCGCTCCCCGCGGGGAGACCTGCGGGAACCGGGCTTGCGCGCCAGGGTGCAGGCACGACGGAAGTTGACGGTCTGCGCGACCGTGTCGACGGCCGTGAAGGACCGTGTCGACGGTCATCTCGACCGTATCGGGGACACTGATGACGCGCGAGTGGGCACGGCAAGGCAGAGAAGGGGAGCAAGGGCAATGAAGGGCACTGTTGGTGAGCTCGGTGAGTTCGGGCTCATCAGGGAGCTCACCTCCCGTCTCACCACCACCCCGGCGGTGCGGGTAGGCCCCGGCGACGACGCCGCGGTGGTCGCCGCGCCCGACCGGCGGGTGGTGGCGAGCACCGACATCTTGCTGGAAGGGCGGCACTTCCGCCGCGACTGGTCCACGGCCTACGACGTCGGGCGCAAGGCGGCGGCGCAGAACCTCGCCGACATCGCCGCGATGGGCGCCGTACCGACCGCCCTGCTGCTCGGCCTGGTCGTGCCGGCCGAACTCCCGGTGACCTGGCCCAGTGAGCTGATGGACGGCCTGCGCGACGAGTGCCAGGTCGCGGGCGCCTCCGTGGTCGGCGGTGACGTCGTACGCGGGGACACGATCATGGTGTCGATCACCGCGCTCGGCGATCTGCGCAACCAGGAGCCCGTCACCCGCGCCGGCGCCCAGCCCGGCGACCTGGTGGCCGTCACGGGCTGGCTGGGCTGGTCCGCGGCCGGCTACGCGGTCCTCTCCCGCGGCTTCCGCTCCCCGCGCGCCTTCGTCGAGGCCCACCGCCGCCCCGAGCCGCCCTACCACGCGGGCCCGGCCGCCGCCGCGCTCGGTGCGACCGCGATGTGCGACGTGAGCGACGGGCTGATCGCCGACCTCGGGCACATCGCCGAGGCCAGCAAAGTCCGTATCGACATCCGGTCCGGAGCGATCGACATCCCGACCCAGATGAACGACATCGGTCAGGCCGTCGGCGTCGACCCGCTGCAGTGGGTGCTGAGCGGGGGAGAGGACCACGCGATCGTCGCGACCTTCCCGGCGGACACCAAGCTGCCGGCCCGCTGGAAGGTCATCGGCGAGGTCCTCAACCCCTCCGCACTGCCCCAGGTGACCGTCGACGGAGCGCCCTGGACCAACAAGGGCGGCTGGGACCACTTCGGGGACATCGAGTCATGATCCCGCGCGTGGTCACGGTGGCCGGTTCGGACTCCGGCGGCGGTGCCGGCATCCAGGCCGACCTGAAGACGATGCTGGCGCTCGGGGTGCACGGGATGAGCGTGATCACCGCGGTGACCGCGCAGAACTCGCTGGGCGTGCAGGGCGCGTGGGAACTGCCCGTGGAGGCCGTACGGGCCCAGTACCGCAGCGTCGTCGACGACATCGGCGTGCAGGCCGTGAAGACCGGCATGCTGGCCTCGGCGGAACTGGTCGAAGCGGTGGCCGAGTTGATCTCCGGCACGGACGCGCCGGCCGTGGTGGACCCGGTCGGCGTCTCCAAGCACGGCGACCCTCTGCTGGCCGCCTCCGCCCTGGACTCCGTACGGACGAAGCTGCTGCCGGCGGCCACCGTGGCCACCCCCAACCTCGACGAGGTGGCCCAACTCACCGGGGTGCGCGTCGAGTCCGAGGACGATCTGCGGCGAGCGGCGGAAGCCGTGCTGGCGTACGGGCCGCGGTGGGTGCTGATCAAGGGCGGGCATCTGCCCGTGGAGGCCGGGCGGGCGGGCGGGAGCCAGGCAGTCGACCTGCTGACCGACGGCTCATCCGAGCACTGGCTGCGCGCCCGCCGCCACGACAACCGGCACACCCACGGCACCGGCTGCACCCTGGCCTCCGCGATCGCCTCGGGGCTGGCGAAGGGACTCACCGTGCCGGACGCGGTCACGCAGGCCAAGGAGTACGTCACCGGGGCGATCGCGGCCGGGTTCGCGCTGGGCGCCGGCATCGGCCCGGTGGACCACGGGTGGGCGCTGCGCGAGCCTCACGCCGGGTAGTCGCGCAGCTCGATGTCCGTGGCCGCCCTCTCGGTGAGCCGCTTGAAGAAGCCGGCCAGCAGACACGAGCTGAGCAGCCGGTACATCCGGTCGCGGCTGCGGATGCGCCGTTCGGTGGGCGGCGCGAAGAACGGGCCCGCGTTGCCGGAGATCTTCTGGCAGCCCTTGGCGAAGCCCGTGATCCGGCTCTCGTACTCCGCGAGGGCCGTACGATGATCGCCGCCGGCGAGGGCGAGTTCACCGGCGAGCACATACGCGCCGACGATCGCCACGCCGGTGCCCGTCCCGCCCATGGTGGCGCCGTACCCGGCGTCCCCGAGCAGCGCCACCCGCCCCCTGGCCGGCCGGTCAGCGGATTCCGGCAGGCGGCCAGCGTTTCCGGGTACGGCAAAGGCGCTTTCGGGTACGGCAAAAAGCCGGCCCACCCTCAGGTGGACCGGCTCAGTGCAGCGAACCAGCAGTGGCCGCGCGCTCAGCTGTTGGCGTCAGCGCGAGACCTTGCCGGCCTTGATGCACGAGGTGCAAGCGTTCACGCGCTTCGGCGTCCCGCCGACCACGGTACGCACACGCTGGATGTTCGGGTTCCAGCGGCGGGACGTACGGCGGTGCGAGTGCGAGATGTTGTTGCCGAAGCCCGGCCCCTTGCCGCAGACGTCGCAGTTGGCAGCCACGGGTCACTCCAAAGACTTCAGATGCACTTACGGTTAATCCCGGCATGCCGGGATCGAGATCGTACGACCTGAGATCTGAGTGGCGTTGCCAGGGGAACAGCCCGATCAGATCGGGCAACCGGAGCAGCATACAACGGCTGCGCCCGTACAACGAAACTACCATGGCAGCTCAGGGCCCCGCTCCCGGCCCACTTCCGGCGGACAGGGTCCCACGGTCTACGCTGCGACCACGTCCAGCCAGTTCAGGGAGGCGCAGGTGGCGCAGGTGCCGCAGACATTCCTCGATGCTCTCGCGGTGCGCACCTGGTGCGGTCTGGCGCTCGCGGCGGTGGGGCGCGCGCGTGCGGAGATCGACGCGATCAACGTCTATCCGGTGGCCGACGGCGACACCGGAACGAATCTCTACCTCACCCTGGAGTCGGCGGCCACGGCCGTGGAGGCGGTGTTCGCCGGGTACGAGACGGGTGACGGGGAGCCGTCCCTCGCGGACGCCGCGCACGCGATGGCCCACGGGGCGCTCATCGGGGCCCGCGGCAACTCCGGGACGATCCTGGCGCAGCTGCTGCGGGGCATGGCACAGGTGCTCGCCGATGACACCGGGCGTGAGACGCCCCACATCGACGGTGCCGGGCTGCGGCTGGCGCTGCGGCGTGCTGCGGACTCCGCCCGGCAGGCCGTGGCCCACCCCGTGGAGGGCACGGTGCTGACGGTCGCCTCGGCCGCCGCAGAGGCCGCCGAAGGGGCCGAGGGCGACTGCGGGACGGTCGCGCGGGCGGCCTACGAGGGCGCGCGGACGGCCCTGGCGGCCACACCGGGGCAGGCTGGCCGTGCTCGGCCGGGCCGGAGTGGTCGACGCGGGCGGGCAGGGGCTCGTGGCGGTTCTCGGTGCGCTGGTGGAGGCGTTCACGGGGGAGGCGGTACGGGAGACGCCGACCGTCCCGGAGGCCGTTTCGGGCGGGTACGCGCGCGTGGAGCCCCTTTCCGATGCTGCTGCCGATGCCGGCCTCTGCGACGACACGTCCGACGACGGCGGGCCCGCCTACGAGGTGATCTATCTCCTGGAGGCCGACGACCCGGCCGTGGCCCGGCTCCGGGCCCGCCTCGACGCCCTCGGCGACTCCCTGGTGGTGGTCGGCGGCGACGGGCTGTGGAACGTCCATGTGCACGTCGACGACGCGGGAGCCGCCGTGGAGGCGGGCGTCGAGGCCGGGCGGCCGTACCGGATCCGGATCACCCACTTCGGTCTCGGCGACGCGCACACCGGCGGCGAGCGGCTCCCGCGCGAGCGCGCCCAGCGGGCCGTCGTCGCCGTCGTACCGGGCGAGGGTCTGGCCGGGCTGTACAGCGAGGCGGGCGCCACGACCGTCCTCGCACGCCCCGGGGAACCGCCCGCCAGCGGGGAGCTGGTGCAGGCGCTGCGGCGCGCCCACGCGCGCGAGGTCGTCCTGCTGCCCAACGACGCCGAACTGCGCCACACGGCCGCCGCGGCCGCCGAGCAGGCCCGCACCGAGGGCATCCGGGTGGCCCTGATCCCGACCCGCTCGGCCGTCCAGGGCATCGCCGCGCTCGCCGTGCACGAGCCGGAGCGCCGGTTCGACGAGGACGTCGTCCAGATGACCGCGGCCGCGGGCGCCACCCGGTACGCCGAGGTCGTCGTCGCCGAACACCAGTCCTGGACGACGGCCGGCATCTGCCAGGCCGGCGACGTGCTCGGACTGATCGACGGCGACGTGGCGGTCATCGGCCCCGACATCGCCGCCACCGCCGCGACCGTCCTCGACCGCATGCTCCAGGCCGGCGGCGAGCTGGTCACCCTCGTCGTCGGCGACGAGGCCCCCGAGACCATCGCCGAGCACCTGGAGGCACGCGTACGGGAGTCCTACCTCGCCGTGGACACCGTGGTGTACCGGGGCGGCCGGCAGGGGACGCTGCTGCTCATCGGCGTGGAGTGACCCGACGCCGCCTCACTGTTCGAGCAACTGGGCCGCCTCCGCCCGCCGGGCCCGTACGGTCTCGTCCGTGTCGTCGGTGTCGTCCGTGTCCTCATAGGCCGCGAGTACGGCACGCGCGCGTGCCGCCGCCTCCGCGGGCCGGCCGAGGTCGGCCGCCAGCCAGCCGGCGGCGAGTTCGGTGCCGGTACGGTCGTGGAGCCCGTCCGCGCCCAGAGTGCCGAACAGTGCGGCCGCCCGGTCCAGCTGGACCAGCGCCGCCTCGAACGCGGCCTGGATCACGCCGTCTTCGGCCTCCTCGTCCACCGAGCGGGCCAGCAGATCGCCGAACTGACGGTGAGTGTGGGCCAGTTCGGTGCCGAGCTGCTCCCGGGCCAACGGGTCCGCGGCGGCCTCCAGCGCCCGCTCGCACTCCCGCACCGCCTCCGCCATCAGCTCGCGCGCACCCTCCGCTCCGCCGTCCCCGCGCAGCGCCAGCCAGCCACGGGCCCGCAACGAGCGGACGCGGAAAGGTGCGTTGCCCAGCGCGTGCCACAGCTCGCCCGCACGCGCGTAGGCCTGATCCGCCTCCTCCAGCAGACCGGCCTTGCTCAGCGACTCGCCGGCGAGATGGGCGAGCGTGGCGTGGTCCTGCTGCTCGGGCCAGAGCCGGGCGATCTCGGCCGCGCGCAGCCGGTGTTCGGCGGCCGCGCGGTGATCACCCAGCTCGCTCAGGCAGTCGCCGAGCCACCACCGTGCCTGGACGACGGCCCCGTCGCCGTGCGTCTCGGCGGACAGCTCGGCCAGCGCCGACTCCAGCACCTCGGCGGCCTCCGCGCAGCGGCCCTGGCGCAGCAGCAGCCCGCCCAGCTGCTGTCGCGCCCAGCCGCCCAGCGCGCTGCCCCCGGAGGGGGTACCCCCGGCGCCCGCCTCGTCGGCCCAGTGCGCGGCCTCCCACGCGTGCTCGGCGGCCTCGGCGACCGCACCCCGCGCGCCGACGATCTCCGCGAGCTGCAGATGCAGCTGCGCCCGCCCGACCGGCTCCACGTACGGCCCGCCGTGCTCCAGGGCGGAGCGCAGCGCCCGCTCGGCCTCGGCCAGGTCACCGGCCTGGTGGGCCAGGGCGGCGAGCTGCGCCTCGTACTCCACCGCGAACCACGGCAGCCCGGCGCTCACATACCCGTCGACCGCCCGCCGGAACAGCTCCGCGGCCCGGTCGCCGTCCCCGCGCAGCAGCGCCAGCTCGGCGAGCATCCCGCGCGCCTCCGCGTCCCGGGCGGCCAGCCGTACGTCGTCCGCGACCCGCCCCCCGACCAGCGCGAGCACCTCACGCACGGCCTGCTCGGCCCGGGCGAGGCGCTCCGCGGCGGCCGCCGCGCCGGATCCGGCGTGCACGCACCGCAGTCAGGATCCGGGCCCGGCTCATCACCACCGAGGCCGTCTGCCGTACGCCGGTGGCCTCGTCGGCGTACAGCGCGAGCGCCTCGTCGTACAGTCCGGTGACCGCCTCCAGAGCCGCGTCCACCTCGCCCGTCAGGGCGCGGACGTACGCGCCACGCGCGCGTGCCGCCAGTGCCTCGCCGAGGTCGCCCGCCTCCGTGTACAGCGCCGCCGCCCGCTCGAACAGCTCGGCGCCCTCGGGGCCGCGGGCCATCGCCTCGTGGTCGGCGAT
>NZ_CM002285.1:2665445-2695886 GCF_000497445.1 Streptomyces roseochromogenus subsp. oscitans DS 12.976 | reverse complement strand
AGCGGCAGCCGGTCCGTCAGCGGCCGCTGCGCCATGCGCGCGCGTGTCCGCTCGCCGGCATACGACGTGCCGTTGCGCCGGTCGAACCGCTCGGCCAGCTCCAGCGCCTCCTCGCGCGCGTGCCCGGCGAGTTCCCCCGCGGTCCAGGACCGCCCGGCCGGCCCCGGGACCCGCTGTCCGGCGAGTCCCAGCCCGGTCAGCCGGTCCATCAGCAGCGCCACCACGGCCAGGAAGTCCAGCCGGCTGCGCGGATGCCCGGTGTCCGTGAAGTACGCCGGCCGTTCGGCGAGCAGCTCCAGGCCGCGCGCCTCGTTGCCGGTCAGCGCGCAGAACTCCACATGGTCGGCGTAGGCGCCGCGCATCGACTCCATCGGGCGTACGAGGCGGAAGCCCCGCAGATGGTGGGCGCGCGCCTCGTCCACGCGCCCCAGGCGCAGCAGCGGGGCCAGCGAGGAGGCCAGCACGGTGTGCGGCTCATGCGCGCAGGCGAACTCGCCCTCCAGCACCGGCCGCCACAGTTCCAGCGCCTCGGCGTCCCGGCCGCGCGTGACCTGCCAGATGCCCTGCGCATGCAGCTCGCACGCGTGGCAGTCGGCCATCGCGTCCCGGTCCGAGGCGAGCCACGCCGCGTACGCCCGCTCCGCGCGCGCCACGTCCCCGATGTGCTCGGCCACGCTGAACTCGGCACTGTGCACGGCCCGTTCGGAGTACCCGGCGAGCCGGTAGCGGTGCGCCATCTCGCCGAGCCACTTCTCGATCGAGGCGAGCGGGATGTGCGGCTGGTCCAGCATGCCCGCCGACATCCACTTGAAGACCCAGTGCAGCGAGTGCGCCTCGTACTCGTCGAAGTCCTCCGGATGTTCGTCCCACATGCGCAGCAGCCGCGCGAACGGGACGAACATCTTGTCCTTCTCGGAGCTGTAGTTGTAGACCTTCAGCTGGTGTCCGAGCGCCTCGATCACGGCGAGCGGGATGTTCAGCCGCTCGGCCTCGGCGAGCAGCTGCTCCGCGCGCGCGTTGCGGGCCGGGCCCTCCGGCTGCTCGGCGTTCTCCGCCAGCGCCCGGCGCAGCGCGTCGAAGTCCGTGCTCCCGTCGCCCCCGTCGCTCCCGTCGATTCCGTCGATTTGTCCCATCAGCGATCGCCCTCCCCATGCGCGGACTCGCCGTGTGTGGACTCGCCGTGTGTGGCCCATTCCAGGAGGCCGATGAACGCCCGGTTCAGCAGCGCCGAGTCGGCCGGCCGGAGCGGGCGCTGCGCCATCAGCAGGGCCTGCCCGTACAGCGACTCGGTGGCGGTGCCGATCAGTTCCCGGTCCTTCAGCGAACCGATGCGCCGGATCAGCGGGTTGAGATGGTTGAGCACCAGACGCGCGCGTGGCGCGCTGCCGCGCAGCGAGCCCAGGATGCCCGCCCACAGGTCGTCGGCCTGCTCCTCGGCCGCCGCGCGCGCCTGCTCGTGCCGGGCGGCCCGGTCGTCCAGATGCAGCGCGGGCACCGACAACGGGTGGAAGGCGCGCAGTACGACGTCGCAGTTCAACGGGTCGAGCCGGGCCCGCGCGGCCGCCAGGAAGCCGGTCAGGGCCAGCTCCTCGCCCGGGTCGACCGCGTCCAGGTGCGCGGTCACGGTGTCCGCGTCCAGCTCGGCGACGACCGTCCCCGGCCGCACCGCCGGCAGCGCCTCGACCAGCTCGCTGTCGTACGTGTAGCCGCCGTTGACGACCCCGACGCCCTGCGCCGAGGCGATCGGCGCGACCTGCCGGTACTCCTCGACGGTCCGCGTGAAGTGCACCACCGGGTGCCGCTGCGCGAACTCCTCCAGGGACAGCTGCCCGTCGGTGGTCTCGAACGGCAGCCAGGGCAGCATTGTGCGCAGCATGCCGCGGTCGTGCCGGGCGAGGGACTTCACGCCCAGGTGGTGCACGGCGAGGAAGGCCGTCAGCCGTTCGGGATCACCGGCGGCGAGCCCCGTGAGCCACGAACGAATCCTTGTCCCGAGCGCCTCCCGCACGGCGGCCAGCGTCTCGTCCTCGTACAGCGACTCGCGCGAGGCCGTGGGCCGCAGGCTGTCGGTGTCCAGCACACACCGCACGAAGAACGCCCAGTCGGGGAGCAGCTGTTCGGCCCGCTCGGTCAGCAGCATGCCCTTCAGGTGCACCCGATGGGTCGCCCGCTGGGCGGGGCTCACGGCCGCGGGCAGCACGTACGCCACCCCGCGGATCCCGGCCAGCGGCACGTCCAGGTCGATCGAGTCCAGCGGCGCGAAACCGAACAGCTCGCGACAGTGCCGGGCCAGCGCCGCCCGTCTGCTCACCGGGCTCGGGTACGGCCGGTCCCAGGGCGCGGGCAACTCGGTGACCGGCTCCTCGCCCACCCGGACGTCGTACGGCAGCAGCGCACCGAAGTCGCGGGCCAGGGTCAGCACCCGCTCCGGCGCCAGCCACTCGGCGGCTCCCGCGCGGGCGGTGAGATACACGGTGGTGCCCGGCTCGGGCCGCGCCGAGCCGTCCAGCGTGCGCACGGTGTACGAGCCGTCGTCGCGCGCGATCCACTCCACCGGCGGCGTGCCGGGCGTACGGGCGCTGCGGCTGACCACCCGGATCCGCTCGGCGACCAGGAAACAGGCGAGCAGACCGATGCCGAACTGGCCGAGGAAGCCCGAGCGGGCCTCCTGCAGGCTCTCGGCCCGCTTGGAGCTGCGCCCGATGGTGGCCAGCAGCTCGTGCACGTCCGCCTCGGTGAGGCCGATGCCGCTGTCCTCCACCCGCAGGCCGCCGTCCGCCGGGTGCAGCCGGATCCGCGCCGGGGCGTCCGGCTGTTCGGCGCGCCGCGCGGTGACGGCGTCGACGGCGTTCTGCAGCAGCTCGCGCAGATAGACCCTGGGACTGGAGTAGAGGTGATGGGAGAGCAGGTCCACCAGACCGCGCAGGTCGACCTGGAACGTGTGAGGTGAGTGAGGTGACTGGGATGCCTGGGCTGACTGTGAGGTCTGGGAGTCCATCGTCACTGCGCCGGAGGGGGGAGCGGGTGCGGCGCGGGGTCGGGCGGTCCCGGCGAGGCGGTGACCGCGAAGGATGGCCGGAGCGCGCCATCCTAGAGCCGGATCAGCCCACCTGACCAGGGGTTTCCCGGATGTTAACGGCTGTTCGGCCGAATCCGCAGGGCAGCGCCAGCGTGTTCCGCAGGGCGGCGTCTACGGCATTGTCAGTGCCGTGGTGTGCAATGGATCTCGTGCCCGCACTGGAAGAACCACTGAAGCAGCCACTGAAGTCAGTGCTCGGCCCCGCCACCGCGAAGGTGATGGCCGAGCACCTCGGCCTGCGCACCGTCGGCGACCTCCTCCACCACTACCCGCGCAGATACGAGGAGCGCGGCCAGCTCACCCATCTCGCCGACCTCCCCATGGACGAGCACGTCACAGTGGTCGCCCAGGTGGCCGACGCCCGGCTGCACACCTTCGCCTCCGCCAAGGCCCCCCGCGGCAAGGGCCAGCGCCTGGAGGTCACGATCACCGACGGCAGCGGCCGGCTCCAGCTGGTCTTCTTCGGCAACGGCGTCCACAAACCCCACAAGGAGCTGCTGCCGGGCACACGCGCGATGTTCGCCGGCAAGGTCTCCGTCTTCAACCGCCGCCTCCAACTCGCCCACCCGGCCTACGAGTTGCTGCGAGGCGACAGCGACGAGACGGTCGAGAGCTGGGCCGGCGCGCTGATCCCCATCTACCCCGCCACAGCCAAACTGGAGTCCTGGAAGATCGGCAAGGCGGTCCAGACGGTCCTGCCCACCGCCCAGGAGGCCCTCGACCCGCTGCCGCAGTCCCTCCGCGAGGGCCGCGCGCTCCTCCCCCTCCCCGAGGCCATCCTCAAGATCCACCGCCCGCACACCAAGGCCGACATCGCGGACGCCCGCGCCCGCCTGAAGTGGGACGAGGCCTTCGTCCTCCAGGTCGCCCTGGCCCGCCGCCGCCACGCGGACGCCCAGCTCCCGGCCGCCCCCCGCCGCCCGAAGCCAGACGGCCTCCTCGCGGCCTTCGACGACCGCCTGCCCTTCACCCTCACCGAGGGCCAGCAGAAGGTCTCCAAGGAGATCTTCGACGACCTCGCCACGGAACACCCGATGCACCGCCTGCTGCAGGGCGAGGTCGGCAGTGGGAAGACCATGGTGGCCCTCCGCGCCATGCTCGCCGTCGTCGACGCCGGCGGGCAGGCGGCCATGCTCGCGCCCACCGAGGTCCTCGCCCAGCAGCACCACCGCTCCATCACCGAGATGATGGGCGAGCTGGCCGAGGGCGGCATGCTGGGCGGTACCGAGCACGCCACCAAGGTCGTGCTGCTCACCGGCTCCATGGGCGCCGCCGCCCGCCGCCAGGCCCTGCTGGACCTGGTCACCGGCGAGGCCGGCATCGTCATCGGCACCCACGCCCTGATCGAGGACAAGATCCAGTTCCATGACCTCGGCCTGGTCGTGGTGGACGAACAGCACCGCTTCGGCGTGGAACAGCGAGACGCCCTGCGCGGCAAGGGAAAGCAGCCTCCCCACCTCCTGGTCATGACGGCCACCCCCATCCCGCGCACGGTCGCCATGACGGTCTTCGGCGACCTGGAGACCTCCGTCCTCGACCAGCTCCCGGCCGGCCGTTCCCCGATCGCCAGCCATGTCGTCCCCGCCGCCGACAAGCCGCACTTCCTCGCCCGCGCCTGGGAGCGGATCCGCGAGGAGGTGGCGAACGGCCATCAGGCGTACGTCGTCTGCCCTCGCATCGGCGACGACATCGATGAGGCCGCCGACCCGAAGAAGGCGAAGAAGTCCCCGGAGGACGAGGCCGAGAAGCGTCCGCCCCTGGCCGTCCTCGACGTGGCGGACCAGCTGGCCAAGGGCCCCCTCCAGAGCCTGAAGGTCGAGGTCCTCCACGGCCGTATGCACCCTGACGACAAGGACGCGGTGATGCGCCGCTTCGCCGCCGGCGAGACGGACGTCCTGGTCGCCACGACCGTGATCGAGGTGGGCGTCAACGTCCCCAACGCCACCGCCATGGTGATCATGGACGCCGACCGCTTCGGTGTCTCCCAGCTCCACCAGCTCCGCGGCCGCGTCGGCCGTGGCTCGGCTCCCGGTCTCTGTCTCCTGGTCTCCGAGATGCCCGAGGCCAGCGCCGCCCGCCAGCGCCTGAACGCCGTCGCCTCCACCCTCGACGGCTTCGAGCTCTCCCGCATCGACCTCGAACAGCGCCGCGAGGGCGACGTTCTCGGCCAGGCCCAGTCCGGCGCCCGCACCAGCCTGCGCGTCCTCGCGGTCATCGAGGACGAGGAGGTCATCGCGGAGGCGAGGGAGGAGGCGGCGGCGGTCGTAGCGGCGGATCCGGAGCTGCAGCAACTTCCCGGCTTGCGTACGGCCTTGGACGCCCTGTTGGACGAGGAGAGGGAGCAGTACTTGGAAAAGGGCTAGAGGTGACCTGCCCGAGGGGCGCGGGGCTGCATGGACCATGCGGCTACCGCCGCGCGGGCGCGACCAGCCACAATGAACGGTAAAGCCGCCCAAGAAGAAGGACCCCACCATGACCCGCGTGATCGCCGGCCGGGCAGGCGGACGGCGCCTCTCAGTACCGCCCGGCACCGGAACCCGGCCGACATCGGACCGCGCACGCGAGGGCCTCTTCTCCACCTGGCAGTCCCTCCTGGGCGGCCCCCTGGACGGCGCACGCGTCCTCGACCTCTACGCCGGCTCCGGCGCCGTGGGCCTGGAGGCTCTGTCCCGGGGCGCGAGCCACACCCTCCTGGTCGAGGCCGACGCCCGCGCAGCCAGAACCGTCCGTGAGAACGTGAAAAACCTGGGCCTGCCCGGCGCAGAGGTAAGAGCGGGCAAAGCGGAACAAGTAATCAAAACCGCGCCCCCCGCCGCACCGTACGACATCGTCTTCCTCGACCCCCCGTACGCCGTCACAGATGACGATCTTCGCGAGATTCTCCTCACACTCCGCTCGTTGGGCTGGATCGCGAAGGACGCGCTGGTCACCGTGGAGCGCAGCACCAGAGGCGGCGCATTCCACTGGCCGGACGGTTTCGAGGCCCTACGGTCCCGTCGCTACGGCGAGGGAACGTTTTGGTACGGTCACGCCGCCGCTACGTGCGAAGACGCACCATGACCGGACCGGAGAGCGAGGGATCACAAGTGCGCCGCGCCGTCTGTCCCGGGTCGTTCGACCCGATCACCAACGGACATCTCGACATCATTGGCCGCGCCTCCCGTCTGTACGACGAGGTCTACGTCGCCGTGATGATCAACAAGGCCAAGAAGGGCCTGTTCGAGATCGAGGAGCGGATCGAGCTGATCCGCGAGGTCACCGCCGACTACGGCAACGTCCGGGTCGAGGCCTTCCACGGCCTCCTCGTCGACTTCTGCAAGCAGCGCGACATCCCCGCCATCGTCAAGGGCCTGCGCGCCGTCAGCGACTTCGACTACGAACTGCAGATGGCGCAGATGAACAACGGCCTCACCGGCGTCGAAACGCTCTTCGTGCCCACCAACCCCACCTACAGCTTCCTCTCCTCCTCCCTGGTCAAGGAGGTCGCGGCCTGGGGCGGCGACGTCTCCCACCTGGTGCCCGCCCCGGTGCTGGAGGCCCTGAACAAGCGCCTGCGCAAGGACTGATGGGGCTACAGTCGTCCCGTCCGTCTCCAACCCGGCTGTAGAGAGTGGCGAGCACAGGTGGACGTGCAGAAGAAGCTCGACGAGATCGTCTCCGCGGTCTCAGGCGCCCGGTCCATGCCCATGTCGGCGTCCTGCGTGATCAACCGCGCCGAGCTGCTCGCGCTGCTGGAAGAGGTGCGCCAGGCCCTGCCCGGCTCCCTCGCGCAGGCGCAGGAGCTGATCGGCGGCCGTGAGCAGATGGTCGAGCAGGCCCGCCAGGAGGCCGAGCGGATCATCGAGAACGCGCATGCCGAGCGCGGTTCGCTGATCTCCGACACCGAGATCGCCCGCCGCTCCCAGGGCGAGGCCGACCGGATCGTCGCCGAGGCCCGCCAGGAGGCCGAGGAGATCCGCGCCGAGGCCGACGACTACGTCGACTCCAAGCTCGCCAACTTCGAGGTCGTCCTCACCAAGACCCTCGGCTCGGTCGGCCGTGGCCGCGAGAAGCTGCTCGGCACCGGCCCCGGCCTGGACGAGAACGGCTACGAGGACGAGGACGCCCCCGAGCGCAGCCACGACCCGGAGACCCTGCGCCACACCGCCGACCAGTACGTCGACGCCAAGCTGGGCGCCTTCGAGGCGGTCCTCGCCAAGACCCTGGAGGCCGTCGGCCGCGGCCGGCAGAAGCTGCACGGCCGGATCGCCACGGACGACCTCGGCGCCCTCGCCGACGACAACACGACATTCCAGCACTCCAGCGACGCCGACTACCTCGCCGACCTCGCCGCCCTCGCGGACCAGGACACCCCGGCCGAGCGCCCGGCCCAGCCGGCGCAGCAACAGCCGCAGCAGCCGTCGTACGAGCCGCAGCCGGCCTACGGCTACGACCAGCAGCAGGAGCCCTACGGGGGCTTCCCGCAGCAGCCCGCCGCCTACGCCCAGCAGGACCCCTACGGCTACCAGCAGGCCGACCCCTATGCCTATCAAGGCGCCTACGACCCCCAGCAGGCCGCCTACGACCCGCAGCAGGTCCAGCAGCAGCCCCACCAGCCCCAGCCGCAGCAGGGCTATGCTCTCGACGAGACCAGCCTCTTCGACACGAGCATGATCAGCGCGGAGCAGCTGCGGGCGTACGAGCAGGGCCGGGGGCTGTGACGCGCGGAAGACTCCGCGCGCTCACCACCGGATTGGGCCGAGAGCGAAAGGTCCAGTATCCTGGCTCTTCGGTCGCGCGTACGTCCGCGATCACCGCTGCCCTCGGCACCGACGGGCGGCGACCCTCCGAGCTCGAAGATCGAAAGCAGGAATGGCTTCCAACGCCCGCCTCGACCACCGCAACCCTCTTGTGTTCGACACACACGAGCTGGGTCGGCGGCCTGGCGCGCTGCAGCGCCTGACCCGCACGATCGACGCTCCCGCCGATCTCGGCATCCAGGGAGTCATCGGAGTGCCGCACGGCGCCCCGGTGGAGCTCGAACTCCGGCTCGAGTCGGTCATGGAAGGGGTGCTCGTCACAGGCACCGCCCGTGCACAGGCCGAGGGGGAGTGCGTAAGGTGTCTGGAGCCGGTCGGGCTGGAGCTCGAAGCGGACTTCCAGGAACTGTTCTCGTACCCTGACGCCGACGACCGGGGCCGCGTGATCGCGGAACCGGGCGACGACGCCGAGGACGACGAGGACAGGTTCTACCTCGAGGACGGACTGTTCGACCTCGAACCTCTGCTGCGCGATGCGGTGGTGCTCGCACTGCCGATGCAGCCGGTGTGCCAGGAAGACTGCCCGGGCCTGTGCTCCGAGTGCGGGGTGCGGCTCGCGGACGACCCGGACCACCATCACGACGCCGTCGACATCCGTTGGGCGGCTTTGCAGGGACTCGCCGGTTCCACGAAGGACGGCGAGAAGGACGAGATGAGCGGCGCCGAAGCGGAAGCGGGCGTCGACGAGAAGCAGGAGAAGTAGCCGTGGCTGTTCCGAAGCGGAAGATGTCGCGCAGCAACACGCGCCACCGCCGGTCGCAGTGGAAGGCTGCGGTCCCCACCCTGGTTGCGTGCGAGCGCTGCCACGAGCCCAAGCAGCAGCACATCGCGTGCCCGTCTTGCGGCACCTACAACAAGCGCCAGGTCCTCGAAGTCTGAGCGGCTGGTGAGAGGCACCGTGTCCACGCCAAAGAAGAACGCAACGGACAACACGGCCTCGTCCCACACGCTTCTGGAAGGGCGGCT
The DNA here is from genome assembly GCF_000497445.1 of Streptomyces roseochromogenus subsp. oscitans DS 12.976. Taxonomy (NCBI): domain Bacteria; kingdom Bacillati; phylum Actinomycetota; class Actinomycetes; order Kitasatosporales; family Streptomycetaceae; genus Streptomyces; species Streptomyces roseochromogenus. The sequence continues at coordinate 2,687,042 of NZ_CM002285.1, read as the reverse complement.
CGGCTATCAGGTCGAGTCCGCCCTTCTGGTGCGCGCGCTGACCCACCGTTCGTACGCGTATGAGAACGGCGGTCTGCCGACGAACGAGCGACTGGAGTTCCTCGGGGACTCCGTGCTCGGCCTCGTCGTCACGGACACGCTGTATCGCACCCACCCCGACCTGCCCGAAGGCCAGCTGGCCAAGCTGCGGGCCGCGGTGGTCAACTCGCGTGCGCTGGCGGAGGTCGGCCGCGGCCTCGACCTGGGCTCCTTCATCCGGCTCGGCCGCGGTGAAGAGGGCACGGGCGGCCGGGACAAGGCGTCCATTCTCGCCGACACCCTGGAAGCGGTGATCGGCGCGGTCTATCTCGACCAGGGCCTCGATTCGGCGTCCGAGCTGGTGCACCGGCTCTTCGACCCGCTGATCGAGAAGTCCTCGAACCTCGGAGCCGGCCTGGACTGGAAGACATCCCTCCAGGAGCTGACCGCGACCGAGGGGCTCGGTGTGCCCGAGTACCTCGTCACGGAGACCGGCCCCGACCACGAGAAGACCTTCACTGCTGCCGCCCGCGTCGGAGGCGTCTCGTACGGCACCGGCACCGGCCGCAGCAAGAAGGAGGCGGAGCAGCAGGCTGCCGAGTCCGCCTGGCGGGCCATCAAGGCCGCCGCGGACGAGCGCGCCAAGGCGGCGAAGCAGGCCAAGGAGGCCGTAGCGGCCGTCGAGGCCGCCGCCGGGGGCGGCGAGGCCTCGTCGTCCGCTCCCGCCTGACCCAACAGCAGTACCAGCAGTACCGAGCGCCCGCCCCGCAGTTTCCGACGGGGCGGGCGCTCGCTCATCCACCGCTCTGTACGGGGGTCCCGATGCCCGAGTTGCCCGAGGTCGAGGTCGTCCGGCGCGGCCTCGCGCGCTGGGTCGCGCACCGCACCGTCGCCGAGGTCGAGGTGCTGCACCCGCGCGCCGTGCGCCGGCACCTCGCGGGCGCGGACGACTTCGCGCACCGGCTCAAGGGACACCACATCGGCACGCCCAGCCGCCGTGGCAAGTACCTGTGGCTGCCGCTGGAGGAGACGAACCAGTCCGTCCTCGCCCACCTCGGTATGAGCGGCCAGCTGCTGGTGCAGCCCCATGAGACGCCGGACGAGAAGCACCTGCGCATCCGGGTCCGGTTCGCCGACTCCCTCGGCACCGAACTCCGCTTCGTCGACCAACGCACCTTCGGCGGGCTGTCGTTGCACGACAACACCCCCGACGGCCTGCCCGACGTCATCGCGCACATCGCCCGCGACCCCCTCGATCCGCTGTTCGACGACGAGGCCTTCCACCAGGCGCTGCGCCGCAAGCGGACCACCATCAAGCGGGCCCTGCTGGACCAGTCGCTGATCAGCGGGGTCGGCAACATCTACGCGGACGAGGCGCTGTGGCGCGCCCGCATCCACTACGAGCGCCCGACGGCGAACTTCACCCGCCCGGTCACGGCCGGACTCCTCGGCCACATCCGGGACGTGATGAACGCGGCCCTCGACGTCGGCGGCACCAGCTTCGACAGCCTGTACGTCAACGTGAACGGCGAGTCGGGCTACTTCGACCGCTCCCTGGACGCGTACGGCCGTGAGGGCGAGCCCTGCGGGCGGTGCGGCACGCCGATCCGTCGCCGCCCCTGGATGAACCGGTCCAGTTACTTCTGCCCGAAGTGTCAGAGGGCGCCGCGCGTCTCGTCGTAACGCGCGCGTGCCGCGAGGACGTCGTCCATGGCGCCCTCCACGCAGTGGATGAGCGCCAGCAGACGCTCGGCGACCTGGCGGCCCAGGGGGGTCAGTTCGTAGTCCACGCGCGGCGGGTTGGTCGGCTGTGCCTCGCGGTGCACCAGGCCGTCGCGCTCCAGCGCGTGCAGCGTCTGGGACAGCATCTTCTCGCTCACCCCGTCGACCCGGCGGCGCAGCTCGTTGAAGCGCAGCGAGCCCTCGTACAGCGCGCCGAGCGTCAGTCCGCCCCAGCGGCCCGTGACGTGCTCCAGCGTGCCGCGGGACGGGCAGGCCTTGGCGAAGACGTCGTAGGCGAGGTCGTCGTAGGCCTGGTCGGCGTGGTCCTGGGCGGTGGCGGTCATACCGGCGGTCATGCCCACGAGGATACGCGCGCACAGCGCTAACCACCAGCTTGCACTATCTAGAAGTTAGTGCTTTTCTTTGGTTACTGCTTTCGAGCTGCCCATTCGAGGAGTCTCTGTGACCACCCCTGTCGTTTCCATCGCCTACCACTCCGGCTTCGGCCACACCGCCGTCCTCGCCGAGGCCGTCCGCGCCGGTGCCGCGGACGCGGGTGCCGAGGTGCACCTGATCAAGGTCGACGAGATCACCGACGAGCAGTGGGAGACGCTGGACCGCTCCGACGCGATCGTCTTCGGCTCGCCCACCTACATGGGCACCGCCTCCGGCGCCTTCCATGTCTTCGCCGAGGGCACCTCCAACCGCTGGTACACCCGTGCCTGGCAGGACAAGCTGGCCGCCGGCTTCACCAACTCGGCCTCCAAGAGCGGCGACAAGCTGCACACCCTGCAGTTCTTCCAGACCCTCGCCGCCCAGCACGGCATGCACTGGGTCAACCTCGGCCTGCTCCCCGGCTGGAACTCCAGCACCGCCTCCGAGAACGACCTCAACCGCCTCGGCTTCTTCTCCGGCGCCGCCGCGCAGAGCAACAACGACCAGGGCCCCGAGGGTGTCCACAAGGCCGACATCGCCACGGCCGAGCACCTGGGCCGCCGGGTGACGGAGACGGCACGGGTGCTCGCGCGCGGGCGGATCGCCGCCTGAGGCCGGCGCCCACGCGGGACACAAAAAGCCGGGGACACGGGCATGCCGGAATGCGTACAGTCCCGGCATGCCCGAGCTGCAGCCGCTCCGCCTGGACCATGGCCCCGCGCTCCTCGCCTTCGAGCGGGAGAACCGCGCGTACTTCGCCGCGTCCGTCCCGGACCGGGGCGATGAGTACTTTGCCCGGTTCGACGAGCGGCTGAGCGCCCTGCTCGCCGAGCAGGAGGCGGGCGTCTGTCACTTCCATGTGGTGACCGACGCCGACGGCGAGGTGCTGGGGCGGATCAACCTCTACGACGTGTCGGACGGCGGCGCCGAACTCGGCTACCGGATCGCCGAGCGCGCCGCGGGGCGGGGACTGGCCGCCTGGTCCGTGCGGGAGGTGTGCGCCCTGGCCGCCGGGTCGTACGGGCTGACCTTCCTGACCGCCGCGACCACCCTCGACAACGCGGCCTCGCGAGCCGTGCTGGCCCGCACCGGGTTCACCGTCGTCGGCGGGACCCGGCTCAGTGGCCGCCCCGGACTGTCGTACCGCAGGAGTCTCTGAGCGTCAGTAGCCGAAGTCCTGTGTCCACCAGGGCCCGCCCGGGCCGAGGTGGACGCCGACGCCGAGGGTCTTGAAGTCGCAGTTGAGGATGTTGGCCTTGTGGCCGGGGCTGTTCATCCAGGCCTGCATCACGGCGGCCGCGTCGGCCTGGCCGCGGGCTATGTTCTCGCCGCCGAGGTTGGTGATGCCGGCCACCGCGGCCCGGTCCCAGGGCGACTTGCCGTCCGGGTCGGTGTGGTCGAAGAAGCCCCGCGCGGCCATGTCGCCGCTGAACGCCTCGGCCAGCTCGGTCAGCTTGGGGTTGGCGGCCAGCGGGGTGCACCCGACCTTCGCCCGCTCCTGGTTGACGAGCTTGAGCACCTCGGCCTCGACGGCATTCGCCGTCGACACCGCCATCGGTGCGGAACGCGCCTTGGGCGCCGCGCTCGTCGTACGCGACGGGGTGCTCTGCGCCTTGCCGGACGGCGTCGGCTTGTCGGCCGCCGTCTTCGACGGGGTGGGCGCGGGGGAGGCCGACCCCGTCTGCGAAGCGGGGGCGGACGGGCTCGGGGACTGCGGGATCGCGGTGTCCTGGCTGGTGCCGACGCCGCCCTCCTGGCTGCCGGCGCTGCCCGAGGTGCCGCCCTGCTCGACGGCCGTGTTGCTCGGTGTGTCCACCGCCCGCACCGTGTCGCTGGTGGTGTGCGTGTCGCCGAGCCTGTAGTTCTGCAGACCCGGCACCACACCCGAGGCCACCGCCGCGGTACCGAGGGCGAAGGCGGCGGACACCCCGATCAGGCTCGTGCGCACCGGCTTCGAGCCCTTCCTCCGGCGCCGGCGGCCGCGGGAGGGGTCGCCGTCCGGCGGGAAGCCGCCGCCACCGGGGCCGCCCGGGCCGCCCCCGAAGCCGGCCCGGACCTCGTCCTCGGCCGCGAACAGATAGGCGTGGGCCTTGGCGGTCGCATGGGCATAGGCCAACGGCTGCAGACCCGTCGACTCGGGGTAGACATCCGGGTTCAGATACGGCGCGATGCCCCTGGGCGCCCGGCCACCGCCGTACGGGTCCTGCCTGGGGGCCGGCACACGCGGGTACGCGTCCAGCCCGGGGGGCAGCTCGCGCGGGTACGCGTAGAGGTCCTGCCCTGGTGGCAGCTGTCGCGGGTACGCATAGAAGTCCTGCCCGGGGGGCAGCTCACGCCGGTACGGGTCTGCGTCCTGCCCAGGAGGCAGCTCACGCCGGTACGCGTCCTGTCCGGGGGGCAGCTCGCGCGCATACGAGTGCTGTGCGGGCGGCAGCTCAGCCGCGTACGAGTGCTGCGGGTCGCCGCTTCCGTTGGCGGAGCGCTGCGTGCGTATGACCCCCGTGGCGCGGCCTCTGGCGGCGCGGCCGGCGGCGGAGCGTCGGTGGCGTCCCATGTCCTTGCCCTCTTCCTCGTCCTCGCGGTCGACCGGCGCCTGCGCGGCGAGTGACTCCCTCTGGCCAACCAGGCCCACTCGATCGAGTGAGTTTCATATGAGATGCATTGGGTGCGGACGGTACCCCATGCCGCTGCGGGACGATGTGTCCTGAGCGACATCGGCCCGTTAGGTTGCACCCATGAGCGAGGATGTACGACTGGTCGCCTGGGTGCGTGGACGCGTGCAAGGTGTGGGTTTTCGCTGGTTCACGCGTGCGAAGGCACTGGAGATCGGCGGCCTGAGTGGTTTTGCTCTCAATTTGGCCGACGGTCGCGTCCAGGTGGTCGCCGAGGGGTCGCGCGAGGGCTGCGAGGAGTTCCTGGACTGGCTCCAGGGCGACGACACGCCCGGACATGTGGACGGAGTCACCGAGATCTGGGACACACCCCGCGGCGGCTACGACGGCTTCGCCATCCGCTGACCCCGTTCTGTAAAGCCGCGCAGGCCGGCCCGCGGCAAGTTGCCGGAGGCACCTGCATGAAGCAGAAACGACCTGGTGGTTGCCAAGAACGGCCCGGCGTGGCAGGCTCCGCTGGTACAGCTGATCGTCACGCCCTGAGGGCCCCGGATGACTCGCAGCGCCGCCACTTTTCCGGCCGCGCGCCCCGGTTTGCCCGCCAATACAGGGCGTGATCGTGTTGACCGTCAAACTTTTTGGTGAGACGCTGAAAGCCCCGCGCACCTTAGCTGTTTGGCATGGAGCAACAGCAGAGCAACACCCGGATGTGCCAAGCACCGCGGGTGCGAATCCCTCACGACCCACACCGCATCGGTCGGTCACTCAGTGTGGAGGACCATCCATCATGGCAAAGGCGCTTCTCGGTTACGTCGGCGGCTCCGACCCTCGACTCCTCGCCGAGATGCGACGGCTCCAGCAGCGTGTCCAGGACCTTGAATCCGAGCTCGTACGGATCCAGGCGGAGAACGACGCGCTGACGGCTGCCGCCTCTCAGGACAGGATCATGGAGAGCATCGACGCACACCAGGCGGAGCCTGCGCTCACCTGATCACTGCATCGCTCCACGACAGCAGTCGCAGCGATCGGGCTGCCGAATCAACCGCTCAGTTGATCGGGCGACCGAAACCCGGTCGTCAGAGTTGCAAGGGACGCTTCGGCGTCCCTTCTTTCTATGTCCCGCGCATCCTTTCACCCTCTTTAACGTACGGTGTGCCCTGCATGTTCATTGGCGAAACCGCGCGGTTGCGAGGGTTCATGGAGTGAGATAGCGGCGCCCGGTAGAGTCCAGCGGCGTGCACCTCAAGGCCCTGACCCTCCGCGGATTCAAGTCGTTCGCCTCCGCGACCACGCTCCGGTTCGAACCGGGCATCACGTGTGTCGTCGGACCGAACGGCTCGGGCAAGTCCAATGTCGTGGACGCGCTCAGCTGGGTCATGGGCGAACAGGGCGCCAAATCCCTGCGCGGCGGCAAGATGGAGGACGTCATCTTCGCCGGCACCACCGGCCGCCCCCCGCTGGGCCGCGCCGAGGTGTCCCTGACCATCGACAACTCCGACGGGGCGCTGCCCATCGAGTACGCCGAGGTCACCATCACGCGGATCATGTTCCGCAACGGCGGCAGCGAGTACCAGATCAACGGCGACACCTGTCGCCTGCTGGACATCCAGGAGCTGTTGAGCGACTCAGGTATCGGCCGCGAGATGCACGTCATCGTCGGCCAGGGCCAGCTCGACTCCGTCCTGCACGCGGATCCGATGGGCCGCAGGGCCTTCATCGAAGAGGCCGCTGGTGTGCTGAAGCACCGCAAGCGCAAGGAGAAGGCCCTCCGCAAGCTGGACGCGATGCAGGCGAACCTCGCGCGCGTGCAGGACCTGACGGACGAGCTACGGCGCCAGCTCAAGCCCCTGGGCCGACAGGCCGCCGTCGCCCGCAGGGCCGCCGTCATCCAGGCCGACCTGCGCGACGCCCGGCTCCGCCTCCTCGCCGACGACCTCGTACGACTGCGCCAGGCGCTGCAGACCGAGATCGCCGACGAGGCCGCCCTCAAGGAACGCAAGGAAGCCGCCGAGCAGGAGCTGAAGAAGGCACTCCAGCGCGAGGCCCTGCTGGAGGACGAGGTACGACAGCTCACGCCCCGCCTGCAGCGCGCCCAGCAGACCTGGTACGAGCTGTCCCAGCTGGCCGAACGCGTCCGCGGCACGATCTCGCTGGCCGACGCGCGCGTCAAGAGCGCGACGTCCGCACCCCCTGACGAACGCCGGGGCCGCGACCCCGAGGACCTGGAGCGCGAGGCCGCCCGCATCCGCGAACAGGAGGCCGAGCTGGAGGCGGCCCTGGAGGCGGCCGAGCGCGCCCTCGACGACACCGTCGCCCACCGCGCCGAACTGGAGCGGGAGCTGGCCGTCGAGGAGCGCCGCCTCAAGGACGTCGCCCGCGCCATCGCCGACCGCCGTGAGGGCCTGGCCCGGCTGAACGGCCAGGTCAACGCGGCCCGCTCGCGAGCCGCCTCCGCCCAGGCCGAGATCGACCGCCTGGCCACGGCCCGCGACGAGGCACAGGAGCGCGCCACCCGGGCCCAGGAGGAGTACGAGACGCTCAAGGCCGAGGTCGACGGCCTCGACGCGGACGACGCGGACCTGGCCGAGCGGCACGATGCGGCCAAGCGCCGGCTGGCGGATGCGGAAGCGGCCCTGAGCGCGGCCCGAGAGGCGGCCACCGCGGCCGAACGCAGCCGCGCCGCCACCCAGGCCCGCCACGAGGCGCTGGCCCTGGGCCTCAGACGAAAGGACGGCACCGGGATACTGCTGGGAGCCCGGGACCGGCTCACGGGAGTCCTCGGCCCGGCGGCGGAACTCCTGACGGTCACCCCGGGCTACGAGCTCCCGCTGGCCGCCGCTTTCGGCGCGGCGGCGGACGCCATCGCCGTGACGACCCCGGCAGCGGCGGCTGAGGCGATCCGCATGCTTCGCAAACAGGACGGAGGCCGCGCGGCACTGTTGCTGGCAGGGGCTATGGAGCCGACGCCGGGGGCAACGCCCCAAAGGGGCGCGGGGAACTGCGTGACAAGCCACGACGAACCCGCAGCCGCCGAACTGCCCACCGCGGCATCCCTCGGTGGGCGCTGGGCCGCAGACCTGGTCCGAGGCCCAGCCGACCTCATGCCCTCCGTCCGCACCCTCCTGCAAGGAACCGTCGTCGTAGACACCCTCGAGGACGCCGAGGACCTCGTCTACGCGCACCCGGAACTCACCGCCGTAACCGCGGAGGGCGACCTCCTCGGCGCCCACTTCGCGCACGGCGGATCGGCCGGCGCGCCGAGCCTCCTGGAGGTGCAGGCCTCCGTGGACGAGGCCGCGGCCGAGCTGGCAGAGCTGGCGGTCCGCTGTGCGGACCTGGCCGAGGCACAGCACACGGCGGCCGAACGCCGCAGGCAGGCCGCCGCCCTGGTGGAGGAACTCGGAGAGCGCCGCCGGGCCGCCGACCGGGAGAAGTCGGCCGTGGCCCAGCAGCTCGGCCGGCTCGCCGGACAGGCGCGGGGCGCCGCCGGAGAGGCCGAGCGGTCCGCCGCGGCCGCCGCACGTGCGCAGGAGGCGCTGGACAAGGCCGTACAGGAGGCCGAGGAGCTGGCCGAACGGCTGGCGGTGGCCGAGGAGATGCCCGTCGAGGACGAGCCGGACACCTCGGTACGCGACCGGCTCGCCGCCGACGGCGCCAACGCCCGGCAGACCGAGATGGAGGCCCGGCTCCAGGTCCGTACCCACGAGGAGCGGGTCAAGGGGCTGGCCGGACGGGCCGACTCGCTCGACCGGGCCGCCCGCGCCGAGCGCGAGGCACGCATGCGTGCCGAGCAGCGCCGGGCCCGGCTGCGCCACGAGGCGGCCGTCGCCGAGGCCGTCGCCTGTGGCGCCCGGCAGTTGCTCGCGCACATCGAGGTGTCCCTCGCCCGCGCGGAGCAGGAACGCTCCGCCGCCGAGGCCGCGAAGGCCCGGCGGGAACAGGAGTTGACCACCGCACGCAGCCAAGGACGTGACCTCAAGGCCGAGCTCGACAAACTCACCGACTCCGTTCACCGCGGCGAGGTACTCGGCGCCGAGAAGCGGCTGCGGATCGAGCAGCTGGAGAGCAAGGCACTGGAGGAGCTGGGCGTGGAGCCGGCGGGGCTCGTGGCGGAGTACGGCCCGCACCAGCCGGTGCCGCCCTCACCCCCGGCCGAGGGCGAGCTCCTGCCCGAGGATCCCGAGCACCCGCGCAACCAGCCGAGGCCCTACCACCGGGCCGAGCAGGAGCGCCGGCTCAAGGCCGCCGAGCGGGCGTACCAGCAGCTCGGCAAGGTCAACCCGCTGGCGCTGGAGGAGTTCGCGGCACTGGAGGAGCGGCACAAGTTCCTCAGCGAGCAGCTGGAGGACCTGAAGAAGACCCGCGCCGACCTGCTTCAGGTGGTGAAGGAGGTCGACGAGCGCGTGGAGCAGGTCTTCACCGAGGCCTACCGGGACACGGCCCGCGAGTTCGAGGGCGTCTTCAGCCGGCTCTTCCCCGGCGGCGAGGGGCGCCTCGTCCTGACCGATCCCGACAACATGCTCACCACCGGAGTGGACGTCGAGGCGCGTCCGCCGGGCAAGAAGGTCAAGCGGCTCTCCCTGCTGTCGGGCGGTGAACGCTCGCTGACGGCCGTCGCGCTGCTGGTGTCGATCTTCAAGGCGCGGCCGAGCCCGTTCTATGTCATGGACGAGGTCGAGGCGGCCCTGGACGACACCAACCTCCAGCGGCTGATCCGCATCATGCAGGAGCTGCAGGAGGCCTCGCAGCTGATCGTGATCACGCACCAGAAGCGCACGATGGAGGTCGCCGATGCGCTCTACGGCGTGTCCATGCAGGGTGACGGCGTGTCCAAGGTCATTTCTCAGCGGCTTCGCTAGCCGATTCAAGATCAACTCCAGCTTGTGTTCGAAAGGTGAACGCAAGGGGTCATGGAATATCTAGAAGCTCACAGCAGCTGAACTATTGACTTCGAAACTTGAAGGCATAGTCTCTGCAACGTTGCTTTTACCTTCAGGTCTCACCCGTAAGGGGCCGACCCCCACTCCGGCAGCGTTGCCGGGGGCCCGAGGAGTTCACGTGACCAGCACAGCGCAGGCACCCAAGACAGGAGCCAGGACGGCTCAGCCCGAGCATCTCGGGCATGTCATCTTCATCGCGGCGGCGGCCGCGATGGGCGGCTTCCTCTTCGGCTATGACAGCTCCGTGATCAACGGCGCCGTCGAGGCCATCCGCAGCCGCTACGACATCGGCTCCGCCGCCCTCGCCCAGGTCATCGCGATCGCCCTGATCGGGTGTGCCGTCGGCGCCGCCTACGCCGGCCGCATAGCCGACCGGATCGGCCGCATCCGTGTCATGCAGATCGCCGCCGTCCTGTTCACGGTGAGCGCCATCGGCTCGGCGCTGCCCTTCTCGCTGTGGGACTTCGCCCTCTGGCGCGTCGTCGGCGGCTTCGCCATCGGCATGGCCTCCGTCATCGGCCCGGCCTACATCGCCGAGGTCGCCCCGCCCGCCTACCGCGGCCGGCTCGGCTCCTTCCAGCAGGCCGCGATCGTCGTCGGAATCGCCATCTCCCAGCTGGTCAACTGGGGCCTGCTGAACGCCGCCGGCGGCAACCAGCGCGGCCACCTGATGGGCCTGGAGGCCTGGCAGGTCATGCTCGGCGTCATGGTCGTCCCGGCAGTCCTCTACGGCCTGCTCTCCTTCGCGATCCCCGAGTCCCCCCGCTTCCTGCTCTCCGTCGGCAAGCGTGAGCGGGCCAAGGAGATCCTCGCCGAGGTCGAGGGCCAGGGCACCGACCTGGACGCCCGCGTCGCCGAGATCGAGCACGCGATGAAGAGCGAGCACAAGTCCACCTTCAAGGACCTGCTCGGCGGCGGCTTCTTCTTCAAGCCGATCGTCTGGATCGGTATCGGCCTGTCGGTCTTCCAGCAGTTCGTCGGCATCAACGTCGCGTTCTACTACTCCTCCACCCTCTGGCAGTCGGTCGGCGTCGACCCGACGGACTCGTTCTTCTACTCCTTCACGACGTCGATCATCAACATCATCGGCACCGTGGTCGCGATGATCTTCGTGGACCGCGTCGGCCGCAAGCCGCTCGCCCTCATCGGCTCGGTCGGCATGGTGGTCGGCCTCGCGCTGGAGGCCTGGGCGTTCAGCTCCCACCTGGTCGACGGCAAGCTCCCGACGACTCAGGGCTGGGTCGCCCTGATCGCCGCCCACGTGTTCGTCCTCTTCTTCGCCCTGTCGTGGGGCGTGGTGGTCTGGGTCTTCCTCGGTGAGATGTTCCCGAACAAGATCCGCGCCGCCGCCCTGGGTGTGGCCGCCTCCGCGCAGTGGATCGCCAACTGGGCCATCACCGCGAGCTTCCCGTCGCTGGCCGACTGGAACCTCTCCGGTACGTACGTCATCTACACGGTCTTCGCCGCGCTCTCCATCCCGTTCGTCCTGAAGTTCGTCAAGGAGACGAAGGGCAAGGCACTGGAGGAGATGGGCTGAGGCCCCCGCAGTCCCGAGGAGTCGGGCCCAGACCCCGCTGCCCTGCTCCTCGTACCGTTCGCTGCCCCCGCTCGGCCACTGCCCGGGCGGGGGCAGCGGTCTGTTGTCCGCTCGTCCTCACCGGACGAGGACGCCACCGCCGGTCTCCAGCGCCTTGTGGGCGCTCTCCTCGATGATCCGCAGGCGGGTCCCGATCTGATGCCGGCGCTCCTCCACCGTCCGCGGCCGGCCGGTGCCGTGCGCGACCGCGTCGAGACGGGCGCGCAGCAGGGCGACCTCGCGCAGGAACTCCGGTGCGTCCCCTGCCTCCACGCAGAGATCGCCCTCGGCCGGCAGGGGCAGGAACCGGGCGCCGAGCGCGCGCACGAACTCGTGTCCCCACACCGTCGTGCGCCACGACTCGAAGCCGCCGGACCGGTACAGGTCGTCCGGCACGCCGAGTATCCGGATCGCTCCGTCCGGCTCGCGCACGAACACTTCCGCCAGCAGACTCACGACGGCAGTCGACCACCGCCGGTCCCGGCCGGACCACCGGTTGTCGCCGCAGCTCAGCCGCCCAGTTCCGGCAGCACCCGCTCCGCGAACAACCGCAGGCCGCGCCAGCCCTCCTCCACCGGCATCCCGCCCGCCAGTGGATGCAGGACGAGGCTGTCCAGGCCCTGCGTCAGGCACTGCTCCGGGGTGAGGATCCGGTACACGCCCTCCGCGCGCAGCTCCTCCACCGTCGTGGCCCCCGACCTCACGGCCGAGCGGATCTGCCCCGACTGCCAGGAGGCGTACGTTCGCGCCTCGTGCAGGAAATGCTCGCCGTACACGGCCCACGCCCGGTCCGGGTCCTCGGCGAGGTGCAGGAGCGGGGCCTCGGTGGCGGGCATCATCGTCCAGCCCTCGGTGCCGTACTCGGTGAGCTTCTCCTTGTAGTAGGCCTCCAGTTCCGGCAGATGCGCGCTCGGGAAGAACGGCAGGCCGAGCCGGGCCGCGCGGCGGGCGGCCGCCTTCGAGGAGCCGCCGACCAGGAGGAGCGGGTGCGGGGTGGTGTACGGGCGCGGGGTGAGTCGTACCGTGCGGCCCTGGTACGTGAACTCGTCTCCGGACCAGGCCTTCAGCAGGGTCTCCAGCAGCTCGTCCTGGAGCCGGCCCCGGCGCTTCCAGTCCACGCCGAACAGGGCGTACTCCTCGGGCCGGTAGCCGATCCCGGCCACCGTCACCAGCCGCCCGCCGCTCAACAGGTCCAGTACGGCGATCTCCTCGGCCAGGCGCAGGGGGTCGTGCAGGGGGCCGATCACCGCCGACACCGTCACCGCGATGTTCCGGGTCGCCCCGAACACCGCGCCCGCGAAGGCGAACGGCGACGGCAGCCAGTTGTTCCCGGCGCCGTGGTGCTCCTCGGTCTGCACGGTGCTGATCCCGTGCTCGTCCGCGTACGCGGCCATCTCCAGGGCGGCCCGGTAGCGGGCGGAGAGTGCGGCGGGGGAGGCGCCGGGAGCGACGAGGTTGAAACGGACGACCGTGACGGGCATGGGAAGTCCCCCTCCGGTGCGATGCGGTGGAGGGGGACGGTAGCTGACGTAGCGTCAGATGGCTATGGAGGGGCGGGAGACGGGCTCGCGGGATGGCCGAAGCCGTACCGGAGCGGCCTCTTCGGCTGAGTAGCCTACGCGCCGACGGCCGCGCGCTCCCCGGCCGGCTCGGCCGCCTCGGTGGCGGACTCGGCCGGGCGGGCCACCGCCGGCTTCGGCAGGACCAGGTACAGCAGGCCCGAGATCACGATCGTGGCGACCCAGCCGAGGCCGTACTCGCCGATCACGTTGTTCTTCGCGAGCGGGCCGGTGAACCAGTCCGAGGTCGTGAACATCAGCCCGGAGACCAGGCCGATCGCCCAGGCGGCCACGGCCGCGGGGGAGAAGCCGCCCTTGTACCAGTAGGCGCTGGTGCGGGTCGTGTCCACCATGGCCCGGCCGTCGTACTCGGTACGGCGCAGCATGTCCGCGCCGAAGACGCCGACCCAGGCGGAGAAGGCGACCGCCAGCAGCGACAGGAAGGCGATGAAGGAGCCCATGAAGCTCGTCGCCACCAGCATCAGCACCCCACCGAAGATCAGCGAGATCACGGCGTTCACCGAGACCGCCCAGTGCCGTGGCACCTTGAAGCCGAGGGTCTGCGCGGTGAAGCCCGCCGAGTACATCGACATCGAGTTGATCAGCAGCATGCCGATCAGCGCGATGAACAGGTACGGCACCGCGATCCACGTCGGCAGGATCTCGCCGAGGAAGGACACCGGGTCGGTGGCCGAGGCCAGGTCCGGCGTGGACACCGCCATCACCGCGCCCATCAGGACCATGGGGAGCACGACCACACCGGCGCCGCCGACCGCCGTGCCCACGATCGCCTTCGAGGACGCCGTACGCGGCAGATAGCGGGTGAAGTCCGGCGCGGACGGGATCCAGCTGACACCGCCGGCCGCGATCATGCCGATACCGGTGATCACCGCGGCCGTCGAACCGCCGCCGTGGTGCACCACCTTCGACCAGTTCGTGTTCACGGCCAGGTACACCAGCACCAGCACCGAGAACAGAGCGAAGAAATAGGTCGCGTACTTGTTGCACTTCTGCACGGCGTTGATGCCGAGCCCGGAGATCGCGAAGGTGGCGACGACGAACGCCAGCAGCATCACCATGTCCAGCACGCTGTTCGCCTTGAGGCCGAACACGATGTCCAGGATGGTGAGCATCGCGTAGGCGCCGGTGACCGCGTTGATCGTCTCCCAGCCCCAGCGCGCGACCCAGATCAGCGAGCCGGGCAGCAGATTGCCGCGCTGGCCGAAGACCGCGCGCGAGAGCGCCATGCCGGGCGCGCCGCCGCGCTTGCCGGCGATGCCGATCAGCCCGACGAGGCCGTACGACACGACCGGCGCGGCCACCGCGACGACGAGCGCCTGCCAGATGTCCAGGTGGTACGCCACGACGAGGCTCGCGCCCATCGTCAGCAGCAGCACGCTGATGTTGGCGCCGACCCAGGTCGGGAACAGCTCACGGGTCTTCGCGGTGCGCTCGTGATCCGGGACCTGCTCGATGCCTCGGGTCTCGAGAGCGCCTTCGGTCTCGACGGTTTTGGTCATGAAGAAATGGCCAGACGTGGGGGGACAGCGGATGGTCGGACTCTACGCGCGTCAACAGAGTCGCCACCATCGTACTTTGCTCCGACTCCTTGCTTTACGTGGCGTTTGTCTCTCGGAGGAAGCCACAAAAAACCTCCCCTCGCACCCCATGGCTGATACTGGACGAGTTATGGAAACCATCATCCTTGCTGTAGTCATCGCCGTGGTCGTGATCGGCGCGCTCGGTGGGCTGATCGTCGGCAGCCGGCGTCGCAAGCCGCTGCCTCCGCCGCCCCCGAAGACGCCCGACATCACCGCGCCCCCGGCCGAGCCGCACGTCGGCGACGAGGCCGAGACGCCGCGCGACGAACCGCGCCGGACGATCGAGGAGGTGGATCTCCCCGGCGGCGCCGCACCGGTCGCCGTAGAGGAGCCTCCTGCAGTCGAAGAGGCTCCCGAGATCGAGATCCCGGAGCCCACCGCAGGCCGGCTGGTCCGGCTGCGCGCCCGCTTGTCCCGCTCCCAGAACGCCCTCGGCAAGGGCCTGCTCACGCTGCTCTCGCGCGAGCACCTGGACGACGAGACCTGGGAGGAGATCGAGGACACGCTGCTCACCGCCGATGTCGGCGTGCAGCCCACCCAGGAGCTGGTCGAGGGCCTGCGTGAGCGAGTGAAGGTGCTCGGCACCCGCACCCCGGAGGAGCTGCGCGGCCTGCTGCGCGAGGAGCTGCTCAAGCTGGTCGGCACCGACGTCGACCGCTCGGTGAAGACCGAGCCCGAGGACCGCAAACCCGGCATCGTGATGGTCGTCGGCGTCAACGGCACCGGCAAGACCACCACCACCGGCAAGCTCGCGCGCGTGCTCGTGGCCGACGGCCGCACCGTCGTCCTGGGCGCCGCCGACACCTTCCGTGCCGCGGCCGCCGACCAGCTGCAGACCTGGGGCGAGCGGGTCGGCGCCTACACCGTGCGCGGGCCGGAGGCCGGCGACCCCGCCTCCGTCGCCTTCGACGCGGTCAAGGAGGGCAAGGAGATGGGGGTCGACGTGGTCCTCATCGACACCGCCGGCCGGCTGCACACCAAGACCGGCCTCATGGACGAACTGGGCAAGGTCAAGCGGGTCGTGGAGAAGCACGCGCCGCTCGACGAGGTGCTGCTCGTCCTGGACGCCACCACCGGCCAGAACGGCCTGGTGCAGGCCCGCGTCTTCGCGGAGGTCGTGGACATCACCGGCATCGTGCTGACCAAGCTGGACGGCACCGCCAAGGGCGGCATCGTCGTCGCGGTCCAGCGCGAGCTGGGCGTGCCGGTCAAGCTGGTCGGCCTCGGCGAGGGAGCGGACGATCTCGCGCCGTTCGAGCCGGAGGCGTTCGTGGACGCGCTGATCGGTGACTGATCAGTCAGCACATTTACTGATTGCCTTCAAGCAGCGCCCGCCCGGACGTGGAGTCAGAGGTCGGGCGCTGCGCCCTTCTTTGCGCCTGGACCGGCGCCGCTCTCGCGGATGTTGCTCGCCGTCGTGGTGGCTCAATTGATGGTTGCTGTGGCTGGGGGGCGAATCGGGGGCGCATTATGTGCGCGACCGATGTGCCACATAGGCCAGCGTGCCCAGCACCAGTCGCGCCGCCGGCGGTCGTGTCGCCGAGTCCAGTGCGGGTGGGCGCAGCCAGCGCACCGGGCCCAGGCCGGCCCGGTCGGAGGGTGGCGCGGTGACGTACGTACCGGATCCGAGGCCGCGCAGGTCCAGGGCCGACGGGTCGTCCCAGCCCATGCGGTAGAGCAGCCGGGGGAGTTCGGCGGCGGCGCCGGGGGCGACGAAGAAGTGGGCGTGGCCGTCCGGGGTCGCGGTGACCGGGCCGAGGGGGAGGCCCATGCGCTCCAGGCGGACCAGGGCGCGGCGGCCGGCGGCCTCGGAGACCTCGATGACGTCGAACGCGTGACCCACGGGCAGCATCACCGCCGCGCCCGGGAACTCGGACCAGGCCTTGCTCACCTCGTCCAGCGTGGCCCCGGCCGGCACCTGGGGCGCGAAGTCCAGCGGATGCGCGCCCGGTGCCGTACAGTCGGCGCGTCCGCATGAGCAGGCGCCCGCCGCGGCCCGCGCCCCCGGCACCACGTCCCAACCCCACAGCCCGGTGAACTCGGCGACGGCGGTGCACTCCGACGAACGGCCGCGCCGGCGCGTGCCGGAGCGGATCTCGCGAATGCCGCCGATCGTGAAGCCCATGCCCCCTCCAACGGGTCAGCGCGCCGGTGGTTACGACACGGAACGAGACGAAAGCGGAAGGTAACGCTACGGCTCCGCCTTCCCGCGGCGAGGCGAGGTCAGGCGGCGCCTTGAAGCGCTACGAGTGGCGCATCCGGGACCGCGCGCCCCCGGCGCGCGTCACTCCGCCCACTTCCGGCCGTCCTATGTCAAGTGAATCGCGTACGGGCGACCATGAGTTCATTCGAAGGGGTGGCGAATGGTGGCGTTTCCGGGATCCTCGTGGCTGAGCGGGTGATCGTAGGATTACTCTGAGTGTGCGAGTCCGGGAGGCATATGCATCCAGGGGTATGCCGGAGGCGAGTCGTCAGCTCGTTCGAAGAGTGAGAACCGACGGACGGGAAGCCGTATTTACCGGCATTCTGATAGGGCTTGGCGCGTGGCGGTCTCCTTCCGGGGCGACCGAGGGTCGCAACCGGGGCGACTGAGGGTCGCAACGACGACAAGTGGTCTCAGGGATGGGGGCGTTCCAGTGAGCGGCAACAGCGGTAGCGGGGCGAACGCTGACAAGCGCTCCAACGAGCTGCTCGGCTCGTGGTTCGTGCGCAGCGGCTGGTCCAAGGGCGAGCTGGCTCGCCAAGTGAACCGCAGGGCACGCCAGTTGGGTGCCAATCACATCTCCACCGACACCTCGCGCGTGCGCCGCTGGCTGGACGGGGAGAACCCGCGCGAGCCGATCCCGCGCATCCTCTCGGAGCTGTTCTCGGAGCGCTTCGGCTGTGTGGTCTCCATCGAGGACCTCGGCCTGCGCGCCGCCCGTCAGTCACCCTCCGCGACCGGCGTCGACCTGCCCTGGACGGGCCCGCAGACGGTCGCGCTGCTCAGCGAGTTCTCGCGCAGCGACCTGATGCTGGCCCGGCGCGGCTTCCTCGGCACCTCCCTGGCGCTGTGCGCCGGCCCCACCCTCATCGAGCCCATGCAGCGCTGGCTCGTCCCGACCCCCGCCTCCGCGGTCCCGGTCGCGCCGGAGCCCGTCCTCGACCCCCGCAGGCCCGGCCGGCTGTCCCGGCCAGAGCTGGACCTGCTGGAGTCGACCACGCGGATGTTCCGGCAGTGGGACGCCCAGTGCGGCGGCGGCCTGCGCCGCAAGGCGGTCGTCGGCCAGCTGCACGAGGTCACCGACCTGCTCCAGGAACCCCAGCCCGAGGCCACCACCCGCACACTCTTCAAGGTCGCCGCCGAGCTGGCCGAGCTGGCCGGCTGGATGTCGTACGACGTCGGGCTCCAGCCCACCGCGCAGAAGTACTTCGTCCTCGCCCTGCACGCGGCCAAGGAGGCCGGCGACAAGCCGCTCGGCTCGTACATCCTCTCCAGCATGAGCCGCCAGATGATCCATCTCGGCCGGCCCGACGACGCCCTGGAGCTGATCCACCTCGCGCAGTACGGCAGCCGCGACTGCGCGAGCCCGCGCACCCAGTCCATGCTGTATGCGATGGAGGCCCGCGCCTACGCCAACATGGGCCAGCCCGGGAAGACCAAGCGCGCGGTCCGCATGGCCGAGGACACCTTCGCCGAGGCCGACGAGTGGGACGAGCCGGACCCCGACTGGATCCGCTTCTTCTCCGAGGCCGAGCTGTACGGCGAGAACTCCCACTCCTTCCGCGACCTCGCCTACGTCGCCGGACGCAGCCCCACCTACGCCTCCCTCGCCGAGCCGCTCATGCAGCGGGCGGTGGAGCTGTTCGCCAAGGACGGCGAACACCAGCGGTCGTACGCACTCAATCTGATCGGCATGGCCACCGTGCACCTGCTCCAGCGCGAGCCCGAAGAGAGCACGGCTTTTGCCACCCGGGCCATGGACATCGCCAAGAAGGTCCGCTCCGAGCGTGTGAACACTCGTATTCGAAAGACGGTCGACACGGCCGTACGCGACTACGGCGACCTCACGGTCGTGGTCGACCTCGGTGATCAGCTCGCCGTCGACCTGCCGGAGACCGCGGAAGCGGTCTGACACCCCCGGCCACCCGTCCCCGGCCGCGGCCGGTCCTCCCCAACGGCCCGACTCGGCTCCCCTACGCCAGGTCATCGGAGAGGCCCGCCGCGGCCGGCTTGTTTCTCCGGCCGGATCACCCGGAGCAGGTTGCGTCACGATAACGATCAGCCTGGCCGAGATCCGGCAGTTCATACACGCGTAACACGCCAGGCGCCTTCGTCACCCCGGCGAAACAACGAGGGGCGTCCACGGAAACCGCGCTGCGCCAATCTCATGGCGCATAACCGGCCCACCCCTCACCCGACCGGACCGCTCAGGCACCGCCCGCACGGGGCCGTACCAACGACGAGGAGACGCCGATGGCCCCAGCCATCACGCTTGCCGCGGAGGCACCCAAGCTGTCGTCCGCGAACACAGGCTTCATGCTCATTGCTTCCGCCCTGGTGCTGATCATGACTCCGGGACTCGCCTTCTTCTACGGAGGAATGGTCCGCGTCAAGAGCACCCTCAACATGCTGATGATGAGCTTCATCAGCATGGGGATCATCACCATCCTCTGGACGCTCTACGGCTTCTCCCTCGCCTTCGGCACGCACAACGGTCTCATCGGCTGGAACTCGGACTGGTTCGGTCTCAGTCACATCGGTCTGACCGAGCTGTGGCCCGGATACACCATCCCGATCTTCGTGTTCATGGTCTTCCAGATGATGTTCGCCATCATCACCCCGGCCCTGATAAGCGGCGCCCTCGCCGACCGCGTGAAGTTCTCGGCCTGGTGCCTCTTCATCGCCCTGTGGGCCACGATCGTCTACGTCCCGGTCGCCCACTGGGTCTGGGGCGCCGACGGCTGGGCCTTCAAGCTCGGTGTGATCGACTTCGCGGGCGGTACGGCGGTCCACATCAACGCGGGCGCGGCGGCCCTCGGCGTCATCCTCGTCATCGGCAAGCGCGTCGGCTTCAAGAAGGACCCGATGCGTCCGCACAGCCTTCCGCTGGTCATGCTCGGCGCGGGCCTGCTGTGGTTCGGCTGGTTCGGCTTCAACGCGGGCTCCTGGCTCGGCAACGACGACGGCGTCGGCGCGCTGATGTTCGTCAACACGCAGGTCGCCACCGGTGCCGCCATGCTGGCCTGGCTCGCCTACGAGAAGATCCGGCACGGCGCGTTCACCACGCTGGGCGCCGCCTCCGGCGCGGTCGCCGGTCTGGTCGCGATCACCCCGTCCGGCGGCGCGGTCTCCCCGCTCGGCGCGATCGCCGTCGGCGCCATCGCCGGCGTCGCCTGCGCCGCGGCCGTGGGCCTGAAGTTCAGGTTCGGCTACGACGACTCCCTCGACGTCGTCGGCGTCCACATGGTCGGCGGCATCATCGGCTCGCTGCTCATCGGCTTCTTCGCCACCGGCAAGGGCCAGTCCACCGCGACCGGTGTCTTCTACGGCGACCACAGCTGGACCCAGCTGTGGAAGCAGTGCGCCGGTGTCGGCGCGGTCCTCGCCTACTCGCTGATCGTCTCCGCGGTCCTCGCCTTCCTGCTCGACAAGACGATCGGCATGCGGGTCACCGAGGACGAGGAGGTCTCCGGTATCGACCAGGCCGAGCACGCCGAGAGCGCCTACGACTTCAGCGGCACCGGCGGCGGTGTCATCGGCTCCGCCGCGCACTCCCCGGCCCTGGCCACCGCCACGCAGACCAAGAAGGTGGACGCATGAAGCTCATCACCGCCGTCGTCAAGCCCCACCGGCTGGATGAGATCAAGGAAGGCCTGCAGGCGTTCGGCGTGCACGGCCTGACGGTCACCGAGGCCAGCGGTTACGGTCGTCAGCGGGGCCACACCGAGGTCTACCGCGGTGCCGAGTACACCGTCGACCTGGTCCCCAAGATCCGCATCGAGGTGCTGGCCGAGGACGACGACGCCGAGCAGCTGATCGACGTCATCGTCAAGGCGGCCCGCACCGGCAAGATCGGTGACGGCAAGGTCTGGTCCCTGCCGGTCGAGACGGCCGTACGGGTCCGCACCGGCGAACGCGGCCCCGACGCGCTCTGACAGACCTCGGAAAAAGAACGGGAGCCACTGGGTGACGGGAACGGACGTGCGCACGGAAGCAGAGGACTCGGGACCCAGCGGCTACGCGGCGGCCCGGCTGCGCCTCCTCACCGAGGGGGCGCGGTCCGGGCCGCCGCGCCGTGCCGCCCTCGCGGAACTGACCGACGACTGGCTCGGCGGCCTGTTCACCGTGGCGGCCCGGGACCTCAGGGGTGCCTCCCTCGTAGCGGTCGGCGGCTACGGCCGTGGCGAGCTGTCCCCGCGAAGCGACCTCGACCTCCTGCTGCTGCACGACGGCTCCGACCCCGGCGCGGTCGCCGCCGTGGCCGACCGCCTCTGGTACCCGATCTGGGACCTCGGCCTCGCCCTGGACCACTCCGTGCGCACCCCCGGAGAGGCCAGGAAGACCGCCGGAGACGATGTGAAAGTCCAACTCGGTCTCCTGGACGCCCGCCATCTCGCCGGCGACCTCGGCCTCACCGCCGGGCTGCGGACGGCCGTCCTCGCCGACTGGCGCAACCAGGCCCCCAAACGCCTCCCCGAACTCCACGAACTCTGCGCCGAACGCGCCGACCGGCAGGGCGAGTTGCAGTACCTGCTGGAACCCGACCTGAAGGAGGCGCGCGGCGGCCTGCGGGACGCCACCGCCCTGCGCGCCGTCACCGCCTCCTGGCTCGCCGACGCTCCGCGCGAGGGCCTTGCCGACGCGCGCCGGCGCCTGCTCGACGTGCGGGACGCGCTGCACCTGGCGACGGGCCGCGCCACCGACCGGCTCGCACTCCAGGAGCAGGACCAGGTGGCGGCCGAGCTCGGCCTCCTGGACGCCGACACCCTGCTGCGGCAGGTCTACGAGGCGGCACGCGTCATCTCGTACGCCAGTGATGTCACCTGGCGCGAGGTGGGGCGCGTACTGCGTTCGCGCGCCGTACGGCCGCGCCTGCGCGCCATGCTGGGCGGCGGCAAGCCCGTGGCCGAGCGCTCCCCGCTCGCCGAGGG
>NZ_CM002285.1:2587303-2664622 GCF_000497445.1 Streptomyces roseochromogenus subsp. oscitans DS 12.976 | reverse complement strand
CCGCTCTCCCTGCACGCCGTACGGCGCATGGCCGCCACCGTGCGCCCCCTGCCCACGCCCTGGCCCGCCGAGGCCCGCGAGCAACTGGTCACCCTGCTCGGCTCCGGCCGCCCGACCGTCGAGGTGTGGGAGGCACTGGAGGCGGAGGGCCTGATCAGCCGTCTGCTGCCGGACTGGGAGCGGGTCCGCTGCCGCCCGCAGCGCAATGCCGTCCATGTGTGGACGGTCGATCGCCACCTCATCGAAACAGCGGTCCGCGCCTCCGAGCTGACCCGCCGCGTCAGCCGCCCCGACCTGCTTCTCGTCTCCGCCCTGCTGCACGACATCGGCAAGGGCTGGCCCGGCGACCACTCGGTGGCCGGCGAGATCATCGCCAAGGACGTGGCCGCGCGGATCGGCTTCGACCGGTCGGACGTGGCCGTGCTGTCCCTCCTGGTCCGCCATCACCTGCTGCTCATCGAGACGGCCACCCGCCGCGACCTGGACGACCCGGCCACCGTCCGCTCGGTCGCCGAGGCGGTCGGCACCCAGAGCACCCTGGAGCTGCTGCACGCCCTGACGGAGGCCGACGCCCTCGCCACCGGACCGGCCGCCTGGTCCTCCTGGCGCGGCTCCCTCGTCGCCGACCTGGTCCGGCGGGTCTCCGCTGTACTCGCCGGAGACGCCCCCGACGAGCCGGAGCCCGCCGCGCCCACGGCCGAGCAGGAGCGGCTGGCCATCGAGGCCTACCGCACCGGTGGACCAGTCCTCGCGCTGCGCGCCCAGACGGAACCGGTCACCGAGGAGGAGACCGCCCAGGAACCCCTCGGCGTCGAGCTGCTCATCGCCGTACCCGACCAGCCCGCCGTGCTCCCCGCCGTCGCCGGTGTCCTCGCCGTGCACCGCCTCACCGTCCGCACGGCCGAGCTGCGCACCCTGACCTTGCCGGACGACGTCGAGGACGGCGCGGTGCTGCTGCTCAACTGGCGGGTGGCCGCCGAGTACGGCTCCCTGCCCCAGGCCACCCGGCTGCGCGCCGACCTCGTCCGCGCCCTGGACGGCACCCTGGACATCGCCGGCCGCCTCGCCGAACGGGACGCGGCCTACCCCCGCCGACGCGGCTGGACCGCGCCGCCGCCCCGGGTGACGGTGGCTCCGGCCGCCTCCCACCACGCCACGGTGATCGAGGTCCGCGCCCAGGACGCCCCGGGCCTGCTGCACCGCATCGGCATGGCCCTGGAGAAGGCGGGGGTACGGGTACGGAGCATGCACGTGAGCACGCTGGGCTCCAATGCCGTGGACGCCTTTTACGTCACGACCGGCGCGGGGGAGCCGCTGCCCGGGGACGACGCCGGGTCGCTGGCGCGGGTGCTGGAGGAGACGTTGCGGGCGTGAGCTTGCGGCCGTTGTGCTCGTTCGCTCGGCGTGGTCTCCGCACACGCGGAGGTGATCCGAGGATGTCGTCCGGGGGGACGGCATCGCGGATGTGTTCCCCGCCGACGCGGGGGGTTTGCGTCCTCGCCCGCTCATCGAAGCGAGCGGGCGAGGACGAACGGCTTGCGGGGCCGGATACCCTGGAGGGCAGCCCAGACCATTTCCGACCCCGAGGACCGACGCCGCCGTGTTCGATACTCTCTCCGATCGCCTTTCAGCGACCTTCAAGAACTTGCGCGGCAAGGGGCGCTTGAGCGAAGCGGACATCGACGCCACGGCGCGCGAGATCCGTATCGCGCTCCTCGAAGCGGACGTGGCCCTCCCGGTCGTCCGGACGTTCATCAAGAACGTCAAGGAGAGGGCTCTCGGCGCCGAGGTCTCCAAGGCGCTGAACCCGGCCCAGCAGGTCCTGAAGATCGTCAACGACGAGCTGGTGACCATCCTCGGCGGCGAGACCCGGCGTCTGCGCTTCGCCAAGCAGCCGCCCACCGTGATCATGCTCGCGGGTCTGCAGGGTGCCGGTAAGACCACCCTCGCGGGCAAGCTCGGCCGCTGGCTGAAGGAGCAGGGCCACTCCCCGCTGCTGGTCGCCGCCGACCTCCAGCGCCCGAACGCCGTCAACCAGCTGAGCGTCGTCGCCGAGCGCGCGGGCGTGGCGGTCTTCGCGCCGGAGCCGGGCAACGGCGTCGGCGACCCGGTCCAGGTCGCCAAGGACTCCATCGACTACGCGAAGTCCAAGGTCCACGACATCGTGATCGTGGACACCGCCGGCCGCCTCGGCATCGACCAGGAGATGATGCAGCAGGCCGCGGACATCCGCGACGCCGTCTCCCCGGACGAGATCCTGTTCATCGTCGACGCGATGATCGGTCAGGACGCCGTCAACACCGCCGAGGCCTTCCGCGACGGCGTCGGCTTCGACGGCGTGGTGCTCTCCAAGCTCGACGGTGACGCCCGCGGTGGTGCCGCCCTGTCGATCCGGCAGATCACCGGCAAGCCGATCATGTTCGCGTCCAACGGCGAGAAGCTGGACGACTTCGACGCCTTCCACCCGGACCGGATGGCCTCCCGCATCCTCGACCTGGGTGACCTGCTCACCCTGATCGAGCAGGCGGAGAAGACCTTCAGCCAGGAAGAGGCCGCCAAGATGGCCTCGAAGCTGGCGTCCAAGAAGGGCCAGGACTTCACCCTGGACGACTTCCTGGCCCAGATGGAGCAGGTCAGGAAGATGGGCAGCATCAGCAAGCTGCTCGGCATGCTTCCGGGCATGGGCCAGATCAAGGACCAGATCCAGAACATCGACGAGCGGGACGTCGACCGCACCGCCGCGATCATCAAGTCGATGACCCCGGGCGAGCGTCAGGACCCGACGATCATCAACGGCTCCCGCCGCGCCCGTATCGCCAAGGGCTCCGGCGTCGAGGTCAGCGCGGTGAAGAACCTGGTCGAGCGGTTCTTCGACGCCCGCAAGATGATGTCCCGCATGGCCCAGGGCGGCGGTATGCCCGGCATGCCGGGGATGCCGGGGATGGGCGGCGGCCCCGGCCGGACCAAGAAGCAGCCGAAGAAGGCCAAGGGCAAGCAGCGCTCCGGCAACCCGATGAAGCGCAAGCAGCAGGAGCTGGAGGAGGCCCAGCGCCGCGAGGCGGCCGGACAGGCCGGCGGCGCGTTCGGGCTGCCGCAGCAGGGCGGCCAGGACTTCGAGCTGCCGGACGAGTTCAAGAAGTTCATGGGCTGAGTTCGCCCCTGTTCACCACTGGGCATGCCAGGGGTTGGTCATTGTCGTACGGTCCGGATATGACCAACCCCGCGCCGCCGCGTAAGTCGCCCGACCAGCCCTGGCGTACCGAAGGCGCTCCGGAGGAGCCGCCGAAGCCGCCGTCCGGCGGGCCGAGGATGCGCGGCGGCTGGTGGCGCCTGATCCTCACCGCGCTGATCGTGTACCTGATCGCGAACCTGGTGCTGTCGTACTTCGACCAGGAGACCGAGCCGACGATCGCGTACACCGAGTTCAGCAGGCAGGTGAACGACGGCAATGTCGCCAAGATCTACGCCAAGGGCGATTCGATCCAGGGTCAGCTGAAGAAGGAACGGAAGAACCCCGAGGGCGGCGGGAACTACACCAAGTTCAATACCGAGCGCCCGTCCTTCGCGAACGACAGCCTCTGGTCGAACCTGACCAAGCACAACGTCACGGTCACCGCCGAACCGGTCGTCCAGCACCGCAGCTTTCTCTCCAACCTGCTGATCTCGCTGGCGCCGATGCTGCTGCTGATCGCGGTGTGGGTCTTCATCTCGCGGCGGATGAGCGCGGGGCTCGGCGGTGCGGGCGGCATGCTGGGCCGCAAGGCGCTGCCGAAGCCGGTCGAGCTGGTGCCGGGCGAGAAGCGCACCACCTTCGCCGACGTGGCCGGCATCGACGAGGTCGAGGGCGAGCTGAACGACGTCGTCGACTTCCTGAAGAACTCCGACGCCTACCGCCGCATGGGTGCCAAGATGCCCCGCGGGGTGCTGCTCGCGGGCCCGCCCGGCACCGGAAAGACACTGCTCGCGCGGGCGGTCGCCGGCGAGGCGGGCGTGCCGTTCTTCTCCGCGTCCGCGTCCGAGTTCATCGAGATGATCGTGGGCGTCGGCGCCTCGCGCGTCCGGGAACTGTTCGCGGAGGCCCGCAAGGTCGCGCCGTCGATCATCTTCATCGACGAGATCGACACCATCGGGCGGGCCCGCGGCGGCGGCGCGTCGATGGGCGGGCACGACGAGCGCGAGCAGACCCTGAACCAGATCCTCACCGAGATGGACGGCTTCTCCGGCTCGGAGGGCGTCATCGTCATCGCGGCCACCAACCGCGCCGACATCCTCGACCCGGCCCTGACCCGCCCCGGCCGCTTCGACCGGGTGGTCCAGGTCTCGCCCCCGGACCGCGGCGGCCGTGAGGCCATCCTGGAGATCCACACCCGCGACATCCCGCTGGCCCCGGACGTCGACCTGGCCCAGGTCGCCCGTACGACCCCGGGCATGACCGGGGCGGATCTGGCCAACCTCGCCAACGAGGCCGCCCTGCTCGCGGTGAAGCGCCAACAGGAACGCGTGCACCAAGCCGACATGTCCGACGCCCTGGAGAAGGTCCAGCTCGGCGCGGAACGGCCGCTGGTGATGCCCGAGGAGGAACGCCGGCGCACCGCCTACCACGAGAGCGGGCACGCCCTGCTGGGCATGCTCCAGCCGGGCGCCGACCCGGTCCGCAAGATCACCATCGTGCCGCGCGGCCGCGCCCTCGGCGTCACCCTGTCCACGCCGGACGCGGACAAGTACGCGTACACCGAGGAGTATCTGCGCGGCCGGATCATCGGTGCGCTCGGCGGCATGGCGGCCGAGCACGTCGTCTACGACGTGATCACCACCGGCTCCGAGAGCGACCTGGAACAGGTCACCAACATCGCGCGCGGAATGGTGTCCCGCTGGGGCATGAGCGAGGAGGTCGGCCGTCTCTCCGCGCTCCCCAACGACGCCCAGCAGGCCTACGGCCTCGCCGCCGCCCCGCAGACGCTCGACGTGATCGACACCGAGATGCGGCGGATCGTGGACGAGTGCTACGAGGAGGCGTGCCGCAAACTCCGCGACCACCGCGGCCAGTTGGACGCCCTCGCCGAGGCACTGCTGGCGAACGAGACCCTGGAGGAGGCGGACGCGTACCGGATCGCCGGGATCACGCGCCTGACGAAGGACCTCGACGGGGCCTAGGCCTGTCGTCAAACTCCCTCCCCCGCGCTCGGCTCTGCTCGCGCGGGGAACCCTCGGTCGCCGCCGGGCCGCCCTCCGGGCGGACGACGGGAGTTCGACCACAGGGCCTAGGGCACCCGGGCGATGAGGTAGCGGAAGACGTTCGGCATCCACACGGTCCCGTCCGGGCGCCGGTGCGGATGCAGGGCCTCCGTCAGCTCCTTGTCGACCTGCTTGGCGTCGGTCGCCGTGATCGCCGCGTCGAACAGGCCGGTCGACAGCAGCCCGCGTACGGCACTGTCGACGTCGGCGTACCCGAAGGGGCAGGCCACCCGCCCCGAGCCGTCCGGCTTCAGCCCCGCCCGCTGGGCGACCTCCTCCAGGTCGTCCCGCCGGGCCGGCCGCCAGCTGCGCGCGCTGCGCAAGGGATCGGCCAGTTTCGTCGCCACCCGCAGCACCGAGGAGGTGGCGCAGCGCTCCGGCGGACCCCAGCCGGCCAGCACCACGGCGGCCCCGCGCGCGGCCGCCGGCAGCGCGTCCGCCAGCAGCTCGCCGAGCCCCTCGGAGTCACCCGCGAGGCAGCCGATCGGCTCGAAGACGGTCACCAGGGTGTACGCGGCCGTCTCCGCGCCGGCCACGGCACCGGGCGAGCCGTCGAGGAGCCGCACGGCAGCACGCGCGCGTGGGCGATTTCTTCCACCGCTTCTTCCACCGCGCGGACTGTGTCCGCGCGGTCCGCCGGGGACGCCGCCGTTCGCGTCGCGCGGGGTGTCCGGCAGCAGGCGGTCGCGGGCGAGCGCCAGCCGTTCGGGTGAGGAGGCGTCGGCCCCGGTGACCGCGGCGCCTCTGCCGGCCGCCAGCAACAGCGCGAGCCCGGAGCCGCAGCGCAGGCCCAGCAGCCGGGTGGCGGGGCCCACTTCGAGTCGGTCGTAGACGGCTTCGTAGAGCGGCACCAGCATCCGCTCCTGGATCTCGGACCAGTCACGCGCGCGTGCGTACCGGTCCACGCGGGGTGCGGAATCCGCGTGAGACGCGTGCTGCCGCACGAGCGTAGGTGTCATAGGTAAGCGCCCCAATCCGCCGACAGTTCGCCGCTGTGCCCGGTTGCGTGGCCCCCGTGCCGTGCGCGCGCACTTCCCACGTATGCCAGGTAACTCCCGGCTCGCGGCTCCGTCCAGGGGGCGTGGAGCCCCGCTTGGGGTGCGGGCCCGGCTGTGGCGAGATTTCACATCCCGGCAATCTGGAGGGCCGTACGGTGTCCGCTTCGGGGGAACGGGCCGGTGCCGGGGGGTCGGGCCGCACGGGGTAACGCTCCGGCCGTCGCTAACGCTGACCGAGGTGAGGCTCCGCGCCGAGAGCGGCCGAAAGGACTCTTGCGCACTCGCCGACCACAGCCGTGCCCGGCTGTACTGGCGGGATCGTAGTGCGGACTACGCACCGGCTTGGTATGAGCTGTGAAGCTTCTCCGCAGATCAGCGCACCCGCCCTCGTCCGGACGCATCAGCGGCAACTGACGGGTACGTGCAAATTATTTGGGATGCCCCGGAATAGGAACACAGCGGCACCCCCGCTCGTTGTCATTACGTGAGCACGACACAGACACCACCTGTTCTCGCCGCAGAGCTGGCGCAGGCGTGGGCCGACATTCAGCGGTACCACTCCGAGCTGCCGGACCTTGCCGCGCCAGAGTCCCTGATCGGAGAGTCGTCGTCCGCGTGCGGTCACGAACTCTCCTTCGAGCGACTGCTCCATGAGGCAGTCCACGGCATCGCCGCCGCCCGTGGGATCCGCGACACCTCCCGCGCCGGCCGATACCACAACCGCCGTTTCCTCGCGATCGCCGAGGAGCTGGGCCTCGACCACCCCGAGGAGCCGCACCCGAGCAGCGGCTTCTCCCTGGTCACGCTCAGCCCCGAGGCCAAGCGGCGCTACCGCCCTACCATCGAGCGGCTCCAGCGCGCGCTGAGGGCGCACACGGCAGCCACCTCGTCGGACACCACCCGCACCTTCCGTGGCCCGGCCGCCCGGCACGGCTCCTCCGGCGGTGGCGTTCGCGTCAAGGCGGTCTGCGACTGCGGGCGCAACGTCCGCGTGGTTCCCTCGGTCCTGGCCCAGGCCCCCATCGTCTGCGGCGGCTGCGGCAAGCCGTTCAGAATCCCGGAGGTCGCCGGGGCGGCGTAGCGCCGGACGGGCCGCAGAACACCGGCATCTCGTGGGTGCCGGGCAGTGGCCTCCGTAACCCGCGGTACCTCGTGGCGCCGAGCAGCGCACCCGACGCAAGGTCACCTCCGCGCCGGGTGCGCTGACCCATGCCCGGCGCCGGCTCATCCACCCTCGGCCAGAAGCGACCCGCAGGGTGTGGCACAATGGCTAGCTGTACTCGACAGCCGCACAGGACCCCTCTCTCCTCCGGCTGACGCGTCCATCGGGCACTCGGGTACCGCAACCCCACGCGGCAGACTCGCCGTGCCCAACCACGTCAAATCCAGGAGAACCCACTCCCGTGGCAGTCAAGATCAAGCTGAAGCGTCTGGGCAAGATCCGTTCGCCTCACTACCGCATCGTCGTCGCCGACTCCCGTACCCGCCGTGACGGCCGGGCCATCGAGGAGATCGGCAAGTACCACCCGACCTACAACCCGTCGGTCATCGAGGTGGACGCCGATCGCGTGGCGTACTGGCTGGGTGTCGGCGCGCAGCCGACCGAGCCCGTTCTCGCCATCCTGAAGAAGACCGGCGACTGGCAGAAGTTCAAGGGCGAGCCGGCTCCCGCGCCGCTGCTCGTCGCCGAGCCGAAGCCGGCCCGTCCGTCGTTCGAGGCTCTCGGCGGTGACGACGAGGGCAAGGGTGAGGCGATCACCCAGAAGAAGAAGGCTGAGAAGAAGGACGAGGCTGCGGCTGAGTCCGAGTCGACCGAGGCCTGAGCAGCATGCTCGAAGAGGCGCTTGAGCACCTCGTGAAGGGCATCGTCGACAACCCTGACGATGTGCAGGTCGCCTCGCGCAACCTGCGCCGCGGGCGCGTGCTGGAGGTCCGGGTCCACCCCGACGACCTCGGCAAGGTGATCGGCCGCAACGGCCGGACCGCGCGCGCTCTGCGCACCGTCGTGGGCGCCATCGGCGGTCGCGGTGTCCGCGTCGACCTCGTCGACGTGGACCACGTCCGCTGACGCTTCAACGCAACCGGCTCGGGCCGGGGAGGGCCACTGGGCCGTCCCCGGCCCGAGCCGTATCAGCAGGATGCGCGAGCAGGAGATGACAGGAGAATTGGACACGTGCAGCTGGTAGTCGCACGGATCGGCCGCGCCCATGGCATCAAGGGCGAGGTCACCGTCGAGGTACGTACCGACGAGCCCGAGCTGAGGCTCGCCCCGGGCGCCGTCCTGGCCACCGACCCGGCCTCCGCCGGGCCGCTCACCATCGCCACCGGCCGCGTCCACAGCGGCCGCCTGCTGCTGCGCTTCGAGGGCGTCAGCGACCGCAACGGCGCCGAGGCCCTGCGCAACACCCTGCTGATCGCCGAGATCGACCCCGAGGAACTGCCCGAGGGCGAGGACGAGTACTACGACCACCAGCTCATCGACCTCGACGTGGTCACCGAGGACGGGGCGGAGGTCGGCCGGATCACCGAGATCTCGCACCTGCCTTCCCAGGATCTGTTCATCGTGGAGCGCCCGGACGGGACCGAGGTCATGATCCCGTTCGTCGAGGAGATCGTCGCCGAGATCGACCTGGAGGAGCAGAGGGCCGTCATCACGCCCCCGCCGGGCCTGATCGACGACCGCGCCGAGATCGACTCGTCCCGGGAAGAGACCCGGGAAGAGTCCGGGGGAGAGTCCGGGGAAGACAGCGCATGAGGCTCGACGTCGTCACGATCTTCCCTGAGTACCTGGAGCCCCTGAACGTCTCCCTGGTCGGCAAGGCACGCGCGCGTGGGCAGCTGAACGTCCAGGTGCACGACCTGCGCGCGTGGACGTACGACCGGCACAACACGGTCGACGACACGCCGTACGGCGGTGGCCCCGGCATGGTCATGAAGACCGAGCCCTGGGGCGACGCCCTGGACACGGTCCTCGCCGACGGTTACGAGACCGGCGCCCAGGCCCCCGCGATCATCGTCCCCACCCCCAGCGGCCGCCCCTTCACCCAGGAACTCGCCGTCGAACTCTCTGAGCGCCCCTGGCTGATCTTCACGCCGGCCCGCTACGAAGGCATCGACCGGCGCGTCATGGACGAGTACGCGACCCGCATACCGGTGTACGAGGTGTCCATCGGCGACTACGTCCTCGCCGGCGGCGAGGCGGCCGTACTCGTCATCACGGAGGCCGTCGCCCGGCTGCTGCCCGGCGTCCTCGGCAACGCCGAGTCCCACCGCGACGACTCCTTCGCGCCGGGCGCGATGGCGAGCCTCCTGGAGGGCCCCGTCTACACCAAGCCGCCCGTCTGGCGCGGCCGGGACATCCCGGACGTGCTGCTCAGCGGCCACCACGGGAAGATCTCCCGCTGGCGCCGCGACGAGGCCCTGCGGCGTACGACCGCCCACCGCCCCGACCTGATCGAGCGCTGCGACCCCAAGGCCTTCGACAAGAAGGACCGCGAGATGCTCTCCATCCTGGGCTGGGAACCGGACCCGGCGGGGGAGCCGTACGGCCGATTTTGGCGGCGGGCCGAGGGCGTGGAAGAATAGACCGCTGTTGTGCGCCCGTCCGGCGTGCGCCCCTGCCACAGGGGGACACGACGCCCGTCCCGACCCGCACCAACAGCTTCATGCAAACACCTAGTTTCCGTTGATGACCTGTGGCATCAGCGAAGAAAGCAGACGAAATGTCTCACCTGCTCGACACCGTCGACGCCGCGTCGCTGCGCGGTGACATCCCGGCCTTCCGCCCGGGTGACACCGTCAACGTCCACGTCCGCGTCATCGAGGGCAACCGCTCCCGTGTGCAGCAGTTCAAGGGCGTTGTGATCCGCCGCCAGGGCTCCGGTGTCCGCGAGACCTTCACGGTCCGCAAGGTCTCGTTCTCCGTCGGCGTCGAGCGCACCTTCCCGGTGCACACCCCGATCGTCGAGAAGATCGAGCTGGTCACCCGTGGTGACGTGCGCCGCGCCAAGCTGTACTACCTCCGTGACCTGCGCGGCAAGGCCGCGAAGATCAAGGAGAAGCGCGAGAACTGAGCGCTCTGAACGGGGTCTGCAGCGCGGCGGGATAGCATCTCGCCCCGATGGACACCGAAGCACAGCCGACGGAACGCGATCGCTCCTCCCACCCGGATTCCCCGGGGCCAAAGGAGCGGTCGCGTTTCGCGTTGGCGGAGCGCGTCGCCGACTGGCTGCCGGGCGGCCGGATCGTCCTCACCCTCTTCGTCTGCCTGGTGTTTTTGCTGGTCCTCAACACTTTCGTGGTGCAACCGTTCCAGATTCCGAGCGGATCCATGGAACAGGGTTTGAGGATCGGGGACCGCGTTCTCGTAAATAAGTTGGCGTACCGTTTCGGTGCTCAGCCACGGCGCGGCGATGTGATCGTGTTCGACGGCACCGGGTATTTCGGGGACGCCGACTACGTCAAACGCGTTGTCGGGGTGGGGGGAGACCACGTGGTCTGCTGCGACAAGAAGGGAAGGATCGAGGTGAACGGCCGCGCCGTCGACGAGTCGGCGTTCCTCTATCCCGGGGACACCGCCTCCAGCGTGCCCTTCGACGTCGCCGTGCCCGCCGGCCGCCTCTTCGTCCTCGGCGACCACCGCAGCGACTCCAGCGACTCCCGGGACCATCTCGGCTCCCCCGGTGGCGGCATGATCCCGGTCGGCGATGTCATCGGCCGCGCCGACTGGATCCTGTGGCCCTCCGCCCACTGGAAACACCTCACGCGGCCCTCCGCCTACGCGCGCGTGCCGGCCCCGGAGCGTGCCCATGGGTAACCGCGGCAAGCCGCGCGGGCTGCCCAGCAGCCCCGCCGACAATCTGCTGCCCACCGGATCGCGCCGCACCTCCGCGCCCGGCGGCGGCCGTACGCGCGCGGAGCGGCGGAAGCTCCAGCGCAAGGTCAAACGCAAGCGCCGGCGTTCAGCCGTTCGGGAGATCCCTCTTCTGGTGGGTGTGGCCGTCCTGATAGCGCTGGTCCTGAAGACCTTCCTCGTCCAGGCGTTCGTGATCCCGTCCGGCTCGATGGAGCAGACGATCCGCATCGGCGACCGCGTCCTGGTCGACAAGCTCACCCCGTGGTTCGGCACCAAGCCGCAGCGCGGGGACGTCGTCGTCTTCCACGACCCGGGCGGCTGGCTGGCCGACGAGCAGACGGCCAAGAAGCACGACCCGGTCGTCGTCAAGCAGCTCAAGGAAGGCCTCACCTTCATCGGCCTGCTGCCGTCCGACAATGAGAAAGACCTGATCAAACGGGTCATCGGGGTCGGCGGCGACCACGTCAAGTGCTGTGACGCGCAGGGCCGGGTCACCGTCAACGGCATACCGCTCACCGAGGGTGATTACATCTATCCGGGGGACGCCCCGTCCGCCCAGTCCTTCGACATCACCGTCCCCAAGGGCCGGCTGTGGGTGATGGGCGACCACCGGGGTAACTCCGCGGACTCCCGTTTCCACCAGAACACGCCCTACGGCGGCACGGTCTCCGAGAAGTCCGTCGTCGGCCGGGCCGTCGCCATCGGCTGGCCGGTCGGCCACTGGACCCGTCTGCAGGAACCTAAAACCTTCGCAAGCGTGGCGAACTCCGTGTCGGGTGTGACTGCCGGTCCCCGGCTGTCGCATAGGGTTGCCCCCGAGAATCCGAACGGACTGACCCAGCTCCCGACCCCTGCGGAACTCCCGCTCGTTATGGGAGTAGTGGGCCTGCACCGTATGCGGGGCAGGCAGCGGCACACAGTGAGGAGTTGGCGTGGGGGATGTGGCGGTTGGCGCACGGTCGGGGCACGACGGCGAGGAGCACCGCGGGCACCCCGTGGAAGCGAACGCCCCCGTGCCGGACGGCGCCATGACCTCAGGGAATGACCCGGCGGGCGACCAGGACGGGCCCGGCGAGGAGCAGCGGCCGCCGGGCGGGGCCGCGGGCTCGGGCGAGTCGGCCGGCCGGCCGAAGAAGCAGCCGCGCTCCTTCTGGAAGGAGCTGCCGATCCTCGTCGTGATCGCGCTGGTCCTGGCGCTGCTGATCAAGACGTTCCTGGTGCAGGCGTTCTCGATCCCGTCCGCCTCGATGCAGAACACCCTTCAGGTGGGTGACCGCGTCCTGGTCGACAAGCTCACCCCGTGGTTCGGTTCCAAGCCGGAGCGCGGCGAGGTCGTGGTCTTCCACGACCCGGACGACTGGCTGGCGGGCGAGCCGGCGCCGACCCCGAACCCCGTGCAGAGGGTCCTCAGCTGGATCGGCCTGATGCCGTCCGCCAATGAGAAGGACCTGATCAAGCGCGTGGTCGGCGTCGGCGGCGACACCGTCCAGTGCAAGGGCACCGGCCCGCTGCTGGTCAACGGCAAGGCGCTGAACGAGCCGTACGTCTATCCCGGCAACACGCCGTGCACCGATGACGACCTGGGCGGCCAGTTCAAGGTGAAGGTCCCCCAGGGCTACATCTGGGTGATGGGCGACCACCGCCAGAACTCCCGCGACTCGCGGTACAACCAGTCCGACAAGCACCACGGCATGGTCCCGGTCGACGACGTAGTGGGCCGCGCCATCGTCAAGGCCTGGCCGATCAACCGCTGGGGCACCCTCCCGATCCCGGACACCTTCGACCAGCCCGGCATCTCCCAGCAGTCCTCGGCCTCCGACGCCCTGACGGTGGCCCCCCAGGGCGTCGCCATCGCGGCGGTCTTGCCGGTGGCGGTGTGGAGGCGCCGCAGGGCGGTGAAGACGGAGCGCGGCTGACAATCAGCGCGAGGAGTGCCCCGGGGCCTTGTCTCGGCCGACCGAGTCGGGAGGGGGTGGGCGGAGGTGGGGTCCAGGGACAGAGCCCCTGGCGGGCTCTGGGGCGGCGCCCCAGGAGGGCCGACCAGCGGAGTCGGGCAGGTGGGTGGGCAAGCCCAGGTACCGCCGGGTAGGGTCCGGGGCCATGGGTGGCGAGAGCACGACGCGTACGGCCCCGCGCAACGGCGGGACAGGCACGGCACAGCCCGGCGGCAGCCGGCTCGGACAGCGGCTGTCCGGAGTGGCCGTGGCCCTGGGTCTGGTGCTGTTCCTCGGCGGGTTCGCCTGGGCGGCGGTCAGCTACCGGCCGTACACCGTGCCCACCAGCTCCATGACGCCCACCATCGACGCCGGCGACCGGGTGCTGGCGCAGAAGGTCGACGGCGGCGAGATACGGCGCGGTGACGTCGTCGTCTTCACGGACACCAGCTGGGTCAGCAACTCCAAGGTGGTCAAGCGCGTCGTCGCGGTCGGCGGCGACACCGTCTCCTGCTGCACGAACGGCAAGCTGACCGTCAACGGCAAGCAGATCGACGAGCCCTATCTGCCCAAGGGCAGCCTGGCCGAGAACCAGAACTTCCCGACGGTGACCGTCCCCGAGGGCCGCCTCTTCCTTCTCGGTGACGAGCGCCAGGGTTCCCTGGACTCCACGGCCCACCTCACCGACGCGGCCAAGGGCACGGTCTCCAGCGACGCCGTGACCGCCCGTGTGGACGCCGTCATATGGCCCTGGAAGGGCTCGCTCAAGCGGCCCACCGGCTTCGAGGCCCTCGGCACCCTCTCGCAGCCCGGCCCGCTGGGCACGATCGAGCTGCTGATCGGCGCCGGCGCCGTCCTGGTCCTGGCGGGCGGCGCCTACGGCCCGATCGCCGGCCGCCTGGGCCGCTCCCGCGCCCATAAGGCCCGCCCGGAGGCGGCCGGTGTCCGCTGAGGCCACGCGGACCGGCGAGGAGTGGTACGAGGGCGGTCTGCGCAAGGTGGCCCGGGTGGTCCTCCTCGACCCCGAGGACCGCATCCTGCTGCTGCACGGCCATGAGCCGGACGATCCGGCCGACGACTGGTGGTTCACCCCGGGCGGCGGTCTGGAGGGCGCCGAGACACGTGAGGAGGCCGCGCTCAGGGAGCTGGCCGAGGAGACCGGCATCACCGACGTCGTACTGGGCCCGGTGCTGTGGCGGCGCATGTGTTCCTTTCCCTTCGCGGGCCGCCGCTGGGACCAGGACGAGTGGTACTACCTGGCCCGTACGACGCAGACCGCCACCGAGGCCACGGGGCTGACGGAGCTGGAGCGGCGCAGCGTCGCCGGTGCGCGTTGGTGGACGTGTCAGGAACTGACCCGGGCACATGAGACGGTGTATCCGACCAGACTCGCCGAGCTGCTGCGCACGCTGCTCGACGAAGGTCCCCCGGCCAGTCCCGTGACCCTCGACGCGGAAATCGTCTAGCGACCCGGAAATCGTCTGAGTGCCCGTCGGACTGGCGCACAATGGTGGGATCGCACGGCTGAAGGGGAACATGCCATGAGCGCCGAGGACCTCGAGAAGTACGAGACCGAGATGGAGCTGAAGCTCTACCGGGAGTACCGAGACGTCGTCGGTCTGTTCAAATACGTGATCGAGACCGAGCGGCGCTTCTACCTCACCAACGACTACGAGATGCAGGTGCACTCCGTCCAGGGTGAGGTGTTCTTCGAGGTGTCGATGGCCGACGCCTGGGTCTGGGACATGTACCGGCCGGCCCGCTTCGTGAAGCAGGTCAGGGTTCTCACGTTCAAGGACGTGAACATCGAGGAGCTGAACAAGAGCGACCTGGAGCTTCCGGGCGGGTGATCCGCACTCGCCCGTGCGGGTGACGAGGTTTTCCACAGCAGGCGAGCAACCCACCAAGATCAACAACTGAGGCCGGGATGCGTGACCGTTGGCGCCGGAGGTGGTGCCGGCATGAGCAACGCACGCAGTGCACTCGGCAGGTACGGCGAGGATCTGGCCGCCCGGCGGCTGGCCGAGGCCGGAATGGCGGTCCTGGAGCGCAACTGGCGCTCCGGCAGGACCGGTGAGATCGACATCGTGGCCAGGGACGGCGACGTCCTGGTCGTATGCGAGGTGAAGACCCGCAGGGGCGGCTGCTTCGAGCATCCGATGGCCGCGGTGACCCCCGAGAAGGCGGCCCGGCTGCGCGAACTGGCCGAGCGCTGGATCCAGACCCACGGAGGGGCTCCGCCGGGCGGCGTCCGCATCGACCTGATCGGCGTCCTGCTGCCCCAGCGCGGCGCCCCGTCCGTCGAGCATGTACGGGGGGTGGCCTGAATGGGATTCGCCCGCACCTGCTCGGTGGCCCTCGTCGGCGTCGAGGGCGTCGTCGTAGAGGTCCAGGCCGACCTCGAACCCGGCGTCGCAGCCTTCACCCTGGTAGGCCTCCCGGACAAAAGCCTCACAGAAAGCCGCGACCGCGTCCGGGCGGCGGTGGTGAACTCGGGCGGCGAGTGGCCGCAGAAGAAGCTCACCGTCGGACTCAGCCCGGCGTCGGTGCCCAAAGCCGGCTCCGGCTTCGACCTGGCCGTCGCCTGCGCGGTGCTCGGCGCCGCCGAACGGATCGATCCGCGTGTTCTCGCGGACATCGTGATGATCGGGGAGCTGGGCCTGGACGGCCGGGTCCGACCGGTCCGCGGCATCCTGCCGGCCGTCCTCGCCGCGGCCGACGCCGGTTACGACCAAGTGGTCGTGCCCGAGTGCGCCGCCGCCGAGGCCTCGCTCGTCCCCGGCGTCTCGGTGCTCGGCGTCCGCAGTCTGCGGCAGCTCATCGCGGTCCTCACCGAGGAGCCCGTCCCCGAGGAGGAGCCGGACGAGCAGGGACGCCCTGACCCGCTGCTGGCCGGTCTGCGCATGCCCGGCACGGGTGCGGCCACCGGTATGCACAGCGTCGGCGCCGCACAGCACGACCACGATCACGACCTGGCGGACGTCGTGGGTCAGACCTCGGCCCGCACAGCCGTGGAGGTGGCCGCCGCCGGCGGACACCACCTGTTCCTGGAAGGCCCTCCCGGTGCGGGCAAAACCATGCTCGCCGAGCGGCTGCCCGCGGTCCTGCCCCGGCTGACCAGGGAGGAATCGCTGGAGGTCACGGCGGTGCACTCGGTGGCCGGGCTGCTGCCACCGGGCAAGCCGCTCATCGACGTAGCTCCCTACTGCGCACCGCATCACTCGGCCACGATGCAATCGCTTGTCGGCGGCGGCCCCGGGATCGCACGACCCGGCGCGGTCTCTCTCGCCCATCGTGGCGTGCTGTTCCTGGACGAGGCGCCCGAGTTCCACAGTCAGACCCTGGACGCCCTGCGGCAGCCGCTGGAGTCGGGGCATGTGGTGATCGCGCGCAGCGCGGGTGTCGTCCGGTTCCCGGCCCGCTTCCTCATGGTGCTGGCGGCCAACCCCTGTCCCTGCGGACGCTTCTCCCAGCGGGACTCCCTGTGCGAATGCCCCCCATCGGCGATCCGCCGCTACCAGTCCCGGCTCTCCGGCCCGCTGCTGGACCGGGTGGATCTGCGTGTCGAGGTCGACCCGGTCACCCGGGCCGAGCTCACCGAACCCGGCGCTCGGGGCGAGTCCACGGCGATCGTCGCCGAGCGGGTACGGCAGGCCCGCGAGCGCACGGCGGCCCGCCTGGCCGGAACACCGTGGCGCACCAACAGCGAGGTGCCGGGGCGGGAACTGCGCAGCCGCCACCAGGCCGTGGCCGGCGCGATGGACGAGGCCGAGCGCAGCCTCGAACGGGGTGTGCTCACCGCCCGCGGCATCGACCGGGTCCTGCGCGTCGCCTGGACGGTCGCCGACCTCGTCGGACACGACCGCCCGGACGCGACCGACGTCGCCCTGGCCCTGCAGCTGCGCACCGGAGTCCCGCGAGGGGTGCCGATGGCCATCGGGGCGCTGACATGACCACGGGCGAGGATCCCGGAGCCGAGGTGCTCCGGCGAGTCTTTCTCTGCCGGGTTGTCGAGCCGGGGGACGAGGTTGGGGGGCGGTGGGTTCGCGAGTTTGGGGTGGGGGAGGTGGTGCGGCGGTTGCGGGAGGGGGCGGAGGCGTTGCCGGAGGTGAGCGAGGTGCGGTGGGCCGGGCTGGTCGCGCGGGCTCGGCGGGCCCAGCCGGAGCGGGATCTCGCCGTGGCCCGGGCCGCCGGGGCCCGGTTCGTGGGGCCCCATGACACGGAGTGGCCGCGGCAGCTGGACGACCTCGGCGACGCCCGGCCGATCGGGCTCTGGGTGCGCGGCCGGCCCAGCCTGCGGATGTGGGCGCTTCGGTCCGTGGCCGTGGTGGGCGCCCGTGCCTGCACCGAGTACGGGACCCATGCCGCCGCCACCCTCGCCGCAGGGCTCGCCGAGCGCGGCTGGGTGGTGGTCTCGGGCGGCGCGTACGGCATCGACGGCGCCGCCCACCGAGGCGCCCTCGCCGCCCGCGGAGCCACTGTCGCGGTCCTGGCCTGCGGCGTCGACCGACCCTACCCCCGCGGTCACACCGCGCTGATCGAAAGGATCGCGGAGCAGGGACTCGTGGTCGGCGAGCTGCCCCCGGGGGATCATCCGACGCCGAGCCGGTTCATCCTCCGCAATCGCGTCATCGCCGCCCTGACCAGGGGCACCGTCGTCGTGGAGGCCGCCTGCCGCAGTGGCTCGCTGGCCACCGCGCGGGCCGCACAGCGCCTCGGCCGGTTCACCATGGGCGTCCCCGGCCCCGTCACCAGCACACTCTCCGCCGGCGTGCACGAACTGCTGCGCGGCGAGGCCGTCCTGGTCACCGATGCCGCGGAGATCGTGGAACTGGTGGGTGACATGGGCGAGCTGGCGCCGCCCCGGCGGGGCCCCGTACTCCCGCGTGACCTGCTGGAACCCGCCGCCCGGGCCGTCCTCGCCGCCCTGCCCGGCAACCGCGCGGCCTCCGTCGAGGAGATCGCGCTCGGCACACCGACCACCCGGGACGAGGCGATCGCGAGGCTGTACGAACTCCGAGCACTTGGTTACGTCGAACGACACGACGATGGCTGGAAGTTGACACGCCAGGCGGTGATGTCGGTCCGCACCGGTCGCGGCCCGTCCTGACCGAGCGTGTTCGGCCGTCCGGGGGAACGCCCGACGCCCTTGACGTTTCCCGGAGTTGACCCTCCGGCCGATCACCCAGAGCGAGCTGCGGAACGCGCCCGTGAGGCGCGCCGGAGCGCCCCGCGCACGGGTGGAGCCTCCCTGTTCGCACACCGCGACAGCTCAGTCACGCTACGCTCACAAAGGAGCCGGCACAGATCCCGCCAACTCGACAGCAGACCGACAGCTCACCCAGGTAGCCCACTCCTCCCGCCGAACCCCACCCCGTCCCACTTCACAGCACTTCACAGCACTTCACGGCAGAACGGCACAAGGCGACGAATGCCCCAGCACACCTCCGGGTCCGACCGGGCGGCGATCCCCCCAGCCGCCCGCGACGGTGGCAGCGAGCGGCCGCCCGCTCCCTCGACGCTCGACGAGCTGTGGCGGTCGTACAAGGCCACGGGGGACGACCGGCTGCGGGAACAGCTGATCCTGCACTACTCGCCGCTCGTGAAATACGTCGCGGGGCGGGTGAGCGTCGGGCTGCCGCCCAATGTCGAGCAGGCCGACTTCGTCTCCTCGGGTGTCTTCGGGCTGATCGACGCGATCGAGAAGTTCGACATCGACCGGGAGATCAAGTTCGAGACGTACGCGATCACCCGTATCCGGGGCGCGATGATCGACGAGCTGCGGGCGCTGGACTGGATCCCGCGGTCGGTACGGCAGAAAGCGCGGAACGTGGAGCGCGCCTACGCCACCTTGGAGGCGCGGCTGCGGCGTACGCCGAGCGAGGGCGAGGTCGCCGCGGAGCTGGGCATGGAGGTCGACGAGCTCCACGCCGTGTTCAGCCAGTTGTCGCTGGCCAACGTGGTCGCGCTGGAGGAACTGCTGCACGTCGGCAGCGAGGGCGGGGACCGGCTCAGTCTCATGGACACGCTGGAGGACACCGCCGCGGACAATCCGGTGGAGGTGGCCGAGGACAGGGAGCTGCGGAGGTTTCTCGCGCGGGCCATCAACACGCTGCCCGAGCGGGAGAAGACCGTGGTCACGCTGTACTACTACGAAGGGCTCACCCTCGCCGAGATCGGCAACGTCCTCGGGGTCACCGAGAGCCGGGTCAGTCAGATCCACACCAAGTCGGTGCTGCAACTGCGGGCCAAGCTGGCGAGCTTCGGGCGCTGAGTCCTCCCTTTCCGGGACGGGGTGTCCGTAAAGTGGTTGACGTGCCAAGGATTCGAGCGGCCTCCGTGGCCGAGCACCGGTCGATGCAGCGAGCCGCCCTGCTGGACGCGGCCCGGTCCCTGCTGTCCGAGGGCGGGACGGAGGCGCTGACCTTCCCGGCTCTCGCCGAGCGCACGGGGCTGGCGCGGTCGTCCGTGTACGAGTACTTCCGGTCGCGGGCCGCCGTGGTCGAGGAGCTGTGCGAGGTCGACTTCCCCGTGTGGGCGGCGGAGGTCGCGGCGGCGATGGAGCGGACGGCGTCGGCCGAGGGCAAGGTCGAGGCGTATGTGCGCCAGCA
This sequence comes from Streptomyces roseochromogenus subsp. oscitans DS 12.976, assembly GCF_000497445.1. Taxonomy (NCBI): domain Bacteria; kingdom Bacillati; phylum Actinomycetota; class Actinomycetes; order Kitasatosporales; family Streptomycetaceae; genus Streptomyces; species Streptomyces roseochromogenus. Next base: position 2,644,989 of record NZ_CM002285.1, on the reverse strand, counting down.
GCTGGCGCTGGTGGGGGACCGGCGGCACCGGGCGGTCGTCGCCATCTCCGCGAGTGAGCTGGACGCCGGGGCGCGGGAGAAGATCCGGGCGGCGCACGGGGGGCTGGTCGCGATGATCGTCGAGGCGCTCGGGGAGATGGGGCACGAGCAGCCTCGGCTGGCGGCGATGTTGCTGCAGGGGGTTGTGGATGCGGCGGTGCGGAGGATCGAGCTGGGGGCGGAGGAGCCGGCGGCGGTGACCGAGGCGGCTGTGGGGATGGCTCTGCGGGGCGTGAAGGGCTGACCTCGGCTGTCGCCGGGTGTGGTGGGTTTCGCCTGCCCGTGCCTGCGGGGTGCCGCTGCGAGATGACGGCCGCTGCCGGAGGCACGGCTGCCCTCGGCTACCGCGGAACCGGTACCCCCAGCACCGGCAACAGCCTCGGTGGCGCCCCGTGCACAAGCCACGGTGGGAGCAGGGACAACGGGTTCACATAGGTTTCGCCTCGCAGCAGGCCCCAGTGGACGCAGGAAGTCGCGCAGTGGGAAGCCGTTGGGCCGACGGTCCCCACCACATCCCCCGCTCTCAGCTCGTCGCCCTTCTTCACCGACGGGGTCACCGGCTCGTACGTCGTTCGCAGGTCCGTTCCCTTCAGTGCCACCGAGACCACCCCCACGCCCGCCACCCGGCCCGCGAAGGACACACGGCCCGGGGCGACCGTGCGTACGGGGGAACCGGGCGGCGCGGACAGGTCAACGCCGCGATGGCCGGGGCCGTACGGCGTGGACGGGGGCTCCCAGCCGCGCAGCACCAGGGGGCGGACGCCCACCGGCCAGATGCGGGCGAGGGGCGGGATCGGGGGCTGGGGAGCCGGTGCGGGGGGTGGGGGAGGGGTGTCCGCCCAGGCCCACGGGGGCGGCAGGGCCGCCCCCGCCAGACCGAGAAACAGCCCCGCCGACAGCAGGGCGTATCGCATCACTCGTCGCATGTGAAAACCCTCCCGTACCCCGTCGATCATGGCCGGAGACTGTGGACCGCACCCCGGTTGTGGACAGGGGCGTCACCTGCTGCCTCGCCGGTCCCGTACACTTCTTCTGGCGATCCGGGTCACCGGGTCGACTTCGCACGCCCCGACACCGGGCCGGTCAAGCGGTCGGTGTCAGCGCCTCTCGGTCCTAGCGGCAAGGCGCGTCGCGGGCGTCAGGCGCGGGAGCCGTCCGGCATCCGCGGCACAACCGAGAACCAAGGAGAATACGGCCATGGCCGTCGTCACGATGCGGGAGCTGCTGGAGAGCGGCGTCCACTTCGGTCACCAGACCCGTCGCTGGAACCCGAAGATGAAGCGCTTCATCTTCACCGAGCGCAACGGCATCTACATCATCGACCTGCTCCAGTCGCTGTCGTACATCGACCGCGCCTACGAGTTCGTCAAGGAGACCGTCGCCCACGGCGGCACGGTCATGTTCGTCGGCACCAAGAAGCAGGCGCAGGAGGCCATCGCCGAGCAGGCCACCCGCGTCGGCATGCCCTACGTCAACCAGCGCTGGCTGGGCGGCATGCTCACCAACTTCTCGACCGTCTACAAGCGTCTGCAGCGCCTCAAGGAGCTCGAGCAGATCGACTTCGAGGACGTCGCCGCGTCCGGTCTGACCAAGAAGGAGCTTCTCGTGCTCTCGCGCGAGAAGGCCAAGCTGGAGAAGACCCTCGGTGGTATCCGCGAGATGCAGAAGGTGCCGAGCGCCGTCTGGATCGTGGACACCAAGAAGGAGCACATCGCGGTCGGCGAGGCCCGGAAGCTGAACATCCCGGTCGTCGCCATCCTCGACACCAACTGCGACCCCGACGAGGTCGACTACAAGATCCCGGGCAACGACGACGCGATCCGCTCCGTCACCCTGCTCACCCGTGTGATCGCCGACGCCGTCGCCGAGGGCCTCATCGCCCGTTCCGGCGTGGCCGCCGGTGAGAAGGGCGAGAAGGCCGCGGGCGAGCCGCTCGCCGAGTGGGAGCGCGACCTGCTCGAGGGTGAGAAGAAGGCTGACGAGGCTCCGGCCGCCGCCGAGGCCCCTGCCGCCGAGGCTCCGGCTGCCGAGGCCGCTCCGGCCGAGGAGAAGCCCGCCGAGGGCGAGCAGGCCTGACGCACGCGTTGACGGCGGGGGCGGTACGGCATCCCATCGCGCCACCGGCGCGGTTAAGTCCGCCCCCGCTGTTCACCCGTAGGTCGGCACGACGGATGTGTTCCGCGGCTACATGTGGCATGCAAGACCGTGCTGACCTGAAGATCTTCCAGACTTCGAGAAAGACTCACAGACTCATGGCGAACTACACCGCCGCCGACGTCAAGAAGCTCCGTGAGCTCACCGGCGCCGGCATGATGGACTGCAAGAAGGCGCTGGACGAGGCCGAGGGCAACGTCGACAAGGCCGTCGAAGCGCTGCGCATCAAGGGCCAGAAGGGCGTCGCCAAGCGCGAGGGCCGCTCCGCCGAGAACGGCGCCGTGGTCTCCGTCATCGCCGACGACAACTCCTCCGGCGTCCTGGTCGAGCTGAAGTGCGAGACGGACTTCGTCGCCAAGGGTGAGAAGTTCCAGGCCGTCGCCGCCGCGATCGCCGAGCACGTCGCCAAGACCTCCCCGGCCGACATCGAGGCCCTGCTCGCCTCCGAGATCGAGGCCGGCAAGACCGTCCAGGCGTACGTGGACGAGGCCAACGCCAACCTCGGCGAGAAGATCGTCCTGGACCGCTTCGCGCAGTTCGCCGATGGCTACGTGCTCGCCTACATGCACCGCACCATGCCCGACCTGCCGCCGCAGATCGGTGTCCTGGTCGAGCTGGACAAGCCGAACGCCGAGGTCGCCAAGGGCATCGCCCAGCACATCGCCGCCTTCGCGCCGAAGTACCTCTCCAAGGAGGACGTGCCGGCCGAGGTCGTCGAGTCCGAGCGCCGCGTCGCCGAGGAGACCACCCGCGCCGAGGGCAAGCCCGAGGCCGCCCTGCCGAAGATCGTCGAGGGTCGCCTCAACGGCTTCTTCAAGGACGCCACGCTGCTCGGCCAGCCCTACGCGCTGGACAACAAGAAGTCGGTCCAGAAGGTGCTGGACGAGGCCGGTGTCACCCTGAAGCGCTTCTCGCGCATCAAGGTCGGCATCTGAGTCCGGACCACGATCGACTCGCGACCCACACCGAGATCCCGGAACAATCCCCGGTGAAATCCCGATAGGGTCGTAAGCAGTCGTCCGCGTACACCGCCACACCCCGGCGTGCGGCGGACGGCAGCAGATCTGACGAGGAGGCCATTGCCGCGCATGGGAGCGAAAAGCGACCCCATCGGCAATGGCCTTCTTCGTATGTGCAACACGTGAAAGAGGCGGGATCTTCCATGACCACCAAGGCCCAGAAGAGCGACGACGGCAAAGTACGCGGCCGGTTTCTGCTGAAGCTGTCCGGAGAGGCCTTCTCCGGCGGCGGGGGCCTGGGCGTGGACCCGGACGTGGTGCACAAGATCGCCCGCGAGATCGCGGCCGTCGTCCGGGACGGCGCGCAGATCGCGGTCGTCATCGGCGGCGGCAACTTCTTCCGCGGCGCCGAGCTGCAGCAGCGCGGCATGGACCGCGCCCGCTCCGACTACATGGGCATGCTCGGCACCGTGATGAACTGTCTCGCCCTCCAGGACTTCCTGGAGAAGGAGGGCATCCAGTCCCGGGTGCAGACCGCCATCACCATGGGGCAGGTCGCCGAGCCGTACATCCCGCTGCGCGCCGTGCGCCACCTGGAGAAGGGCCGTGTGGTCATCTTCGGCGCCGGTATGGGCATGCCGTACTTCTCCACCGACACCACCGCCGCCCAGCGCGCCCTGGAGATCGACGCCGAGGCGCTGCTCATGGGCAAGAACGGCGTGGACGGGGTGTACGACTCCGACCCCAAGACCAACCCGGACGCCGTCAAGTTCGACGCCCTCGGCTACGGCGAGGTCATCACCCGCGACCTGAAGGTCGCCGACGCCACCGCCATCACACTGTGCCGCGACAACAAGCTCCCGATCCTCGTCTTCGAGCTTCTCGCGGAGGGCAATATCGCCCGCGCCGTCAAGGGTGAGAAGATCGGCACGCTGGTGGGCGACCAGGGCAGCCGGGACTGACCGGCACACCCCCGTCGCCCGGGGTACGCCACCTGTCCGGGGGACGGACGGGACGCGCCCTGGCCGGGGGATGGACAATGTCCTGCCGGTCGGGAACCGTGCAGGAAGAAGACGCGACGCAGCCGGCCGCCGCCCGATAGAGGAACCGCAGCCGGGCCTTACTCAAGACACGCAGGAGCAAGTGGTGATCGAAGAGACCCTCCTCGAGGCCGAGGAGAAGATGGAGAAGGCCGTCGTGGTCGCCAAGGAGGACTTCGCCGCGATCCGCACCGGCCGTGCGCACCCGGCGATGTTCAACAAGATCGTGGCCGACTACTACGGTGCCCTGACGCCGATCAACCAGCTGGCCTCGTTCTCCGTGCCGGAGCCGCGCATGGCGGTCGTGACGCCCTTCGACAAGAGCGCGCTGCGCAACATCGAGCAGGCGATCCGCGACTCCGACCTGGGCGTCAACCCCAGCAACGACGGCAACATCATCCGGGTGACGTTCCCCGAGCTGACGGAGGAGCGCCGCCGCGAGTACATCAAGGTCGCCAAGCACAAGGCCGAGGACTCCCGGGTCTCCATCCGCTCCGTGCGCCGCAAGGCCAAGGACGCCATCGACAAGCTCGTCAAGGACGGCGAGGTCGGCGAGGACGAGGGCCGCCGTGCGGAGAAGGAGCTGGACGACACCACCGCGAAGTACGTCGCGCAGGTGGACGAGCTCCTGAAGCACAAGGAAGCGGAACTGCTCGAAGTCTGATGAGCGACTCTTCCTGGGGGGCGCCGCCACCGGCGGGGCCGGCCGGCTACTGGGGGCCCACCGAGGGCGGGCCTGTCCAGGGCGCCGCCCCGGCGGGTCCCGCGTACGATGCGCCTCAGGCGCAGCACACTCGCCCCATGCCCATCGTGCCCGACGAACCCGCGTATGGCGGAGACCAGGACGGCGACCGGGGAGCCGCCCGGCTGAGCGGCCCCTTGTTCCAGGACGAGTTCCGCCCCCGGCCCCCGCAGGCCCGGACCGCCCAGGCCGAGAACCAGAATCCGGAGCCCATGCCCGACGCCCACCAGCCGGCGCCAGCGCCGCAGAAGAAGAGCGCGGGCCGTGACCTGAGCGCGGCCATAGGGGTCGGGGTCGGGCTCGGTGTGGTGATCATCGCGTCGCTGTTCGTCAGGAAGGCCGTGTTCGTCGGGGTGATCGCGGTCGCCGTCGTCGTCGGCCTGTGGGAGCTGACCAGCAGGCTGCGGGAGCGCAAGCAGATCAAGGCGCCGCTGGTGCCGCTCGCGGTCGGCGGTGCGGGGATGGTGGTCGCCGGGTACGTCCGTGGCGCCGAGGGTGCCTGGGTCGCCATGGCCCTCACCGCCCTGGCCGCGCTGGTCTGGCGGATGACCGAGTCGCCGGAGGGCTATCTCAGGGACGTCACGGCGGGTGTCTTCGCGGCGTTCTACGTGCCGTTCCTGGCCACCTTCGTCGCGATGATGCTGACCGCGCAGGACGGTCCCTGGCGCGTCCTGACCTTCCTGCTCCTCACGGTCGTCAGCGACACGGGCGCGTACGCGGTCGGCTGGCGCTTCGGCAAGCACAAACTGGCCCCGCGGATCAGCCCCGGCAAGACCCGCGAGGGCCTGCTGGGCGCGGTGCTGTTCGCGATGGCCGGGGGCGCGCTGTGCATGCAGTTCCTGATCAGCCACGGCACCTGGTGGCAGGGCCTGCTGCTGGGTCTCGCGGTCGCGGGCAGCGCCACGCTGGGCGACCTCGGCGAGTCCATGATCAAGCGCGACCTGGGCATCAAGGACATGGGCACCTTGCTCCCGGGCCACGGCGGCATCATGGACCGGCTGGATTCACTGCTGCCGACGGCTCCCGTGGTGTGGCTTCTTCTGGTGGTTTTCGTCGGCTCGGGCTGAGTCTGCTGCCGTACGGCTTACGGGCCCTCGTCCTCGCTGGAGGGTGGGGGCCCGTTGTGGTGCGTACGGATGTCAGACCGTGGCAGTGATGCGGATCGCGGCGATGTCGAACTGGAGGCGGACCGTCTCGCTCACCATGGACCCGCCCTGAGCCAGCCGGGCGTCATAGGTAAGTCCCCAGTCGGAGCGGTTGATGGTGGTGGTGCCGTCGAAGCCGACCCGCTCGTCACCGAACGCGTCGGTCACATGACCGATGTAGGTGAGTTCCAGGTCCACCGGGCGGGTGGTGTCCTTGATGGTGAGATCGCCGGTCATCCGGTAGACGTCCTGGCTCGCGAGCTGCACGGTCGTGCTCGTGAACGTCATCCGCGGATGGGCGGCGGCGTCCAGGAACTGCCGGCCGACCAGGTGGGCGTCGCGCTGCTCGACGCCGGTGTCGACGCTGGCGGTGTACAGCACCAGGTCGGCCCGGGAGCGGGTCGGGTCGCGGCCGTCGAAGTGGAGGCGGCTCTCGTACTGCGTGAAGGCGCCGCGCACGGTCGTCACCATCGCGTGTCGCACGGAGAACCCGATCCTGCTGTGCGCGGGATCGATCAGCCAGTCGCCGGTGAGGCCCGCCAGCTCGGGATCGGGCAGGACGGCGGTGGCGCCGGCGCGGGCACTGGTCGCCGGGGCGGCGGTCGCCACGGGAGCGGCGGACGGCTGCGCGCGCCGGTGGAAGGAGTTGCGGCCGAAAAGGTTCATGGCTCATCTGGTTACGTCAGAGCCAGGAGGCGGGACAAGGCCCGACCAGGAAACCCGACCGTTCGTCAGCAGAACTTCACAGGCCGCCCGGCCCGTGAACGGGCGAAGCGGCCGGCTCAGGGGCCCAGCGGCGATGCGAAGGCGGCAGCGGGCCCGCGTGGGCTTCCGGCGCAGCCGACCGCGAGGGGCACCCGATTGGATCTGCGACACCGGTAAGGCCATGCCTAAGCCCGGAGAACTGGCAATGATCTGGCGGGACCGAGCGCCTACCTGCGTGTTTGACGCGGGAACGGCACTGGGTCACGCTGTCGGGCCGTCTCTGGGCCGTCAAATTCACTGGGGTCTCGACAGGGCGTCTGTCCGAGCGAGCCGACTTACTGATCCCTCGTTCATGTATTTGGGCCCCGGTCGACCGACACCGCGTCGATCACTCCAGGTCCTCCCACGTCCAGGGGGCGGCAGGCTGTCCGTCGGGCTCCCGCCCGAACCTGTATCGCTTCTCGTGATCACTGAGTTCGACGAATCGATCGATGTGACCTGCGGCAGGCAGACGTTCGATGAGCGTGCTGATCTGTTCCTCCGCGCCGACTGCCTGTAGAGCGTTCAGTAGCCAATTGACGGTGTTCGTGCCGTTGAGGACGACGTGGGTGGCGGGGTCGCGCGCCAGGAGTGCAGCGATCTGATCGTCTGCGCCGACCTTCACCAGCATTTCCAGGAGTTGGGCGACGCCGTCGGCGTTGTCGAGAGGGAGGTGGATGACAGCTCGCTCGGCCAACGTGGCGACCTGTTCGTCAGCCTGTGCGTTGTGCAGTTCTTCCAACAGCCTTGGCACAGTGGGCGGGTTGCCTATTTCAATATCGGCGTGGGTGGCGAGGTCGCGGGCCAGCAGCTTTGCAACCTGTTCCTCCGCTCCGACTTCCCGCAGTACCTGCAGCAGTACGGCCAAACCCCCGTTAAGCGCGACGTGGGTGGCGGGGTCGCGGACCAGCAGTCTGGTGACTTGCTCGTCTGCTGCCGTCAACTGGAATATCGACAGCAGCTGGCCAACGGCGTTCGCATCATCCATGGTGACATGGGTGGCGGGGTCGCGGGCCAGGAGTGCAGCGATCTGTTCGTCTGCTCCAGCCTCCCGCAGTTCCCACAGCAGTGTGGCCACTTGTTGCGCATCGTCGATGGCGACGTGGGTGGCAGGGTCGCGGGCGAGCAGCGCACTGATGAGTTCCTCTGCCTCAGATTCGTTCAGTTCGTTCAGCAAGCTGGCCACAGCAACGGGGTCGTCGAGAGCTACGTCGACATGGGGGGCTGGGGAACGGGTGAGCAGCGCTGTCACCTGCTTGTCCGCTCCAACCTGCCGAAGGGACTCCAGCAACGAGGGCACAGCGAATGGGTTGTCGAGAGGGATGTTGACGTGGGCCACGGGGTCGCGGGCCAGCAGTGCAGCGATCTGTTCGTCTGCTCCAGCCTGCCGCAGTTGCCACAGCAGCTCGGCCACCCCGCCCGGGTCGTCTAGAGCCGCGTATGCAGCGGCTCGCTCGGCCAGGGCCGTAACCTGTTCATCTGCCTCTGCCTCCCGTAGTCCCTTCAGCAGCCAAGCCACCGAGTCCAGGTCATTGAGAGCGATGTGGGTGGCGGGGTCGCGGGCCAGCAGTGCAGCGATCTGTTCGTCTGCCTCCACTTCCCGCAACTTGCTCAGCAGCGTGGCCACTTGGTCCGCATCGTCGATGGCGACGTGGGTGGCGGGGTCGCGGGCCAGCAGTGCGGTGATCTGTTCGTCTGCCTCCACTTCCCGCAACTTGCTCAGCAGCCTGGCCACTTGTTGCCCATCGTCGAGGGCGACGCGGGTGGCGGCTTGCTCGGCCAAGGCGGTTAGCTGTTCGTCCGCAGGACCCCCGTGAAATCTGCCGAGTAGCTTGATCACATGACCCGGGTCGTCAAAAGCGATGTTGACTGTGACCCATTGGGCCGGGCGGCGGTCATCGGGATGCAGGGTGTGGAGATGAGCGACGAGCGTGGGAGAGGCGTCTTGGGCGCCGTGGGTGATGGCGTGTTTGTGGAGCTGGGCGGCGTCGCGATAGAGGCCGCGCTGCCAGGCTGCGTTGCCGAGTGCTGTGAGGTCAGCGGGGTGGGCGTGGGAGGCGGCTGCGGTCCAGAAGGCGATGGGAGGGATGTCGTCGACGCGGTGGCGGCGGCCGTACTGGTCGAGGTAGTCAGCCAGCCGGTACAGCGTTGCGTGCCCGGATTCGGGCTGGCGCCCGGCAGTGAGGGTGCCCATGCGACGGTTGCGTTGGTTGGGAGGTGTACCGGCTTTGACGGGGATAAGGATTCCGGGGATGCCGTTGCATGCGGTGGCGGTGTACTCCAAGGCCTGTTGCAGCCAGTCGTCGCTGGTCTGATCCCACTCTAGGTCGGTGAGGTAACCAGGCGCGGCCTCTGCCAGCAGTGCCAATGGCAGCCGAGGGCCGGCGCCGAGACGACGGGCGTCCATGGCAGCCTGGACGAGTGCCTTGGTTGCAGGAGGGGCTTCGTGGTACCGGTCCAATAGGACCGGTACCCCGGCCAGGTACTGGGTGATCTGACCGTTGCGAGCGTTCTCGGCCGCCTCGCCGAGTCGGGGATCGAGATTGGCGTTGTCTGCCAGCTCGGCAAGGTCGTCGCCGGTGAATCCATCCGGCACTTTGATCTTGTGCCCGTCCAACAACTCTCGTGCGTGGGCATGCAGGTCCGGCTTGGTACGCGTAGTCAGCGTGCTCCAGTGCTCCGGCCACAAGGTAGCCAGCACGAGGATCGGCCCTCGCCCCGGCTCGCGTAGGAGATTCCGCAGCCCCGCGGCAACTTGCTCTCCGAGCCTGTCAGGCGCCAAGTAGAACTGGGCCTCGTTAAGCCAGACCACTGTATGTGGAGCGATGTTGGGTAGTTCAGCTAGGGCAGCGTCGGGTCGGGAGGGATCGATGGGGTGCCACAGCCGCCAGGGCTCATCTTGAGCGCGTAGCGTCTTCAGTGTTTCCCAGCAGGCTCGCGTCTTGCCGGTCGAGGACCCGCCCACCAGCACCGCGATCCGGCTCTCACCAGCGGCAGCCTGCGCCACTACCTTGGCCAGCCGGTAGTCGTGCTCGCGCGGAACGTATGGCGGAAGCATTGGCAGACCCGCAACCGAAGAGTCGATGGCGTGGTGTACTTCAAGATGAAAGGGGTCGGATATCGCGCCCAACGGTTGGCCCGGTCGCATACGCTCCAGCACCGCACGGCCCTGCTGAGCTGCCACCGCTGCGCTTGTCCCGTGCGCGCGCAGTTGAGCCTCGGCTTGGTACAGGAGACGCCACCGCTGCGCACTCAGGAGCTCCGTAGCCGTTGGGGCGTCGGCTAGCCCTGCGTGCTCAGCCTGTAACTGCACTGCCCGTACCAAGTCCAGCAGTAATTCGACCCGCTGGGGAAACCGGACGGCGCGCAACCAGTCCCCGATCGTGGTCGGGCTGACCCCGACGGCTTCAGCCAACGCACGGTCCGACGGTTGACGTTGCAGTTGGTTGTTTCGAAACGCGGCCAACTTGGCGATTTGCCCAGCGAATTCAGATGTGCCCGCAGCTGTCGGTTCTGTCATCACCACACGCTTTGCCACTCGCAGCTCAGGAGGGAGTGTCCAGCATGCCCCGTGGACATTGGGTGGACAAGAACGTCAGTCGAGCCGGGATCCGTAGCGACCTATCTGCGCAGCTTGGTGGTACGTGTCCAATCCGAGAGGGACTCCTCTTGGACGGCTACTTGGACAGGCAGCTTCGGACTCGTCGCGCACGGCCTGCCCTAGGCCGTCCTTGATCACGGGAGTCCACGTGATGAACCAAGTCCAGTTCCTGTCCCTACTGCTTGCCCTCTCTGTGGCTCTCAATATCGCGATCACAGCGGGCCTACTTGCTTACCGATCCGGCGCTAGCATGCCGAACGCACTCCTCACGGGCGCGGGCGCCGCAGCCAGCAGCCTTGGTGTCTACTTCGCCGCCCTCGCCGCATACAAATAGCGCATCACGACTTGCGCGGAGTTATCCCTGTGGGCCCCATTTTATGGGGCCCGCAGGCGTGCCACGGGTCTGTCAAACGAGCGGTGTAACTGGGTAGTTGATGGTTACTGGCGGGCCGCGGAGAGTCGGCCGTCGAAGGTGATGTCGAAGGCGTTCAGTGCGGTCTTCCAGCGCATGGTCCAGCGGGCCTGGCCCTTGCCGGTGGGATCGAGCGACGTGATCGCCATGTAGACGCACTTCAGGGCGGCCTGCTCGTTCGGGAAGTGCCCGCGGGCCTTGACTGCTCGCCGGATCCGCGCGTTGACGGACTCAATCGCGTTGGTGGTGCAGACGATCCGGCGGATCTCGGTATCGAACCGCAGGAACGGAGTGAACTCCTCCCACGCGTTCTCCCACAGTTTCACGATCGCCGGATACTTCCCGCCCCAGGCATCGGCGAACCCCGCGAACCGGTCCAGGGCAGCCTCCTCGGTCTGAGCGGTGTAGACGGGCTTGAGGAGCTTGGCGATCTTGTCCCAGTCCTGACGGGCGGCATAGCGGAAGGAGTTCCGCAACAGGTGGACCACGCAGGTCTGCACGATGGTGCGGGGCCAGACCGTCTCCACCGCCTCGGGCAGGCCCTTGAGCCCGTCGCAGACCAGCATCAGCACGTCGTTGACGCCGCGGTTCTTGATTTCGTTGAGGATGTGCAGCCAGTGCTTGGCGCCCTCGCCGCCGTCGCCGGCCCACAGGCCCAGGGTCTCGCGTCGGCCCTCCGCCGTGACGGCCAGGGCCACGTAGATGGGCCGATTGGCAACCGCGCCGTCGCGGATCTTGGTTCTGTCGACGATCTTGTGATCCGAGGGGTCGAGGCTCACCGTGCGAGCAGGACGCGTTTGCGAAGCAGATCGAGACTGGCCCTGCCGAACATCTGGCGCTTCAGCATCTTGAGTCGGTTGATGTTGCCCTCGACGGCGCCGGAACTGTGCGGCAGAGAGAGCCCGTTGCGGACGGCGTCAAAGTCGCGGCGGAGGTTGCGGGCGAAGCCCGCAAGCGGAGCCAGACTGTCCCGTTCGACGTCGGTGATCCAGTCTTCGAGGCGGTCGCCGTGGCGGCCGGTCATCATCGCGGCGAACTTCCTGATGTGAAGAGTGAGCCGGTCGAGTTCGGGATCGCGCTCACGCAGTCGGTGCAGCTTGTCGGCGTGCTCGTCCCGTAGGTGCTCGGGGTGGGTCATGTTCCAGGAGGTGACTTCGCGGACCGATGGAGGCTTCGGTCCCGGATCGGGTGCGTGTCCGCGCCCGGTCCGGTAGCGCCGCAGATGCCGCTGGACGGCCAGCTCTCCGCCTGGATAGCCGAGTTGTCTGATCTCGCGGTAGAGCTGGGCGGCGTTCCTGACGCCCTCGTTCCAGCGCCGGTGCAAGTAGCCGACGTATGGGTCCACGACATGCGCTCGTTGGAGGTTCTTGGCCACGACATCGTCGGCGGAACGGGCGTTGACCAGTTTGCGGACGGTTGCCTGGTGCAGCCCGACCTTCCGGCCGATCGCCGCCTTCGACATCCCCTGATGCCACAGGTCGTGGACGGCTGCGTGCTGCGCACGCAGCCGGATCACGATCTTCAGCTCTTTCGGCGGCTGGACCACCTCGGGCTCCACCTCCACGTGATCGGGGCTGGATGCCGAGCCGGGAGGCACTTCGGCCAGGCGGGAGCTATGGGCGTTGACCGTCTTCTCGACCGCCTGGCCGAGGTTGGCCCACAGGTGATAGCGATCCGCGACCTGTTGGGCCTGCGGCGCCCCGACCCGAGCGCCCTCCCCGTATCCGCTGGAACGGTCCCGGCAAATGACCGTCACCTCGGGGTGATCGCGGAGCCATGCGGCCAGGTCGTCACCTTCGCGGCCGTCGTAGAGGTGCAGCGGCCGGTGGGTGGCCATGTCGATCAATACCGTGCCGTAGTGGCGGCCCTTGCGGAAGGCGAAGTCGTCGACGCCGAGGATATCCACCTTGCCGATCTCCGGCTCAGGCAAGGACCTGACCAGCCGCAACAGCGTGTCCTTGCCTATGGTGAGGCCGACCGCGGCTGCCAGCCGGGCTCCTGCCCGGCCGGCCAGGGCCAGCCCGATCTGCGTCAACACCTCGCGCAGCAGGGGAGTATGCCGACTGTGCGGGGTGGTCAGTCCCGAGACCTGCTCGGCGAACGTCACTGCCGTGCAGGCAGGGTTCTCGCAGCGGAAACGGCGCACGCATAACTCGATCACGACACCGAGCCCGCCCACAGCGACATCACGCAGCCTGCGTACGTACCGACCGTGCACCCGGGCCGAGCTCTGACCGCACCGACACGATCCAGTCGTCGCCCGCACCCGCGTTCTCAGCACTACCTGGTCCGGTCGCCGCTCAACCTCCTCTATCAGCAACGTGGACAGGGACGGAAACAGCTCCAGGAGCACATCACGAGGGCACGCGATGCATGATCGCGAACAGCCGAAGCGACGTGCTCAGCCGTCCGGATCACAAGATCGTCGACAGAACCCGGATCTTCACGTGGATGGCGTCGATGAAGACCACCGGGTAGACGGCGTCGAGGGGGCGGCTTTGCCATTCGGCCATGCCCTCGAGGACCTTGTCGGTGATGGTGGAGATGGTCTGCCGGGAGACCTCGGCGCCGTAGACCTCCGCCAGGTGGGCCTGGACCTCTCCGGTGGTCAGGCCCTTCGCGGCCAGTGAGATCACCATCTCGTCGACGCCGGTCAGGCGCTTCTGCCGCTTCTTGACGATCTTCGGCTCGAAGGAGCCGTCCCGGTCGCGGGGCACGGCTATCTCTACCGGTCCCACGTCGGTCAGCACGGTCTTGGAGCGTTTGCCGTTACGGGAGTTGCCACCGTCTTTGCCCGCAGGGTCGTGCTTGTCATAGCCGAGGTGATCGGTGATCTCGCCTTCGAGGGCGGACTCCAAGAGCCTCTTGGTCAGCTGCTGCAGCAGCCCGCCCTCGCCGGTCAGCTGCAGACCCTCGGCCTGGGCCTGGGCCCGGCTCACCAGCTCGTCGATCAGCTTGTCGTCCACGGCGTTCACAGCCGCTGCCGACTCGTCGACCTCGTGCTCGGCCACGTTCTCACTGGTCATCGATGCATCTTCCATGATCGGGAGTTACACCGAACGATTTACAGTCCCGGGAATCGTGGCCTACCAACTCAGCTTCTTCTGCCGCTCTGGAGAAGACAGAGGCGACGAGGCGCTTGATCGCCTGCTGGACTACCTGCTGGAGAGCGGCGACCGCCTGGTGGGCGAGTGGTTGGGGCCGTTCGGGGATTCGGTGGCCGCGTTCAGGCTCGGTACTGGTTCCAGCGACAGCGACAGGCCAGTCGCGGACTTGCTGACCCTGGAAGTACACGTGGGCGTAGCAGAGATCGCAGAGTCTGTGATCACTGCATCGCCTAATGACGAGCAGGGCATCTGGGGATGCGACCTGCTAGCCACCGTCACCCTCAGCGGGGACAACCCCGACTGGGCGCTGCTGCACCGCATTTGGGCCGCCGTGGTGAGCCTGTGGGAGGCGGTTCCTTGGGACGAGTCCTCCGGGTTCGAGATCGCTGCCGGCATGCCGCAGCTCTGAGCTCCTACCAAGATCACGGCCAGTTGCGGCGCAGGTCAGCAACGCCCCAGGCCAGACACCATCCGCATACGCGATCTCCAGACTGGTGCTGAAGCACCCGGCCCACGGCGCTTGACTGGGTCATTAAGACTCCACCGGCCGCGTGGTCACCCGCGCCGCACCGGTCCACCCCACGCCTCACCTGCGCAATCGACACCGTGGGATAGGTGATGAGGTATGAGAGGGCGGTACGTGACGTATTGTCACATCTGTCGTCTCCGGAGCGTGCAGGAACGCGGCATCCGCACTTACCGGAGGGCTCGGTCGTGTTGGGGTGTCCCCGAAATGGGCGCAGATCCTCGATCTTCACTGCGTTGGAGGTATCGACGCGTCTCTGGCGGACCCAATAGCATGCGGCGCTCAATTCAACCGCGATCAAGCAAGGAGGGGGCGCGGGATGCTACTGACGTGTCGGAAGTGTCGGCAGCGTGAAGTTGCTTTTGACGGGATCAAAGGGCTGTGTCCGGTCTGTCAGCAGGAGAGCGACTTGTCGAAGCCGCCTCAGCGTCGCGGGCGCAACGCCAAGGCGGCGTTGCTGATCCAGTCCAAGGTGAGTCCGGGGAGGGTTTCGATGACGGGCCCACTACTCACGGTACTGGCTGCAGCCGCGGTGGCCATCGTCAGCGAGGTCGTGCGGTTCTCCGCCGAGCGCACGCGGGCCCACCAATGGGCCTTGGCCGCCGCTAACGACGGCTACGACCGGCAGGCTTTGCACAGCGCACTCCAAACGATCAACACCACGAACATGTTGCGCTTCGCAGCCTTCATGGCAGTTCTGTACGCCTACCAGCGGTGGGCGCGCGCCGGCCACGCGAACGCCATGTCACGCACCGACATCGGGCTGGGATGGACCAGGGCCCTGCCCGGCGGCCGCGGAGTCGTCTGGACCTACGGCGCGTGGCTCCTGTCGGTTTTCGCCGCGCTCTACCTCTCATTCGTGACCAACTCCAACCTTCAAACGCCCGGCGACTACGAGACCGCGGCGAACGTCGACGCCATCTACAGCCTGGTCCGAATAGCCCTGGCCGTCCTACTGAGCATGTTCGTCGTGCAGTTGACCCTTGGACTGAACAAGCTGCTGGCCACGCCACAGACCATGGACGTGGCCGACCGGCCCGTCGAGCTGCAGACCATCGACGAGGAGTAACGTGCCACGCCTGGCCACAGCGCCGAGGGGAGGGCGACCTGCGATGCCCCAGTTATCCGCAAAGGTGCAGTCCCCTGAAGGGATCTGCACCCAACCGCAATAGCAAAACGGGCATCAGCTCGCGTGCCGCCCTCTGAGTGTGGTGGGCGGATCTGTCAAGAGGGGCCCGGATGCCTGACATCAACGGCTGACATCAACAAGCGCGGACACCGGCGACCGACGCCGAACCTGACCGGACGATCAGCCGAGGACTTCAGCGGGTTGACCGATGTCGCCGACTCCCCGTGATCGACCTGACAAGGATGACGGCTGACCTCAAAGCCTGGCCGGCACCGTGTGCCGCCCTCACTGATGGGCGGCACACGGGCAGCTCGCCTGGCTGATCGAGACTCCGCCGACTGGTAGCTCAGCGGCGCAATTGGCAGGTAGTGTAATAGGTCTTATGGACAGCTGAACGCCAACCGGAGGCGGATATGTCTGAGATTTCCCGTAAGCCCCCTAGGGATGTGCTAAGGCGACTCCGTCAAGAAGTCGGATTCTGCTGCCCAGTAGAAGGTTGCGGTTCTCCGTATTTGACATGGCACCACTTTGACCCGCCGTGGCGGGCCGAGAAGCATCATCGCCCAGAAGGAATGGTAGCCCTCTGTCGAGAGCATGCAGACAAGGCCGATAACGGAGCATTTACCGATGATCAGGTTCGCACTCTAAAACGCGAAGGAAAGTCTCGGGCTTCTGTTGTACGGGGTCGCTTTGACTGGATGAGACACAAGATCTTGATGGTCGCTGCCGACAATTTCAGCTACGAGTGCTACACGGCACTTGAGATCGGAGGAGTCAAGTCTATTTGGTTCGAAAGGGACGAGGACGGTTACCTCCTATTGAATGTGAAGATGCCAACCCTGGCACGCCGTCCTCGGGCCGAGATTGAGCAAAACGTCTGGACTGTTACGCCTGGCGCCGACGAAGTAATCTGCCCACCAAACGGACGAATAGTCGAAGTTAACCATTCAAATGGTGACCGGTTCCGGGTCGAGTTCTTCACATTGGAAAATAGTGAAAAATTTGCCAGCCGATACCCTCATATGGTCAACTGTAAGGACATGCCGGAGTACCCGCTGACGGCTGTGGAAGTCTATGAAACCGTCGCGGGGACGGGTCTATCACTTACGCCGTATGGAATTTCAATGGGCGGAGGCCACATTGGAGGGAATTACTTTCAATGCCTTGCTGGACCCGCAATCAGTATCGACTTGGGTCCTGAACAGGGAAGTCGCCTCTTTCGTCGATGACGAGGACGGCGAGGCAGTGCACCGTGTCACTGTCTCACGCATTGCGTGAGAACGGTGCCTCCAGGAGTTGTTCAATGGCTTGCCAGAGCCTAGTGAATTTTCCCCTCCCTCTCAAAACTGGCACTCGGAAATTTTCGCCGATCCGGGACGGCTCCTCTTCGCTAGATGACTTGCTGCTGCCCCTGCTGTGGCTGATCAAGTTGCTGCTCTCGCATTCGCTGCTCGGCGCGCAATCCTTCTACGGTGGTTGCGAATAGTTCCAGGTTCCTTTCATCCTCAGTCATGTTGTACGGAGCAATTCCCAGCTCAAGAGCGTTAGCGTGCTGCTCGATACTGTCGGCCGTCTGCTGAAGGTTGAAAGCACGCTCTCGGGGTTTGAAGTAACCAGCTGCAGCAGTAATCACAGTCACGATGGAACCAAGGCCGATGAGAGCACCCTTTGCGGGCTGGGGCGGGTCATACCAAGCAGTAACAGCTGAAACAGCCGATGAGCTAACGAAGAGGAGCCATTGCATCAGGAGATGCACACGGCGATAATGCCGCGACTCTTCACGCAATCGAGATATCTCCCCCGGCAGTCTTTCCTTATAGGAAGACTGCCGATCCATTGGTGGAGGGGTACGCCGCCTGGCTTCGAGAATATGACGCTCTTCAGCCAAGGAAAGTTCGAGCTTGAGCTCTCGGACCGAGGTCTGTCGATCTCTCCATACGTCGCTGAAGTCGCTATGGAACTCAACTAGCGCCTGTGCGACAAAAGCCACGCCTAGTAGAAATGCCATACCGCCAAGGATTCCGTTGAGTGCACTTGGCATACTCGAATGCAGCCATAGAAGCATCTTCAAACCAGCCCACGCCAAGAGCACGGCAATGGCTAGAGGTGGAGTTCCGTACAGACCGATCACTTGAAGGCGGCGGTTCTTGATACGTTGCTTGAGATCTGCAATTTCACGACGATGCTGGATTAGCACGTCCGTGGTCATTGAGCCCGTGTTGGTGATGCCTGACTGCACCATCTTTCCGCCCTGTCGCCCCTACTTCACTCACAGCCCATTGCTGAACAAGACCATCTCCAGTAGATCTTACGGATGCCTTGAGCCCACGGAGCAAGATTGGGGCAACTTCCCAGTGAGCCTGGGGCGGCCGCCGTTCCTGGAGGTGCCAGCCGCGCACGCGGTGCGGAAGAGTTGGGCGGCAACCATCACAGCCGTGCCTTTGGAGGCCCGGATCACGGAGGAGGTCATTGGTCGCCAGCACTTCGGGGTGTTCAGACGTACCGATGGCGTTCCGGACGCCATAGCGCTCGCGTAGATCACATCCATGCCGCAGGGGACGGATCTACCGGCCCTCGGGGCCTTCGTCAGTGGTGAGGTCTGACACGCCGAAAACCCACCAGGTCAGAGTGGGCCTCGATGAGTGGCAGGCAGACCACGAGTGATCACCCTTGGGCCGTCTCTGGGCCGTCCGACGCCGCTCAGTGGCGACCGTTGATCCCTACTAACGACAGTCGTAGCGAGCCGCAGCCGCAGGTCACCCGATTGGATCTGCGACACTGGTACAGCCATGCCTAAGCCCGGAGAACTTACTTTCGTCGCACCGCGCGGAGCCAAGAAGCCGCCGCGGCACCTTGCCGATCTCTCGCCCGCCGAGCGCAAGGACGCGGTGGCCGAGATCGGGGAGAAGCCGTTCCGTGCCAAGCAGCTCTCGCAGCA
The DNA here is from genome assembly GCF_000497445.1 of Streptomyces roseochromogenus subsp. oscitans DS 12.976. Taxonomy (NCBI): domain Bacteria; kingdom Bacillati; phylum Actinomycetota; class Actinomycetes; order Kitasatosporales; family Streptomycetaceae; genus Streptomyces; species Streptomyces roseochromogenus. The sequence goes on along the minus strand of NZ_CM002285.1, from coordinate 2,626,453 downwards.
CTACTTCGCGCGGTACGCGCACGACCCGGAGCAGTGGACCGACATCCCCGCCGGGTCGCGCGGGAAGCTGCAGGAGGCGCTGTTCCCGGAGCTGATGACCGTCGTACGGCATCTGTCCACCGACCAGGGGACCACGCGCAAGACGCTGTGGCGGCTGTTCGACGGGACGCTCGTCGAGTCCGTGCTGATGCGGTATCCGGACCGGGTCACCATGTGCATCAGCTCGCAGGCCGGATGCGGGATGAACTGTCCCTTCTGCGCCACCGGGCAGGCCGGGCTGGACCGGAATCTGTCCACCGCTGAGATCGTGCACCAGATCGTCGACGGGATGCGCGCGCTGCGGGACGGCGAGGTGCCCGGCGGGCACGCGCGGCTGTCCAACATCGTCTTCATGGGCATGGGCGAGCCGCTCGCCAACTACAACCGAGTCGTGGGAGCCGTCCGGGCACTCACCGACCCCGCCCCCGACGGGCTCGGGCTCTCGCAGCGCGGGATCACTGTCTCGACCGTCGGGCTGGTGCCGGCCATCCACCGGTTCGCCGACGAGGGCTTCAAGTGCCGGCTCGCGATCTCCCTGCACGCCCCCGACGACGAGCTGCGCGACACCCTCGTCCCCGTGAACACGCGGTGGAAGGTGCGCGAGGTGCTGGACGCCGGGTTCGAGTACGTCGAGAAGAGCGGGCGCCGGCTGTCCATCGAGTACGCGCTGATCCGCGACATCAATGACCAGGCGTGGCGCGGTGACCGGCTCGGGCGGCTGCTCAAGGGCAAGCCCGTGCACGTCAATCTCATTCCGCTGAACCCGACGCCGGGCTCGAAGTGGACGGCCTCGCGGCCCGAGGACGAGAAGGCCTTCGTCGAAGCCATCGCCGCGCACGGCGTGCCCGTCACCATCCGGGACACCCGTGGGCAGGAGATCGACGGAGCCTGTGGTCAGCTCGCGGCCACCGAGCGGTAATCTGACCCGGTCCGGATATCTTCATAACTTCATATTCCGACAGGGGAGCGCCACAGCGCTGAGAGTGCGGCAATCGGGCCGCAGACCCTCTGAACCTCGCCCAGGTCATTCTGGGTAGGAAGTTCGGTCATCGCTCAAGCTGTCGTGCCCTGCCCGGGGTCCCGGGCGGGGCCGCGTTCTTCCTGGCCAACCCCCAGGAGGACATACCAGTGCACAAGAAGACCCTCGTGGCCGCTGCGGTCGGCCTCGGACTCATCAGCCTGTCCGCATGCGGTACCAGCGAGACGAAGTCGTCGTCCGCGGACTCCAAGACCGTCACCCTCGTCAGCCACGACTCATGGGCCGTCTCCAAGAGCGTGCTCGACGACTTCGAGAAGCAGAGCGGGTACAAGGTCCACGTCCTCAAGGACGGCGACGCAGGGCAGGCCGTCAACAAGGCGATCCTCACTAAGGACAACCCGCAGGGCGACGTCTTCTTCGGCGTCGACAACACCCTGCTGTCCCGCGCCCTCGACAACGGCCTCTTCGAGTCGTACACCGCCAAGGGCCTCGACAAGGTCGGCGCCGCCTACCAACTCGACCAGGCACAGCACCGGGTCACGCCCGTCGACTACGGCGACATCTGCGTCAACTACGACAAGGCCTACTTCGGCAAGCACAAGCTGACCCCGCCGCAGTCCTTCGCCGACCTGGCCAAGCCCGAGTACAAGAACCTCCTCGTCACGGAGAACGCCGCCACCTCCTCGCCCGGCCTCGGCTTCCTGCTGGGCAGCGCCGCGCAGTTCGGCGACCAGGGCTGGCAGGACTACTGGAAGAAGCTCAAGGCCAACGGCGTCAAGGTCGTCGACGGCTGGGAGCAGGCCTACTACCAGGAATTCTCCGGCTCCTCCGAGGGCAGGAAGGCCGGCGGTGACCGGCCGCTGGTGGTGTCGTACGCCTCCTCGCCGCCCGCCGAGGTGATCTACGCCAAGAAGCGGCCCAGCACCGCCCCGACCGGCGTGGCGAACGGCACCTGCTTCCGGCAGATCGAGTTCGCCGGACTGCTCAGCAACGCCAAGAACCCCAAGGGTGCCAAGGCGTTCATCGACTTCCTGGTTTCCAGGGAGTTCCAGGAGGACATGCCGCTGAACATGTACGTCTACCCGGTGCTGAAGGGCGCCAAGGTGCCCGCCGAGTTCACCGCGTACGGCCCGGCCGCCCAGCATCCCGAGACCATGGCCCCCGGCAAGATCGCCGCCAACCGCGACCAGTGGGTCAAGTCGTGGACCTCGCTCGTACTGAAGTAGCGCCCCGCAAGGGCCGTACGGGGAACGCGGCGCGGCTCGGGCTGATGGCCCTGCCCGTCGCGTTCTTCGCGCTGTTCTTCGCCTGGCCCGTGGCCGCGATCGTCGCGCGCGGACTGAAGGTGGACGGCGCCTGGCAGTTCGGGCGGATCACGGACGTGCTCACACAGCCGGACATCCGGCACGTGCTGTGGTTCACCACCTGGCAGGCGCTCGCCTCCACCGCGCTCACCCTGCTGCTCGCACTGCCCGCCGCCCATGTCTTCGCCCGCCTGGACTTCCCGGGCAAACAGCTGCTGCGGGCCGTGGTCACCGTGCCGTTCGTGCTGCCGACGGTCGTCGTCGGCACCGCCTTCCTGGCGCTGGTCGGCCGGGGCGGCCTGCTGGACGAGGTGGGGGGCGTACGGCTGGACACCACGGTGTGGGCGATCCTGCTGGCGCACGTCTTCTTCAACTACGCGGTCGTCGTACGGACCGTCGGCGGGCTGTGGGCCCAGCTCGACCCCCGGCAGGAGGAGGCCGCCCGGATGCTGGGCGCCTCGCCGTTCCACGCCTGGCGGAAGGTGACCCTGCCCGCGCTGGCGCCCGCCGTGGCCGCCGCCGCGCTGATGGTGTTCCTGTTCACCTTCACCTCCTTCGGCGTCGTCCAGATCCTCGGCGGCCCCGCCTTCTCCACGCTCGAAGTGGAGATCTACCGGCAGACCTCCGAGGTCTTCGACCTCTCCACGGCCGCCGTCCTGACCCTCGTCCAGTTCGTCGCCGTCGGCGCGATCCTCGCCGTGCACGCCTGGACGGTACGGCGCCGGGAGACTCCCCTGCGGCTCGTCGCCTCCGAGGTGACCGCCCGCCGCCCGCGCGGCGCCGGCCAATGGGCCCTGCTGGCCGGTGTCCTCGCCACCATCGCGCTGCTCCTCGTCCTGCCGCTCGCCGTTCTCGTCCGCCGCTCGCTCGACGCGCCCGGCTTCGGCTACTATCGCGCATTGATGAACGCCGACGGCGGTACGTTCCTGGTGGCGCCGATCCACGCGGTGTGGACCTCGCTGCAGTACGCCGTCGCTGCCACCGTCATCGCCGTGGTGATCGGAGGTCTCGCCGCCGCCGCGCTGGCCCGCCGGGATGCGGGACGTCTGGTGCGGGGCTTCGACGCGCTGCTGATGCTGCCGCTCGGCGTGTCCGCCGTGACCGTCGGCTTCGGCTTCCTGATCGCGCTCGACAAGCCGCCACTGGACCTCAGACAGTCCTGGATTCTCGTCCCGCTCGCACAGGCACTGGTGGGCGCCCCCTTCGTCGTACGCACCATGCTGCCCGTCCTGCGTGCCGTGGACGGACGGCTGCGGGAGGCGGCGGCCGTGCTCGGGGCCTCGCCGTGGCGGGTGTGGCGGGAGGTGGATCTGCCGCTGGTGCGGCGGGCGCTGCTGGTCGCTGCCGGGTTCGCGTTCGCCGTCTCGCTCGGCGAGTTCGGGGCCACCGTGTTCATCGCCCGGCCCGACAACCCGACGCTACCGGTCGCCGTGGCCCGGCTGCTCAGCCGTCCCGGCGATCTCAACTACGGCCAGGCGATGGCCCTCTCGACCATTCTGATGGTGGTGTGCGCCGCCGCACTGCTGATCCTGGAGCGGCTGCGCACCGACCGGACGGGGGAGTTCTGATGCTGCTCAGTCTCGCTGCCGCGACCGTGCGCTTCGGCGGGCGGGCCGTACTCGACGCGGTCGACCTCGACGTCGCCGAGCACGAGGTGGTGTGCGTCCTCGGGCCCAGCGGCAGCGGGAAGTCGACCCTGCTGCGGGCGGTCGCCGGGCTTCAGCCCCTGTCCGGCGGACGGGTCGTGCTCGACGGCCGGGACCAGACGGGCGTACCCGCGCACAAGCGGGGCGTCGGCCTGATGTTCCAGGACCACCAGCTCTTCCCGCAGCGGGACGTCGGCGCGAACGTGGCGTTCGGGCCGCGGATGCAGGGCGCCGCCAAGGGCGAACGGGACACGCAGGTCGGGCAGTTGCTGGAACTGGTCGGACTGCCGGGAGCCGCCCGGCGGGCCGTGGCCGGGCTGTCCGGTGGCGAGCAGCAGCGCGTGGCCCTCGCCCGCGCGCTCGCGCCCGAGCCCCGGCTGCTGATGCTGGACGAGCCGCTCGGCCAGCTCGACCGCTCGTTGCGGGAACGCCTGGTGGTCGAACTGCGGGAGCTGTTCGGCCGGTTGGGGACGACCGTGCTCGCCGTGACCCACGACCAGGGCGAGGCGTTCGCGCTGGCCGACCGGGTGGTGGTGATGCGGGACGGGCGGATCGCGCAGTCCGGCACGCCGCTGGAGGTGTGGCAGCGCCCGGCCGACGCGTTCGTGGCCCGCTTCCTCGGCTTCGACAACGTGGTCGAGGCGACCGTCGCCGGTGCGGCCGCCGACAGCCCCTGGGGAAAGCTCCCGGTGCCCGACGGCTCCCCGCAGGGCGCGCGCACCCTGCTGGTCCGGCCCGCCGGGGTACGGCTCGTGGCGGCCGACGCCGGCCTGCCCTGCACGGTGGCCGCCCGCACCTTCAAGGGCACCCATGTGGCCGTCCACCTCCGGCCCGGCGACGACGGGCCGCGCCTGGAGGCGGCCTGTGCGCTGCGGGACGCGCCGGAGGCCGGGGACGCGGTGGGCGTGGAGTTCGACGCGGCCGAAATCGTCGTGCTGGACTGATCATCCGGCCCCTAGGGTGAGGTCATGACGTTGCTCGCGCATGACCGTTACTGTGACGAAATCGCCCGCCAGGTAGAGCAGTTGAGAGCCGTGGTGACCTCCCGAGCCGACCTCTCCGCGACCGTGCCGACGTGCCCGGACTGGTCGCTGGAGGATCTCGTACGGCATATGGGTGGCGCCCTGCGCTGGGTCGATGCCCTGGTGCGGAGCCGGGCGCGGGAGAACATCCCGCCCGAGCGGATCCCGCTGCACGAGGGCCCCGAGAAGCGGGGTGACGCGGCCGCTCTGGACCAGTGGCTCGCTCAGACCGGGGACCTGGTCGTCGGCGCGCTGCGCGAGGCCGGGCCGGACACCGAGGTGTGGGCCTGGGCCGGGGTGGCGAACGCGGGGTTCTGGGCGCGCCGGATGACCCACGAGATCACCGTGCACCGCGCCGACGCCACGCTCGCCGCCGGGCTGCCGTACGAGCTCGCGCCGGACGTCGCCGCGGACGCGCTGGACGAGTGGCTTCAACTGGTGGAGTGGGTGCAGCGGAACATGCCGAAGGACCCGGCGCGGGACCTGAGCCGGCCGGGCAGCAGCATCCACCTGCACGCCACCGACACCGACCCGGCGCTGAACGCCGAGTGGCTGGTCGAGCTGGGCGAGGAGGCGATCGTCTGGCGGCGCGGGCACGAGAAGGCCACGGTCGCCCTGCGCGGCCCGGTCGCCTCCGTGCTGCTCGCCTTCTACGGCCGGCTGCCCCTGGACAGCCCCGGACTGGAGATCCTGGGCGAGCGGGAGCTGCTGGAGTTCTGGCTGGACCGGGCGAAGTTCGGCTGAGCGAGCCTCCGTACGGCCGTACGACTGTACGGCCGTGAGGCCACAGGGGCGTACGGCCGCGGCCCGTCCCCTGGGGATAGGGGGACGGGCCGCGGTGGAGCTGTTGTTACAGAGGCGAGGCGTCAGCCGTTGCCGCGGGTCCCACGACGGCGCATGCCGAAGAAGACCGCGCCACCGCCGACGGCGACCAGCGCACCCGCGATGCCGGCGATCAGACCGGTGTTGGAGTCGGCACCGGTCTCGGCGAGGTTCGAGCTGCCGGCCGCCGGGGACGGCGCGTTGCTCGGTGCCGCGCTCGCCGGGGCGGAGCTGGACGCGGAGGCCGACGGGGTCGGGGACTCGGCCGGGGCGGACTTCGACGGCGACGGCTTCGGCGTCGAGGAGGCCGGCGGGGTCGGGCTGCCGGTCTTGCAGCTTACGGCCGGGCTGCTGAGGATGGGCGTGATGTCCCTGTCGAGGATGGTGGTCGCCTTGACGTGGACGCGGTAGGTCGCGTTCGGCTGCCAGTTCTCCTGGAAGGTGACCTGGGCGCCCTCGGCCGAGCCCTTGACCTCCTGCTCGCCGATCTGCTTCTCGACCCCGCCCGCATTCTGGCGGAACACGGTGATGGTGGCAGGAGTGCCTGAGAGGTCGGTGTCGGTGACGACGATGATGCCCTTCTGGCCGTCGCACTTGGCTTCGGCGGAGAAGTCACTGATGTTGCACGCGAGCGCGGAGCCGGCCACTCCCAGCACGACCGCGGCAGAAGCGGACACAACACCCAGAGCGCGCACGGAACGGCGTACGCCACGGTGAGTTATGGACAACGTTTGTCCTTTACAGAGTGCATAACTGCGGGGGGCTGTGGAGGAGTTGAGGCACCGGATGAGGTGAGTGCCCCAGCACCCCCAGGAGGCTCACAGGTCTATAAGCGCTCCATAAGCAGTGTCAATGCATATGCCGCGAGCGGCCGTTGGCTTTACCTTCTTATTAACCACCGAGATGTTTGATCACGTTGGTGACGGAGGGCGGAACGAGGGTGCCCTGGCGAGGAGTTGGAGCGCGTCCTCCAGCATCCCGTCGTCGAGGGTCAGCCCTGGATCGCGGACGGGTCCATCCACATGACCTCCCAGGTGTGGCCGTCGAGGTCGTCGAAGGCGCGGCCGTACATGAAGCCGTGGTCCTGGGTCTGGCCGGTGGCCGTGCCGCCCGCCGCGATCGCCTTGTCGACCAGCTCGTCCACCTTCTCGCGGCTCTCGGCGCTCAGACAGACGAGCACCTCGCTGGTCGTGGTGGCGTCGGCGATCTCTTTCTTGGTGAAGGTCGAGTAGAACGGCTTGGTGAGCAGCATCGCGACGATGGTGTCGCTGATCACCACGGAGGCCGCGTTCTCGTCGCTGAACTGCGGGTTGATCGTGTAGCCGAGTTCCGTGAAGAACTTCTTCGAGGCGTCGAGGTCGTTCACGGGCAGGTTCACGAAGATCATCTGCTGGTACATGAGGGTCTCTCCCTGGTGATGCGTGCCGGGGTCAGCATGTTCGATGGGTAGACCGGGGGTCCCGGGAGAACTCATCGGTCGCCGGGAACTCTTTTTTCTCAGCGGACCTCAGCGGATCTCGGCGGTTCTCAGCGGTCCACGGGGAGGGCCGACAGGGCGGCGACGACGAGGGTGAGCGAGCCGAACAGCGCCAGCAGGGCCACCGCGCGGAGGGTTGCGGCCGTACGCAGCGTCCAGGCCGGAGCGCCGAGCCGGAGCAGCGCGGCGGTCGTGTCGGCCCGGCACTGGCGGGTCTCCACGGCCGCGGTGAGCACGGTGGCGACCGTGCAGCCGGTGACCAGCGTCGCGCCGAGGGCGGTCAGCGGGCCGAACGACGGTGCGGAGCCGGCGTACAGCGTGGTCATGGCGTAACCGGCGGACGTGACCGCGCTGACGACGCCCAGGGGGCGGCCGATGCGGGTGGCTTCCGTCATGAGGACCCGGCCGGCGAGGAGGCGGAGGGCGCCGGGGCGGGTGCACTGCAGGAAGCGGCCGCACAGGTGGGTGAGGCCGGGCGAGGCGAGGACCAGGCCGGCGGCGGTGACGAGCCAGCCGGTGAGTACGGCGATGTTCGAGCGGCCGGCGTAGGACTGGACGGTGAGGCCGGTGGTGAGGAGAGCGATGCCCCAGGGGAGGCCGGCTGGTGCGTCATGCGGGCGCCGGTGGGTGACGTCGGTCCAGTCGGCGTCCGGGGTCGGCGGCTCGGGGCCGGATTCGCCGCTCGGCGCTTTCCCGTCGCCGTCTGTCTCTGAGCCGGGAGCCGCTGTCTCTGAGTCGGGAGCCGCTGTCTTTGAGCCGGGAGCCGCCCCGGCGGCACGACCGCCCGCGGACGGACGACTGTCCTGCCCGCCGTCCTGGGCCGCTCGCTCGTCGTCGCCTGCGGACTCCCGGTCCGCTGCGGCCTCTCGGTCGGCCGTGGGCCTGCGGCCGGAGCGGGCGCCGAAGCGGCCGTACGCTCCGAAGGTCTCCCGTGCCGACGGGTGGCCGTACGCGCCGAAGCGGCCGTACATGCGCAGGATCGGGGTGGGGCGCGGGTCTTTCGGGCGCAGGGCCACGGCCACGGTCGTCGAGGCGACGGCCGGGAGGAGGGCCAGCAGGGTCATGGCAGCCGGGACGGGGAGGGACTGATCGGCTGCCAGGAAGTCCGCGGCCGCGCCGTCGAAGGGCATGCCCGTGAGGTCGCCGCGCAGATGCAGGAAGACAAGCAGGGCGAGCAGCGAGCCCAGGGTGCAGGACAGGGCCGTGGTGAGCGCGCAGACCGCCATCAGGCGCGCCGGACCGACGCCCACGGCGGACAGGCCGGGGCGCGGCCGGGTGCCGGGGTCGGTACGGGCGACGGCGAGCGCGAAGTACACCGTGGCGGCGAACGGCACCACACTCCAGGCGAGCCGCAGCGCGGCGGCGTCCGCCCGCTCCGGGTGGTGGAGGGCGTAGCCGAGGCAGGCCAGCATCAGGAAGCCGGTGCCGGCGGCCGCCACGGCGACCAGCAGGCGGCGCAGCTGGACGGCGGGCCTGGCCGCACGGGTCAGACGGAGAGCGAGCACGCGGCCCGGCCTTCCGTGTCGGGGGCGTCGGGCAGCAGCACGGTGCGCATGCTGCGGCCGTCCAGCAGGCCGATGGCGCGGTCGGCGAGGGCGGCGGCCTGGGGGTCGAGCGAGGCGAGGACCATGGTGATGCCGTGCGAGCGGGTGGCCGAGGTGAGCGTCCGCAGCACATGGGTGCGGTCGGAGCGGTGCAGTGGTGCCGTCGGCTCGTCGGCGAAGAGGACCATGGGGGCCGGGGCCAGCGCCCGGGCGATCGAGACGCGCTGCCGTTCGGCCTGGTGGAGGGCGTGCGGGCGGTTGCGGGCCTTGTCGCCGACGTCGAGCCGTTCCAGCCACTCCAGCGCGGCGACCTTCGCCCTGCGGCGGCCGGCGCCGCGCAGCATCAGCGGGAGTGCGACGTTCTCCCAGGCGTTCAGCTCGGGGACCAGGACCGGCGCGGGGTCGATCCAGCCGAAGCGGTCCCGGCGCAGCCGCTCGCGGCGCATCGGGCCCAGGGTGTGCAAGGGCGTGCTGTTGAACCACACCTCGCCCTCGCGCACCGGCACCAGACCGGACAGACAGCGCAGCAGCGTCGTCTTCCCGCTGCCGCGCGGGCCGATGACGGCGAGGATCTCGCCCTCGCGTACGGCGAGCGAGACCCCGGCGAGTCCGGGCGACCCGTCGGGGTGCCTGAAGTGCAGCGCGCGTGCCCAGAGCACGTCGTTGTCCGGCGGGGCCTCCATGGTCGTACACCTCGGTTCTGATCCGCTATTCCCGTGTTCGTTCCCTCGTGCGGGGGAACGAACGCTGGGCTGATCGGTCACTGGAACGCTAGGCAGCCATTACCGGAGGGCCGGACAGCACACGGCCCCGGGCCGCCGTTCTCACTCGAGCGGGGGCACCCGGGGCCGGCGTTGATCATCCGGAAGGATCAAAGGATCATCCGAACGTGATCAGAGCTTCGTCCACGCCTCCGTGAGGGTGGCGCGCAGGATCTGCTCGATCTCGTCGAAGGTCTCCTGGTTGGAGATCAGCGGCGGGGCGAGCTGGACGACCGGGTCGCCGCGGTCGTCGGCACGGCAGTACAGGCCGTTCTCGTAGAGCGCCTTGGAGAGGAAGCCGTACAGGACGCGCTCGGTCTCCTCCTCGTTGAAGGACTCCTTGGTGTTCTTGTCCTTCACCAGCTCGATGCCGTAGAAGAAGCCGTTGCCGCGGACGTCGCCGACGATCGGCAGGTCGTGCAGCTTCTGCAGCGTCTGCAGGAAGGCGCCCTCGTTGTCCAGCACGTGCTGGTTGATGTTCTCGCGCTCGAACAGGTCGAGGTTGGCGAGACCCACGGCCGCGGAGACCGGGTGGCCGCCGAAGGTGTAGCCGTGCAGGAAGGTGTTGTCGCCCTTGTAGAAGGGCTCGGCGAGCTTGTCGGAGATGATGCAGGCGCCGATCGGGGAGTAGCCCGAGGTCATGCCCTTGGCGCAGGTGATCATGTCCGGGACGTAGCCGAACTTGTCGCAGGCGAACATCGTGCCCAGGCGGCCGAAGGCGCAGATGACCTCGTCCGACACGAGCAGCACGTCGTACTGGTCGCAGATCTCGCGCACGCGCTGGAAGTAGCCGGGCGGCGGCGGGAAGCAGCCGCCGGCGTTCTGCACCGGCTCCAGGAAGACCGCGGCGACGGTGTCCGGGCCCTCGAAGAGGATCTGCTGCTCGATCTGGTCGGCGGCCCAGCGGCCGAAGGCCTCCGGGTCGTCGCCGAAGATCGGGGCGCGGTAGATGTTGGTGTTCGGCACCTTGTGCGCGCCCGGGACGAGCGGCTCGAACGGCGCCTTCAGACCGGGCAGACCCGTGATGGACAGGGCGCCCTGCGGGGTGCCGTGGTAGGCGACCGCACGCGAGATGACCTTGTACTTGGTCGGCTTGCCCTGCAGCTTGAAGTACTGCTTGGCGAGCTTCCAGGCGGTCTCGACGGCCTCGCCGCCGCCGGTGGTGAAGAAGACCTTGTTCAGGTCGCCCGGGGCGTAGTCGGCGAGGCGCTCGGCCAGCTCGACGGCCTTCGGGTGGGCGTAGGACCACACCGGGAAGAAGGCCAGCTCCTGCGCCTGCTTGAACGCGGTCTCGGCGAGTTCCGTACGGCCGTGACCGGCCTGGACCACGAACAGACCCGCGAGACCGTCGAGGTAGCGCTTGCCCTTGTCGTCGTAGATGTAGGTGCCCTCACCCCGGACGATGGTCGGGACCGGGGAGTTCTCGTACGAGGACATGCGGGTGAAGTGCATCCACAGGTGGTCGTACGCGGTGCGGCTGAGGTCCTTGGTGCTCACGGTTATCGGGTCCTCACGGTTATCGGGTTCCCCACATGTAGGTCTGCTTCTTCAGCTTCAGGTAGACGAAGCTTTCGGTTGAGCGCACGCCGGGCAGGGACCGGATGCGTTTGTTGATGACGTCCAGCAGGTGGTCGTCGTCCTCGCAGACGATCTCGGCGAGGATGTCGAACGAGCCCGCGGTCATCACCACGTACTCGACTTCCGACATGCCGGTCAGCGCGTCCGCGATCGACTCGACATCGCCCTCGACGTTGATCCCGACCATCGCCTGCCGGCGGAAGCCCACGGTGAGCGGGTCCGTGACGGCGACGATCTGCATCACGCCCTGGTCCAGCAGCTTCTGGACGCGCTGGCGCACGGCCGCCTCCGAAAGGCCGACGGCCTTGCCGATCGCGGCGTACGGCCTGCGGCCGTCCTCCTGGAGCTGCTGAATGATGGCGAGGGAGACGGCATCCAGCTGGGGGGTGCCGTTCCTGGACTCGCGGGACGAGTCCCTCTGGTCTGCGCTTCGACTGGCCACGGCCTCACTGTGCACGAGGTCTCGACAGTTTCGCAACCCCTCAGCGATGAAATTCGTTGTTTACGGCTCCGAAGCTTGCGGATTTCGCAGAACTGATGGCCATGGGGGTGTTGAAAACGTGGGCCTGACGACTAGGGTGGGTGTCTCAGCAATCGGACAGCGAGTACCTGATCAGGAGGCCGGCAGTGAGCACCGAGCTGCGTCGTCTGCGCAACTACATCGACGGTGAGTTCCGGGACGCCGCCGACGGACGGACCACCGAGGTGGTCAACCCCGCGACGGGCGAGGCGTACGCGACCGCGCCGCTGTCCGGACAGGCGGACGTCGACGCCGCGATGGCGGCCGCCGCTGCGGCCTTCCCGGCCTGGCGCGACACCACTCCCGCCGAGCGCCAGAAGGCCCTGCTCAAGATCGCCGACGCGTTCGAGGAGCGCGCCGAGGACCTGATCGCGGCCGAGGTGGAGAACACGGGCAAGCCCACCGGGCTCACCCGCTCCGAGGAGATCCCGCCGATGGTCGACCAGATCCGCTTCTTCGCGGGCGCGGCGCGGCTGCTGGAGGGCCGCTCGGCCGGCGAGTACATGGAGGGGATGACCTCGATCATCCGCCGTGAGCCGGTCGGCGTCTGCGCCCAGGTCGCCCCCTGGAACTACCCGATGATGATGGCCGTATGGAAGTTCGCCCCGGCCATCGCCGCGGGCAACACGGTCGTCCTGAAGCCCTCGGACACCACCCCGGCCTCCACCGTCCTCATCGCCGACATCATCGGCTCGATCCTCCCCAAGGGCGTCTTCAACGTCGTCTGCGGCGACCGCGACACGGGCCGCCTCATGGTCGAGCACTCCGTGCCGGCGATGGCGTCGATCACCGGATCGGTGCGCGCGGGCATGTCGGTGGCCGAGTCGGCGTCGAAGGACGTCAAGCGGGTCCACCTGGAGCTGGGCGGCAAGGCCCCGGTCGTCGTCTTCGAGGACACCGACATCGCCAAGGCCGTCGAGGACATCTCCGTCGCGGGCTTCTTCAACGCCGGCCAGGACTGTACGGCCGCGACCCGCGTCCTCGTCCAGGAGTCCATCCACGACGAGTTCGTGGCCGCGCTCGCCAAGGCGGCGTCCGAGACGAAGACCGGCCAGCCGGACGACGAGGACGTCCTGTACGGCCCGCTGAACAACCCGAACCAGCTCAAGCAGGTCTCCGGCTTCATCGACCGCCTCCCCGCCCACGCCAAGGTCCAGGCGGGCGGCCACCAGGTCGGTGACAAGGGCTACTTCTACGCCCCGACCGTCGTCTCCGGCCTGAAGCAGGACGACGAGATCATCCAGAACGAGGTCTTCGGCCCGGTCATCACCGTCCAGTCCTTCACGGACGAGGACCAGGCCGTCGAGTGGGCCAACGGCGTCGAGTACGCCCTCGCGTCCTCGGTGTGGACCAAGGACCACGCCCGCGCGATGCGCATGTCCAAGAAGCTCGACTTCGGCTGTGTGTGGATCAACACCCACATCCCGCTGGTCGCCGAGATGCCCCACGGCGGCTTCAAGAAGTCCGGCTACGGCAAGGACCTGTCGGCGTACGGCTTCGAGGACTACACGCGGATCAAGCATGTGATGACGTCGCTGGGCGAGTGACGCTCCGCGGGGGCCGGCCGCTTTTCGGGTGCGGGTGTGGGGGGCTGGTCGCGTAGTTCCCCGCGCCCCTGGGCCGGCTGGTCGACAAGGTGTCCGGCAGGCCCCGCCTTGCTCGACGCAGCGTCGATTGCCCCTTTGCCCGGCGGGACGACATGCTTCCGGGGTGTCTCAGACTCCTTCCCGTAAGCCCCTGTTGTCCCGCCGTTCCCTCCTGCGCGCCCTAGGCGGCACCGCCGCGTTCGGCGCGCTGGCCGGCTGCGGGGTGCCCGCCGCCTATGTGGCGCCCGGCGACCGGGCCGTCGCCGACGAGTCCACGGCCGACAAGAAGCTGACCTGGGCGAACTGGCCGCTGTACATCGACACCGACGACAAGAACCCGAACCGGCGGCCGACGGTGGATACGTTCGAGAAGCGCACCGGGATACGGGTGGACTACGTCGAGGAGATCAACGACAACGACGAGTTCTTCGGCAAGATCAGCCCCGCGCTGATGAACCACCAGTCGACCGGCCGCGACCTGATCGTCATCAGCGACTGGATGTGCGCGCGGTTCGTACGGCTCGGCTGGGTGCAGAAGATGGACCGGGCCCATCAGCCCAACGTGGCGAAGTACCTCGACCCGCTGCTCCGCTCACCGGCCTTCGACAAGGGCCGCCTCTTCACGGTCCCCTGGCAGTCGGGCATCACTGGCATCGCCTACAACCGCAAGAAGCTGGGCCGCGAGATCCGCCATGTGAAGGACCTCTGGGCAAGCGACTTGAAGGGCCGCGTGACCCTTCTCTCCGGCCTGGACGAGTCGTTCGCGCTGCTCATGCAGGGCAACGGCGTGGACATCACCAAGTGGACGGCGGACGACTTCCACAACGTCTGCGACGAGGTGGAGCGCGAGGTCCAGCGCGGCCAGATCCGCCGCTTCACCGGCAACGACTACACCAAGGACCTGGTCAGCGGCGACGTCCTCGCCTGCCAGGCCTACTCCGGCGACGTCATCCAGCTTCAGGCGGACAATCCGGACATCCGCTTCCTCGTGCCCGAGGAGGGCGCCGAGCTGTGGTCGGACTCCCTGATGATCCCCAACCGGGCCCGTCACAAGGCCAACGCCGAGCGCCTGATCGACTACTACTACGACCCTGGGACCGCCGCGAAGCTCGCCGCCTGGGTCAACTACGTCTGCCCGGTCCCCGCAGCGAAGGAGGTCCTGGCGGCCTCGAAGGATAAGGACACCGCGGCCCTGGCCGACAACCCCCTGATCTTCCCGGACTCCGGCATGCGCAAGCGCCTCGCCATCGCCCGGGACATCACCTCCACGGAACGGGTGGAGTTCGCCAAGCGCTGGAACAAGATCGTGGGGCTGTGACGCCGCTGCCTGCCTCGTCGAGGCCTGGCAGAAGGCGCCCGCCTTATCGCGGGTGGCCCTGATGCCCCAGAAGGCTGCGACCCTGATGCCCCAGAAGGCTGCGACAAGGGTTACTACGTCCGCCCTACCGTGTTCGCTGACGTGACTGCCGAGATGGACATCGCTCGCCAGGAGATCTTCGGCCCCGTACTCTCGTTTATGAAATGCGAGGACGAGGGGGACGCCTTGCGTATCGCCAATGACTCCCAGTACGGCCTCACGGGTCCGTCTGGGCGGCCGAGAAGCAGGCAATAGCCTTTGCACGCTCGATGGCATGTGGTCGAGTGACGGTCATCGGCGGTGCGTACAACCCGCTCGCTCCGTTCGGCGGCTACAAGCAGTCGGGCGTCGGACGAGAACTCGGCGCGCACGGTCTCATGGAATTTCTGCAAGCAACGTCGCTCCAGCTGTGACCTCGCGTCGCGATCAGGCCGACCGCGCAATGTGAGCGCTGAACGAGCCGACGAGGGGTGAAGCGTAGGCCCGAGCCACTTCCAGCAGGAATTCGGTCTCCTCCGCGAGATCGTCACCACCGATTGCCGTGAGGCCGATCGACTGTGCCTCGGGGGGACGCCCAGCCAGTCGAGCGCTGCAAGCCTCCTTGAGCAGACAGGCCACGAGCGCCGCCTTGGCCCTGTCGGGAGTGAGCGCCGCCGAGGTGCCGATGTGCCCGCGCGCGAGTTGTGCCAACTGCGGCGTGATGTAATCGCGCAGCACGAGAACCGCGTCCCGTATCTCTATGATCTTCCGATACTCGGTAAGCCGCCATGATCCTCGGGGCCACAGCAGCTCCACCAGTCGTGGGCGAGGCTTCGCCAGGGCTATGTGGGGGACGGCGTCCACCAGTTCCCGCCACAGTGGCCACAGGTGCCAGCACGTTCTGGCCTTGGTCGCCGCCCTGAACGTCGGTATGGCCAGAGCCGCAGCCCGGAGGAGTCCGTGGAGGCCCATGAGGATCGGCAGCAGCCCAGGGAGGTGAGAGCTGTAGCCGATCAGAAGGAGCAGGTATCCCGACCAGAAGGCTCCGGAGAAGGCCGTACCCAGCGCGAAGAGCGCCAGCATCGTCTTGAGCGGCTGGCTGGCACCGTGCCGGCCATGTCTGAGGAGGAGCCAGACGCACACCGTGTCCGCGGTGAGATGTGTCGCCACTGTGATCCACCAGAAGACAGCGGTGGGAGTGGGCCCAGCCGGGCTGGTGACCAGGTGCCTGCCGTGCGGGCCCGATGTGAGGTCGATGAACGACAGAACGGTCATGACGCCGGTCGCCGACGTGTACAGAAGGCGCCTGGACCATCGCTTGGCGGTGGCCACCATGGCGAAGTCGAGCACGGCGGCCGAAGAGAGCACTCCGCAGAGATTCGCTGCCAGATCCACGAGATGTGTCGGGCCGAACACATCGCGGACCGCACCCGAAATGTCCTGGAGATTCAGTGTCATGGCCAGGCCGGCCGTGGTGACTGCCAGCCACAGGATTCGTTGTTCGTACGAACGGATCGCCGCTGGGGCACGCAGCACTACGCAGATCCAGATGGCGAGCGCTCCGGCGGCTTGGAGCGAGAGGCCCAGCCCCGACGGTCGGAGGAGCAGAGTCAAGCGTCCACCCCTAGTGCCTCCGAGAGCTTGCGCAGCACCTCCGTCTGCTGGTCGTCCTCGGTCCGAAGGACGACGGTCTTGATCAGGCTGGCCAGCATTTCGGCTTCCTGCTCCTGGCGACTGATGTAGTTGGTGCGTGCCAGCAGTCGACGCACCGTCTCGGGATCCAGGTCGGTGAACAGGTGTTGGAGCGGGCCCGTCCCGTGGCTCGGGCCGATGTGGTGATGGTCGAGCAACATGTGCGCGATCTCGTGGAGAATGATGTGCTCCCGATGGAACCTGGTCGTCCGCGCCTCCGAGAAGATGTGGTCTTCCGTGTCGGTGGCCATCCATATGCCGCAAGCGCCACCGGAGGTCACCTGGGGAGGCAGAGGGTGCAGATACAAGGCGCGCCCTCGCTGCCGGGCCAGGTGTTCGCAGAGTTCCTCCACTGAAAGCTCTCGGGGAAGGCGTAATCGGTCCATCAGAAGCCGGCAGTGTCGACGCAGCCTTCTGTAGGTGAATGGCATATGAGTTCCTGCGGTTGGCGATTCGCTGGAGGCGGGCGGTGGGGACGCCTGGGCCGGAGCACATGACCGTCCTGCGCACTGAGTTGTCCGGTGAGCCCGTCCGAATGAGGAGGGTTACGCATCGGACGTCCCAGTCCGTTCGTCCCACTCCTCGATGGGCGAGAGGTTCTGCAGTTTTCGCGCTTCGGCCACCATGGCGAGCAGGGCGTCCAGGCTTTCGCCGGACAGTCCGTCGGCCCTCAGCGCCAGGTTGCGCACTCGGGTGTCGCGCAGCGCGGCGGCCAGCTTGAGCTGCGAGCTCACTCGCTCCGCCACGTCCTCGTTGAAGAAGTACGCCGGTGGGACGCCGAAGAACTCAGCCAGGACGGAGAGTTGTTCGAGGGTCACATTGCGCTTCTTGCCCGTGGCCAGTTCCCACAGGTAGGTGCCGGAGATCGCCCCACCCGTGGTTTCCCTGATCTCCTGGGCGAGCTTGGTGTACCCCGGGCGTTTGCGCTCGTCAGGGTAGAAGGCGGCGATGAGCTCGTTGAGGCGGACGTCGATCTTGCCCAGCAACGGTCGGGCGGCCTGGTCTGGGGTGTCATCGCCGCTGGTCATCCGCCGTCCTCGTCAGAGAGATGTCTGCTCGGCGGACTACCCGCCTGCGTGGATCGAAGCCTACCCGTCCAGGTGACCCGCCATCCGCTGTTGTTGACAGAAGCGCATGATTTCAGCTTACGATCGCATCACCAGCCGTCCGCTATAGCGGATGGCTGGTGCAACTCGACGCGATGTCACCGACCTTGGGGGGACCTTGCCCAGCCAAGCGATGCAGAAGGAAACCGCCCGGTCCGTGAGTGACGGTCTCACGGACCTGCCGTTCGGGCCCTACTTCGCGACACCGTGCGGAATTCTGGCTCCGCTCCTGGCCAGACTCGAAGGGCGTGACGACTACATGGTCATCGCCCGCGAGGACAATGCCGTCGGCGAAGCGGCAGGTGCGGCGCTCTGCGGGGCCAAGCCCGTCGTCCTCATGCAGAACTCCGGCTTCGGGAACTCGGTCAACGCACTGGCCTCCCTGGTCGCCCCGTACCGGATACCCATGCTGCTGATCGTGAGTATGCGCGGTACGCATGCGGACCCCACTCCGGAGAACGCAGGCATGGGGAAGCTCACCGAGCCCATCCTCCAGGGACTCGGCATCGGCTACCAGACCCTGGAGGCCGACCACGTCAACGATCAGCTGCTCGAAGCCCTGCGTGTCCTGGACGAGAAGCACGAGCCTTACGCCCTGCTCGTCAGGCCCGACTTCTTCGGGTGGTCCGCATGAACTCCTTCACCAAGACGCAAGCCATCACGGAGATCGTCCGATGCACACCGGGCTTACCCGTCGTCTTCACCACCGGGTACGCCTCACGAATCGGTGCGGGTGTCGCCGACCGTCCCCAGCACTTCTACATGACGGGGTCCATGGGGCTGGCCCTTTCCGTGGGGACCGGCGTCGCGGCCACGGTGGGCACACCGACCGTGGTCGTCGACGGTGACGGCAGTGTTCTCATGAACCCCGTCGGGCTCATATCGGTGGGGACCCGTCGCGAACTGCCCTTGGCGCACATCGTCCTCGACGACGGTCAGTACGCCTCCACAGGTGGGCAGGGCACGCCGAAGGCGGCATTCGACTTCGCCGCCCTGGCGCGCACCACTGGATACCGATCCGTGCACACCGTCACCGGCGTCGGGCAGCTGACCAGCCTGCTGGACGAATTCCTGGACCAGCCCGCAGGCCCCCGATTCGTCCATTGTGTCCTCCGGGGGATCGACTCCCCGCCGCCCGCCCGCATCTCGCAGCCACTGCCCGAACACGCGCGACGGTTCACGGAAGGCGTCGTCGGCCATCGCTCAACAGTGCCCAGGTGACCGACGTTTCGCTCGCTGATCGACCCCATGGAAGCGGATGGCATGAGACTGGCAATAGTAGGGGGTGGCGGCGCGGCGACAGCCCTGCTGGCCGCGCTCACCCGGGAACAGTTACCCGATATCGACGTCACGGTCTTCGAGTCCGCCAAGGACATCGGACCCGGCCGGGCCTATCACCCGGATTCGGACAGCGCACTTCTCAACGTCCCGGTGGGCCGCATGTCCCTGCTGCCCGACATGCCCGGTGACTTTCTCGAGTGGGTCACGACACAGGTTGCTGCGAACGGCACCGCGATCCGTGCGGCCGGACCACAGGACTTCCTGCCTCGTCGTCTGTTCGGTGAGTACCTGGCAGCGAGAGCAGACGACATCGTCGGCAGAATGGCAGACCACGGCCGACCGGTACGCGTCGTCACAGCCGCGGTGACGCGGGCGAGCATCGGCCCCGAGAGCATCTGTCTGCACACGGATGACGGGCGGCAGTTCGACGGCCAGGACCGGCTTGTGCTGTGCGTCGGCACGGGCGGGCCGGTCGACGTCCATGGGCTCGACGGACACGCCGGATACATCCAAGACCCCTACCCGCTCTGGGACCGTCTGGCTGCGGTGCCGAAGACCGCTCATGTCCTCGTGCTCGGAACGGGTCTGACCGCCGTGGACACCGTGCTCTTCCTCTTGGAGAACGGTCACCGCGGCGGTATCACCATGGCCTCACGCACCGGCCTGCTGCCGGCCGTACGCACCAACGTCCCGCCACCGCGATTGCGGCATCTGTCCCGGGAGGCGATGAGCGGAGCGCTGGCCACCGATCCCGTGATGACCTGCGCACGTCTGATGGCACTGGTGAGCAAGGAGATACGGGCGGCTGGCGCCGAACCGGGCAGGGCCATGGCCGACGCCGATCCGTCCGAGCCCTTCGCCTGCAGACTCAAGCGACAACTGCGCCAGGCCCGGGACGGACTCGGGGTGTGGCAGAGCATCGTCGTACAAGGGACGCTCGATTCCATCGAACAGATCTGGCACGCCATGCCCGGCCCGGAACGCCAGCTGTTCCTGTCCCACTGGCATCAGCGCTATCACAGCCTGCTCAGCCCCATGCCGCCACGGACTGCCGCCCGCCTGCTGGCCGCTGCCGAGGAAGGGCGATTGCACGTACGGCGCGGAGTGAGCGGCGTACATGAACGCCAAGACGCGTTACCCCGCTTCTCCGTATCCACCGCCGAGGGCCGTATGACAGCCGATGTCGTGGTGAACACCATCCGGCCGAACGCGGCGGCCGTGCCGGAGACGGCCGTACCGCTGGTGGACAGCCTGGTGCGGTCGGGCGCCGCGCGGATGCACCGCTTCGGAGGGCTCGACGTCGACCCCGGCACCAATCGCCTCATCACCGCGCCCGGACTTGAGGAACCCCGGGCCTATGCCTTGGGTCACCTGACGGCCGGCGTCCACTACTACACCAGCTCCATGCTCATGATCGGCCGGCGAGCCCGCGTCATCGCAGACCAATTCCTCGCCGAACTCACCCCTTGAACCGATCCGGCCGACTCAGTCGCATCTGAACCGATCAGAAAGGCAGGTCCCTTCGCGTGAGCTCTCAGATCTTCACCGAAAAGATCAAGACCACCGACTCGCACAGCCTCATCGTCCGGTACTACGCGGGAGTGAAGGAAGCTTCTCTCCGACTGCTGGGACAGTCTGCCACCAGCGGATTCGCCCCGGACTTCGACTACCCGCAACTGACCGACACCTGGGAGGAGTTCTTCGACGTCGCGCGGGCCGGCTGGGATCCGCTGGGCAGCCACGCGGGGCGACGCATCACACTGCTCGACCTGATGAAGAACCCCGGGACGCGCACGACCAAGACCACCGCCTCGTTACTCATGGTCGCCCGTGCCGTGCACCACATCGATCTCACCGGCGACTCGGTAATGATCTTTACGCCGTCCTCCGGCAACAAGGCCAACGCGCTGCGCGACGCTGTCGCCCGCGCCCTGGAGCTGGAACTCGCTACCCCCGACAAGCTGCGCATCGTCACTTTGACCCCCTCGTCCACGCTGTACAAGTTCCGCCGGAGCATCCTCACCGACGACGCCGAGCTGCGCTCCCGCAACCCGATCCTGGTCTACGACGGCCCCGAGGCCGGAGATGTCAAGCAGATCGGCACGGACTTCGCCCAGGCCTCGGCAGGACGCGACGAACGTGTCTGGTACTCGCTCGACATCGGCAACTACAAGGTCGCCGACGCATGCCGGGCCTTCTACGAGCGCGAGTTCGCCGACCCTGAGCCGGGCAAGCGTCGCCTGCACGCGCACGCCGTCTCCAGCGCATACGGACTCCTGGGCTATCAGCACGGGCTGAACACCATGGCCGACTTGGGAATCCCGTACCACCAGCCCGGCTTCCTCCTTGTGCAGCACCTCGCCACCAGCGACATGGTGCGCCACCACCTCCAGGCGAAGACCGGCGAACTTCCCCGGCTGAACTGGAAGTTGAACGACACCGACGGGATCTTCGAGCAGTACGAATCCGCTCACTTCCCGCAGGCGACGTGGGAGACCCAGGAAAACCTGGAACCGACGTTCTACACCCACAACCCACCGACAGCTCCCGAGATGACGTCCCTCATCGCCCGGCACGGGGGTTCCGGCATCGTCGTCTCCCTGCTCGAGTGCGTCCGACGCTACGGCGAGGTGCGGCGGCTGGTGAACGCCGGTGCGCAGTCGCTGCCCGTCGACCCGCGCCAACTCGGCGAGTGGTCCTTGGTGATGGGAATGACCGGGGTGCTGAACGGGCTTGAGCGCGGCCTCGCGGACGGATTCGACGAAGTCGTGCTGCACGGATCCGGAATGTACCTGGCCGACGCGAAAGGCTCTCCCGACCGCAGCCAGGTCACGACGGTACGCAACGCCGCCGATGTGGCCGCGGCCGTCTACTGAGCCTCGCCTCAGGCGCATGCTCCGGCCCAGAACCCCCCAACACCCCCGAGGACGGAAAGGACCACCCTGTGCGGCTCGGAGTGATCATTCTCCCGGAGCATCCCTGGCCCGAAGCCGGTCGCCTGTGGAAGCGGGCCGAGGATCTCGGTTTCGATCACGCCTGGACCTATGACCATCTGTCATGGCGCTCGTTGCGGGACAGCTCCTGGTACGACTCCATGACGACCCTCACCGCGGCGGCCTGCCACACCCACCGCATACGTCTCGGAGCTCTCGTGGTCACCCCGGACTTCCGGCACCCGGTCACCACGGCGAAGCAGATCATGAGCATCGACCAGGTCAGCAACGGCCGTTTGATCGTGGGCCTGGGCGCCGGAGCGGGTGGCCCGGACAGCAGCGTCCTCGGCTGGCCCGAGCCGACACGCGCCGAACGCACCGCTCGCTTCGAGGAGTTCGTCGCACTGAGCGACACGCTGCTCAGGCAACCGCGCACGACCTGGCGGGGGCGGCACTTCGAGGCCCATGACGCCCGCAACATCCCGGGCTGTCTGCAGCGGCCGCGGGTCCCCTTCGCCATCGCCGCCGCAGGGCCGAGAGGGATGCGGCTGGCCGCGCGCTTCGCGGAGGCATGGGTGACCATCGGCCTGGCGGCCCCGGGCGAGCACACGGAGAGCGCACAGTTCAAGGCCCTCGCGACGCAGGCCGCCGCGCTGGAGGAGAACTGCCGGGAGGTCGGCCGGAACCCCGCGGACCTTCGCCGCATCGTCCATCTGAGCCGTGTCGCACCCGATCCCTATGCCTCTGCGGAGCGCTTCGCCGACCTCCTCGGCCGGTGCGCCGAACTCGGTTTCACCGACGCCGTCGTGGGTCATCCCCGGCCGTCGGGGATCTTCGCCGGCGATCCCGACCGCTTCGAACGCGCCGTCAGCGACTACGCACACCTTCACGAGGGAAACTGAACAGAGAGTGATGACATGACCGACACCCCGTTGTCCCCCACCGAACGGAGCACCGTACTGCGCCACAGCGAACGGGCACGGGCGGACAGGCAGGCACTGTACGACGTACTCGACGCGGGCCTGGTGTGTCACCTCGGGTTCGTGGTGGACGGATGCCCGGTGGTGCTGCCCACCCTCTACGGCCGTGAGGGCGACACCCTGTACATGCACGCGTCGAGCGGAGCACGCAGCTCCCGCCTCTTCGCTGAAGGGGCCGACGTCTGCGTGACGGTGACGCATGTGGACGGCGTCGTCTACGGACGCTCGGTGTTCCACCACTCCGTGAACTATCGCTCGGCAGTCGTGCACGGAAGGGCGCGGACGATGCCGAGTGAGGACGCCAAACGGCACGGGATGAAGGTGCTGGCCGAGCACGTGGCCCCCGGCGCGTGGGACTACGCACGACGACCCGACGCAAAGGAACTGGCTGCTGTCGCCGTCACGGCACTCGATCTGACCGAGTCATCGGTGAAGGTCCGCACCGGCCCCCCGCGCGATCGCGACGACGAGGTCACCCCGGACATGTGGGCCGGAGTACTCCCCGTCAGCCTCGGGGTCGGCGCACCGTGGCCGGATCCTCGGGTACCGGAGGGCGTGGCGGTGCCGGAGCACGTGCGGGCGCGGCGACTTTGAGACCGCACGGACGGGTCGCCTCGGACGACCTCCGGTAGGTTCCGGGCGCCTGACTCCACAGGGGTCGTTCACAGCGGTCATTCGTGGGCCCGGGACCGGCTCCAGCGTTTCGCGGCCGCGACGAAGTGGGCCGTGTGCGGGTGGGAGTCCAAGCTCCGCCAGGCGATGAGGACGCTCACCGGAGCGGCGTCCGCCAAGGGGAGGTAGACGACACCGGGGTGGGGGTGGAGGGTCGCGGTGGAAGAGGTGGAGGCACCGATGCCGCGGCCGGCGGCAATGGCCTCCAGCCACTCGTCGACGTTGTTCACCTCGACCACGGGACGCCCTGGAGCCGCTGTGGCCCACAGGCACGGCGTACCACTGCCGGAGATGACGTTGACGACGAGGGGATCGTCCTTGGTCTGGGCCAGTGAGGCCGTTCCGCTCCCGGCGAGGGGATGGCTGAGAGGCAGGGCCACAACGCGTTGCTCGTCACGGAAGCGGAAGAAGTCGATGTCCCCGTCGGGGGCGGAGCGCAGGATGGCGAGGTGGGAGCGTCCGTCGGTGAGACCGGCGAGAGGGTCGTCGTCGCAGCGTCGCAGATGCACGATCGCGCCGGGGTGTTCGGCCTCGAAACGGTTGACCAGGGGGCCGGTGTCCTTGCCAAGGGCGTTCCATGTGAAGCCGACACGCAGCGGCAGCCGCATGGCGCGGGCCTCGTCGAATGCCTCTGCCGCGGCTGCCACCGCGCGGTGCGCGTAGGGGAGGAAATGCTCCCCCGCGTCGGAGAGCCGAATGACGTGCCGGTTTCTCTCGACCAGCCGCTGGCCCACGCAGCGTTCCAATGCCGCGATAGTACGGCTGAGCGATGACTGGGAAACCTTGAGGGCGCTCGCGGCACGGGTGAAGTGTCTGTGTTCGGCGACCGTCAGAAAGGCCCGTAAATGCCGGAGTTCCATACCGGAAAAGAAGGGGTCCGTGGTCATGTACTGCTCCTACCAGCTGTCATGCGGATGACGCAACACGCAATCCGTTATCGGCATTTCCCTCGCCCGATGTGCCAGGAATAGCGTACCTACGGACAGTCGAAGCAAACGCAAGTCCACTGAGATCACAAGGGCGTTCACCCTATGCCGCATACCCACAGTGCTGTTATTGACCAGAATTCGGCCCCGGTGCCGGCCGGTCGGGACTCACCGCGCGCCTGGCTGGCTGCCGCCGGTGCCATGGTCGCCGTCTGTGTCGCCTATGGACTGGCCTACAGTTACGGTCAGTTCTTCTCCCCCATGGCCGCGTCGTTCGGTGCCGGCAACGGCGCGGGGGCGGCGATCTTCTCGATCACCTCCCTCTTGTTCTTCAGTCTCGGGGCGGTGTCCGGCCCGTTGGCAGACCGGTACGGGCCCCGGACGGTGCTGGCGGCCGGCGGGGGACTCCTCGGGCTCGGGCTGTTCCTCACCGCCCATGCGACCGCCCTGTGGCAGGCGTACCTGGCCTACGGGTTGGGTACCGGACTCGGCGTCGGCTGCGTCTACGTGCCCGTCATGACCGCCATCGGAAGGTGGTTCGACCGCCAACGCGCGCTTGCCACGGGCATCGTGGTCAGCGGAGTCGGCGTGGGCACGGTGGTCAGCTCTCCGTTGTCCGCCTGGATGGTCGACACGTTCGGTTGGCGCCGCTCGTACGAGTACTACGCCCTGGGAGGCGTGGTGCTGCTTCTGCTGTGCGCAGCCCTCGTCCCCCGTCCTCCCCAGCACGAGCCGATGGCGGCCGCGGCACCGGAGACGGGCCGTGCTCGACGGGGCTTCGGCACCCTCTACCTCGCGGCGCTCCTCATCAACATCGTCATCTACGTGCCCTTCGTGCAGCTCTCCCAGTACGCCCGGCACCACGGCGTGTCCAGCGTCGCCGCCGCAAGCCTGGTCTCCGTCATCGGGGTCAGCAGCATCGTCGGACGCCTGGCACTGGGCGCGGTGGCCCGGAGGATCGGCACGCTCAACCTGTTCAAGGCGTGTCACGTGGTGATCGCCGCCAGTCCGCTGCTGTGGCTGGCCTCGGACGGATTCGGCGGGCTGCTGGCGTTCGCCCTCGTCCTGGGCGTCAGCTACGGGGGCTATATCGCCCTCATCCCCGTCGTGCTGGGGGACCAGTACGGGCTCGCCCGCCTGGGCAGAATCCTGGGTGTCCTCTACACCGCGGTGGGCATCGGCTCCGCCGTCGGACCGGCCGCAGCCGGGGCGTTGATCCAGGAGACCGGCAGCTACGCGCCCGCTTTGATCACGCTGACGGTGCTCGGCTCGCTGGGAGCGGCGACTGTGATGGCCTACCGGGGGAAGGACAGCTCATGACACGCACGTCGACACTTGCGGACGAGGTATGTGCGGCCCTCGCGGACTCGGGGTTCCGGCTCGCCGCCTCCCTGGAGGAGCGCGAGGGGGAGGCGGGTGTGTATGTCGAACAGGATTGGGTGGGCGACGGCGCGTTGGTGCTGTGGAACGGGCAGGACCCGGACGAGGGCGGGAACGCCCAGGCGCGTCCGGACGGCAGGCAGCTGAGCCAGGTCGTGTACCGGGCGCTCGCCGAGGTCCTGATGGCCCGTGGCTTCGAGGTCACCCACCATCCTGGAACCGAGCTGCACCCGCCCCAGCTCACGGTCGTGGGACGCCGCGGTTAGGGCCTGTCGTCAAACTCTTCGCCGCTGACGGCTGATTGACGCATGGTTGGCGGCGTGTCCTTGCTCCTACGATGGAAGCCACCGTCGGGGGAGGGTGGACGTGACGAGCAGTACGCCGCAGGGGGCCGGGCGCCGGCTGGAGAACGGGATCGCGTGGGCGGTCCGGAACGCGGACGGGGTCGTTGCCATCGTCGTCGCCGTGGTGGTCGGTCTGATGGACGTCCTGAACCAGAACATGGACCCCAACATCGTCTCCGGCGCCACGCTGCTCGTGCTCGCCGCGCTGGTGTACGGCTCGCTCACCGAGCGCCGGCGCCGGATGGCCGACCTCCGCGCCGCGACCTCCGGAACCAGCCGGGCCATCGAGGACCTGGCGATGGTGCGCGCGCTCTCCGGCGCCGAGACCGCCCTCGCGCACGAGCGGGCCCGGCGTACGACCAGCCGCTGGGTGTTCAAGGGCGGCACCGGCACCTATCTGCGGGCCGTCACGCTGCCCGAGTGCGTGCTCGAAGCGCAGCGCCAGCGGCGCTCCCTCAGCATGAAGATCGACATCATCAACCCCGCCGACGACCATGTGTGCGCCGCGTACGCCCGCTTCAGGAGCACGTTCGGGCCAGGGTCCGGCGGCGGCCACGCCGAATGGACCGTCGAACGCACCCGCAAGGAGGCGTACGCCACTGTCGTGGCCGCCTGCTGGCACCGGCAGCGGCTGGACACCCTGGAGATCGACGTCCACCTGTCCTCGGTGGCACCGGCCCTGCGCTTCGACCTCTCCGACACCTGCCTGATCATCACCCAGGACGACCCCAGCCGGGTCAGCCTCTGCGTGGAGCGCGACCGGCCGCTCTACGACTACTACGTCACCGAGCTGCACCAGAGCCGCGAGCAGGCGGTCAAGCTCGATCTGCGTGAGGCCGTCCCGCTCACCGAAGAGCCCACCGTGGACGAGGTCAGACGCCTGCTCGACCGGCTCGGCCTGCCACTTGCGCCGAGCTACACCGACCGTGACGTCGGCGACATCATCGACAAGGCGCTGCGCGCGGAGAACCCGTACCGCAGATGAGCGCCATGTTCCGGCCAAGGCGGACAAGGGGGAAAGGAACATGGACTACCCGGCCCTCGAACGGGCCGCCCGGCGGCACGCCGCCGCCGAGCTGATACGGCACGCCGTATCGGAACTGGACCGCATCGTCTCGGGCCGCCGCGCCCTGCACGCGGTACGCCATCCGCT
This sequence comes from Streptomyces roseochromogenus subsp. oscitans DS 12.976, assembly GCF_000497445.1. Classification (NCBI taxonomy): domain Bacteria; kingdom Bacillati; phylum Actinomycetota; class Actinomycetes; order Kitasatosporales; family Streptomycetaceae; genus Streptomyces; species Streptomyces roseochromogenus. Next base: position 2,599,372 of record NZ_CM002285.1, on the reverse strand, counting down.
GGGGTTCGTCTGTCTGCCCGTCCTGCGCGACGGCGACGACGGCGTCTGCGTCCACGTCTTCGGCATCCCGGAGGCGGAGCCCGACGGATCCGTGCCCCAAGTGCATTGCCACAGCTGGGACTTGACCAGCACTGTGCTCTACGGGCGGCTCGACAACCGGCGCATGGACGTGGACGACGACACCGGCGAGCCCACGCACCGGGTCTTCGAGGTGCTCAGCGATCCCTCCGGCGTGGACGAACTCCGGCCCACCGAGCGGCTGGTGCGGCTGCGGCCCGGCGTGGAACAGGCCAGCGCGCGGGGCCAGAGCTACACCCTCCCGGCGGGTGAATTCCACACCAGTGTGGTGCCGGACGACCGCCCCACCGCCACCCTGGTCCTGGGGCGGACTCTGCCCGGCCGCATGGACCTCTCCCTGGGCCCGCCGTCCGCCCCGGGCCACCGCATGGTCCGCCGGACGTGCGACGCGACCCAGACCGCCCGGATCGCTCGGGCCGCCCTCAGGAGGATCCATGAGCCCGAACCCTGACCCGTCGTCCGGCCCGTCGTCTTCGCCCGCCGGTTACGCCGTTGAGCACCGTACGGCCGTGGGCGCCGCCGAGGAGGCCGGGGCGCTGCTGCGGTCCCGGTTCCCGGACGGGTTCGCCGCCCGGTCCAAGGGGCAACTCGGCGATGTCGTGACCGACTTGGACGTTGCCGCCGAGCGACTCGTGGTCGGCCGGATCCGCGACCGCTTCCCCCGCGACCGCATCCTCGCCGAGGAGTCCGGCGAACTCGCCGGTGACGGCGGCGGCCGCACCTGGCTGATCGACCCGCTCGACGGCAGCAACAACGTCGTCATCGGGCTCCCCGTCTACGTCGTCGGTGTCGCCCTGTGCGTCGATGACACGCCCGTCGTCGGCGTCGTCCACGATCCGATGACCGGCCGTACGTGGTCCGCGCTGCGGGGCGGCGGAGCCCAGGGGCCCGGCGGGCGCCTCGCCGCCCCTCCGCCCGCCCGCCCGCTTTCCGCCGCGGGCCCCCTGCTGGCCTGGACCCAGGGCCACGCCGTCTCCCGCGACGACCCCGTCGCCTGCGCCCTCCGCCACAGCCTCGAACTCCGCTCCCGCCGCCTGCTCCAGCTCTGGGCGCCGCTGGTCGCCTGGGCCATGCTGGCCCGCGGCGACATCGACGGCTTCATCGGCTACCGCGCCGAGGCGATCGACCTCCCCGCCGGTGCGCTGCTCGCCCGCGAGGCCGGCATCTCCCTGCGGCACCTCGACGGGGCGGAGTTCGGCGGCGGCTTCGGAGGCCCGGACACCGGGCGTTCCTTCGTCGCCGGGCGCCCGGAGATGCTGCCGCACCTCCTCGGCCTCGTCAGCCCTTTCTCTCCCGGCACCGAGGGCACGCACACGGCGGAAACCGCCCCGACAGGTCCAGCGGCGCGGCGTTCTTCGGCGGCCGGTACGTCACCGTCGGGCCCCACGTCCGTCCACTGTCCCGGGAGACCGTCAGCGTGAGATACACGCGGACGAAGCCGTCCTCTTGCTTGTCCTGCATTCCAGCGCCCTTCACTTTCTGTGGCGTTACGTGCACAGAGTGAGGTGGGCGGCAGTACCTTCGGAAGATGACGGAGCGTGACAACGGAGTGCGCAAGAGGGGGAGTTGAAGGTGGCTGTCGAGGACAATCCGATCTCGCGGGAGCGGTACGGGGAGGAACTCAGGCGACGGAGGGAGGCGGCCGGGCTCACGCAGGAGCAGCTGGCCCAACGTGCGCTGATGTCCCGCACGCACATCGCCCACATCGAGGCGGGGCGGCGCAGGCCGGATGTGAAGGACGCGCGGCGGCTGGATCGGGCGCTGGGGACGGATGGGTTCTTTGAGCGGTTCCTGCCGGCATTGGACGGCAAGAAGGTTGCGGAACACTTCAAGGAGGCGTTGGAGTTCGAGGGCAAGGCGACAGTCATCAAGGAGTACGCCCCGAGCCTTGTGCCAGGTCTCTTGCAGACGAAGTGGTACGCGTACGAAGTGCTCAGCACCGGCTATCCGCGCCAAAGCGACGAGGACCGCGACAAGCTGGTGGCTACTCGCCTCGAACGATCAAGTATCCTTGGCAACTTCCGCGCACCCGAGGTCTGCTACCTCCTCGACGAAGCGGTGCTGCGGCGTGTTGTCGGCGGGCCAGTTGTGATGTGCGAGCAGCTCCGGCACATCGCTGAGTTGGGGACGAGCCGCCGTATCCGCGTCCACGTGCTCCCTTATTCTGTGGGTGCGCACGCCCTCCAGGAGGGTTTCCTCTCCCTCATGTGGTTCGAGGACATGCCGCCCATCGCGTACGCGGAGGGTGTGAACAGCGGGCGCATCCTGGAACTTCCGTCTGCGGTACGAGAGTGCCAGGAACTCTATGATCAAGCCCTGGGTGACGCCTTGTCGCACCGAAAGTCCCTGGACTTGCTCCGGGCCGTCGCGGAGGATTACGAACATGAAGCCCAGCGAGCCGACCATACCTGACGCCTCGGCACTGTCCGGCTGGCGCAAATCCAGTTACAGCGGCGGAAGCAGCGGTAACTGCCTCGAAGTAACCACCTGGCGCAAGTCGAGCTACAGCGGCGGTAGCGGCGGTGATTGCCTCGAAGTCAACGACACCGCCGCCCCCACCCACGTCCCCGTCCGCGACAGCAAGAACCCCACCGGCCCCGCCGTGGTCTTCTCGGCGCCCGCCTGGTCGGCTTTCGTCCACCGGGCCTCAACTCAGCGTCTGACAGCCTGAGTTACGGCTGGTGACCGGCGCCGGTGCACCGGATTGGGGCGAGGGCACGAGCACCACTATCACGGGCCGGTGACCCACCCCGCCCCCACCATGGCGGACCGCCCGGCAAGAGGCAGACGCGCACCGGTCTGGATCGCCTCCACGGTCGTCGTCGCGCTGGTCGCGCTGGCCGGCGGCGGCTTATGGCTGAAACTCACGTCGTCCGACACCACCGCGGCCGGGAACAAGAACCCCCGTTCCGTACCAGCACAGGCGCCCGCCCCCGGCGCATCGTCGGCCTCCCCCTCCGCGAAGAAGCGGAGCACCACACCCGAGGACCTGGTCCACGTTCGTCGGTGCTGTCAGGGACTAGCCGGTGCCGCCGTTACGGGGCTTCGCCGGCTGCTGCGGGTCGTAGCCGGGGAAGGGACGGTCGAGGAGCCAGTTGTAGAGCATCTCCCGGCAGATCTGCGGCTGAAATGCCGGTACTTGGTGTCCGGAGTCGGGCACGCTGACCTGCGTCAGGTTCCCGAGACTGCGGACGAAACCCTTCGGGTTGCCCTGTGCCTGAGTCCATACGACGCGGGGCGCGTTGCGCCACTGGGCGTGCTCGTGCTCGCCCTTTTGTCTCATGAGGTCGTCCAGGATCTCTTCCGTGCTCCGGTACCCGCAGGCGGTGTCGAAGTTCCCGGTGTAGAGCAGGGTCTTGTATCCCTTGTCGATGACGTCCCTGTACCGCCAGGAGCCGTCGGCCATGTTGTCCTGCACCAGGGCCTCGGCCACCGGGCCGTTGTCGTCGGCGCTCTGCCAGGCGACGTTCGCGGGAATGTGGAGTGAGGCCTTTACGGCCTCGCTGTTCAGGTAGGCGTTCAGCGCCCCCATGGGCAGGTCGTCCCAGCGCCGTACGTCGTAGACGTCGAAGTGGCCCCCGTACATACCGGTCGCGGTCACCAGGGCGTTGCCCAGCTTGGTGGCCTGCTCCATCTCCTGCTTGTGAAGGGCGTCCTGGAACTCGGCGTAGGACTTGTCGAGGGAGTCCTTCTGGCCCATGCCGATGAACCCGGTCGTATAGGCGTAGTCGATCAGGACGCGCAGGGACAGTTCGGGCTTGATCCAGCCGTTGCCGACGGCGATGCCCTTCAGGTTGATGCGTTGCTCGGCCGGGACCTGGCCGTTCTGCTTGTCGATCTCCAGGGCGATCGCCGGGACGTACTTGCCGGCGTAGCTCTCACCGCAGACGTACAGCGGGCACTGCGCGTACTCGGGGTGCAGGCTGAAGAACTCCTGGAGGCTCCTCCAGAACATCTCGCCGAGGGCGGTCTCGCTGTGGACGCACTCGCCGGTGTCGGAGTAGCTGTATCCCGTGCCGATGGGCTGGTCCCAGTAGACAACATGCGCTTCCTGGTTCCAGGAGCCGGCGCTCACCGATATCGTCCCGATGGCATCGTCGCCGATGGACAGCGGCCCGTTCTCCAGGAACAGGCCGAGGAGCGAGGAGGCGCCGGGTCCGCCGTTGAGCCAGATCAGCAGCGGCGTCCGGCTGATCAGCTCCTGCTGGTCGCAGACCGCGACCTCGGGGTTGCAGGTCTGGCTCTCGAAGAACCAGTAGAAGAGATGGTTCCTGGTGTTCGGATGCTCTGTGCTGTCGATGTGCACGTGACCGGCGTAGGAGCGCACCTTCTTGGTGCCATCGGTGGAGAAGTCGATGCGCTGGGTGTTGAGGACGTTCGCCGGAATCGAGGCGACAAGGTCGTCCGACATGGCTCACCTTCCGTTCGGCAGCAGGGTCAGGGAGCCATACGACCGTGCCGCCGGGACCGCCTGAAGTCGGCGCCGCGGAACAGCTTGGCCGTCCTGTCCGTCTGCTCCCGGACCCCGATGCGCTGCCCCTGGAGCAGTTGCAGCGCGGGGAACCGGTCCTTTTCGAACAGCAGGATGTTGAGCGAGCCGCCGTACTTGAAGTTGCCGATCCTTTCCCCTTTCTCCACCATGACGTGGTCCTGGAGCGGTGGCTTGAACTTGTCCAGGAAGTTCACGGAGGCGATCGAGTTGAGGCCGACGGGCACCATTCCGACGAATCCTTCTCCGTCCGGCCCTCCGGAGGCATTCAGATACGTCGTCTTGATGATGAGGTATCCCCGGCGGAACTTCTCGAAGTCCGAGTAGTCGTAGCCGTAGCCGACGTTTCCCTTGTCGAGCAGGTCAGGGAGGCTCCGGAACCCGTAGTACGCGCCGTCGACGTCCTCGCAGGCCTCCACCACCTCGCCCGCGATCGGCGCGTGGTACCAGTGGTATCGGTCGGGCATCAGGATGCACGACACCGCCGTACCGCCGATGAACTTGGCGGTACTCGGAGTTGGCGAGCAGCTGGTTGATGTTCATGGAGACCGTCTTGACCGGGATCTGCGTGGTCGCGGTCAGGTCATCGACGATCATGTTGATGACGCAGTCGGCCGGGGCGACCACGACGTCGATCTCGTCCTTGGCATCGACCGGCCGCCTGTCCTCCTTGATCTCCCGGACGAAGAACTCGTTGAAGGTCTGCCAGTCCTCGATCTTGTACTCATCCATGCGCTTAGGACCGAGTTCTTTGATCCACGTCTCGATGAGGTGCTTCCACTGTTCTTTTCTTCTTCGATCTTCCCGTCCATCTGCAAGCCTTGCAGATGCGTGAAGTCGGCGGTCATCTCGCGGCCCGGGCCGGAGAGTACGAAGTCCAAGCCGGCCTTGTTGTTGTAGCTGAGCCAGCTGAACTTCTCTATGTACTCCAGCCCGTTGCGGACATGCGGCTCCCAGCTGTACCAATCGCGGAAGAACCCACACAGACACTCGATACCGCTCTTCCAGGGGTACGTCACGTCATCCGGCGTGCCGTCCGGGTACGGCTTTAAGCCCTGGATCGCCATCTCGTACTTGGTCTTGAACTGCTCGTGGTCGTTCTTGTACCAGTCCCTGATTTTGGCGAGGAACTCGTCGATGTTCTTTGAGAACGGTTCAGTGCCCTGGGTCACTTTCCTGTCTCCTCCAGAGTTCAAGGAATGTGCCGGGCTGAGCCCGGCCGTGCCGGACAAGGCTGGACCGGACCCGAACCGCGGTGAAAGGTGGACCCGGGGCGCGAAGATCGTTCTCTGCCACGCGGACACTCGACGAGCTCCGCATCAGCTGAATCATCTGCCACACGGGCACCATGCGAACTCTGCGTAGCAGCACCATGCGCCCTGTAGTGCCACATGCACCCCAGCCGTAACACCCCGGGGCTCCACGCCGCCGCGGGACACAATGACCGGGACCCGCTCGGACGAAACAAGCCAGCGCCTGCACAGGCAGGGCGCAGCTGAGCAGCAGCCCGGCGGACCGTGTCGCAGCTGAGCGGAGCGGCTCCGCTCCTGCGGACTGGACAGACCTCCGCCCGGCGTGAGACAGCAGAGTCGGGTTCCCATCGCTGAAGGGGAGGCTCTGTCATGAGCCGAACACGCGCGTGCCCAAGGGTGCTGATAGTCGGGGCGGGACTGGCCGGCACCGCCACGGCGATCCGACTGCTCCGCTTCGCCCGCAGACCGCTTGAGGTCGTCCTTCTCGAGAAGCGTCCCGACTACCGGTCCGCCGGCGTCGCCTACCACCGGGAGGGGAACCCCTGGGACCATGTGTTCAACATCCAGGCCGGTCGGATGTCGCTGTTCCGGGAGGACGTTCTCGACTTCGTCCGCTGGGCCAACCTGGAGGCGGACCGCCGGGACTGGCCGGCGCAGTGGGCCGAGCACGAGTTCGTGGAGCAGGGCCCGGCGCCGAGGAGGATCTTCCAGGACTACCTGATCGAGCGGCTGGCCGAGGCCCGGCGGGAAGCCTGTCCCGGCGTCGTACTCGTCGAATGGGACGGCGAGGCGGTCGACATGGACGTACGCCCAGCGGGAGTCGATGTGACGGTCTGCCGGCTGTCCGCGAGCGGCTTCGGGACCGGGCCAGGGGCGGAACCGACCCTGCTGTCCGCGCTGTCCGCCGATCACGTCGTACTCGCGACCGGTCTCGAACTCAGGGAACCGCCCTACGCCGCCGAGGTGCTCACGCACCCGTCCTTCGTGCGGAATCCGTTCTCCGAGGCCGGCGTGCGCAAGCTCGTGACGCTCCCGTCCGAAGCGACCGTCGCGGTCGTCGGATCCGTGCTGAGCGCGTACGACTCGGCGGGGCTTCTGCTGCGCCAGGGGCACACCGGGAGGATCCATCTGATCTCCAGGACCGGGACGATGTTCCGGACGTACCCGGCCGGTCATGAGCACGGAGTGTTACGACTGCCCTGCCCGAGAGCGCTGCTGGAGCCGTACCGGAATCGGGAGGAGTTCGTCGCCCGGGTCCGGTCCGAGTGGGAGGCGGCGTGCTCGACGGTCGCCCGGGAGCACCCCGGAGTTCACCCGTCGGTGATCGCGGAGCGGGTGGCCAAAGCGTGGGAGCCGTATCTTCCCGAGGTCATCGAGCGGATTCCCTCGGCGGAACTACGGCTCCTGCTGGACGAGTTCAGTACCGCGATAGCCGCGTTCCGGGTCGGCGTGGTGGAGTACACGATGGCGGTCATCGAGCGCGCGATGCACCCAGCGGACGGGCCGGTGAAGCTGGTCGTCGGAGCCGTGGAGAGGGTCACTCCGGTGGAGTCGAGTCGGCTGGTCGTCTCGGTCGCGACCGCGGAGCGGAGACAGTCCATCGAGGCCGACCTGGTGGTGTCCCACTTCGGCAGGGAGTGGGACTACAGCAGGGTCGGCCGGCCGCTCTGGCGCAATCTCCTCCGGAAGGGGATCGCGGTACCCCATGAGCGCACCGGGCGCGGCTTGGAGGTCGACGCACAGGGGACACTCCTGGGCCCCGACGGGGAGCCGGTCGGCCCGATCTCCGCGGTCGGTGTGCCGAGAGAGGGTGACGAACTCGTGCGGAACGGCCGGACCGGTGCGTTCGCCTTCAATCTCGCTTCCATCAAGAACCAGTCGATCGCGGTCGCCGCGCGCGTCGTCGCGGAGCTGGAACTGCGGGAAGACGGGCTGGCCCAGGACTTGGCCCAATTCCACGGCGGCGCCGGCGATATGGAGGATGCCGGGCGGGGTGGATTCGAGGAGGCGGTACTTCTGGAGGTGAGGAGGCTGGCCACGCGGGCGCGACGTGGGCGGGAACTGCTCGATTCCCGAGTGGACGCCTGCATTCGGGCCATGGGCGGACTTCCGGACCTTCCGGCTCTTGCGAAGGATGCCTTCCGGCGCGACCGGCTGATGAGGGTGGTCGTCAACCGGGCGGCCGTCGGGCGGCTCACCGATGTCTCCGTGACACCACTCCAACTGCGTCGACAGCTGGGGATAGCGGACGAACCGGGGACCGCGAACGCCGAAGATCTGAGGGACTGACAGTCCCAGAAATCCGCCATTTGCTCGCCGCTGTCTTCCATGCGAGCGCCATGGCAGCTGCCAGACTGCTGGTCAGGGCACGAAACCGCACTGGAGTACCAGGTGAACGGGCGACGGATTCAAGGGTTCCTGCTGGCCGGCGGGGCACAGAGTGTGCTGCGCGGCACCTGCAACCGCACCAGAAGTCCACGCGAGGGATCCATCCTCGTCGCCCCTGGCCTCGACGTGGGTCTGTACGAGGCGATCGTGACGGCGCGGGCCGTCGTCTGCGGCTCGGGTGGGCTGACCGGCCATATGCAGTCGCTCTGCCGAGGCAGAGGAATTCCCGTGCTCCGCGTCGACCAGGCGGATCTCGCCGACCTGGTCGGCGACGTGACGCTGGACCTGGAGAGCCGAACGATCGTCATCGGGGCCGACGCGAGGGCCGAGGCTTCGGGGTCGTGGGCCCCGGGCCCCGGACCGGCCGATCTCGGCTCGGCGTGTGCGGTCATCGCGGACCTGCAGGACATCCGGACCATCAACTCGTGCGGGCCCGTCGCGGAGCGGGTCGACTGCTTCTTCATCCGGGAGGAGTTCCTCTGCCTGGCGGCAGCCCTGCGTCCGCTGGACTCCTTGGCCGGCGGCCCCGCCGAGATCGCGGTCTACGGGCAGTCCGTCGCGGACCGGCTGTGCAGCTACGTCGACGCACTCCTGCCCGACCAGCGACTGGTCCTGAGACTCCTCGACCTCCGCTCCGACCACGCGGCCGGCGTCACCGAGCTGGCCCCGGTGCCGGTCGAACCGAACCCCGAGCTGGGCCTGCACGGCGCTCGCTGGCTCCTGGGTTCGACCGCCTACCGGGACGCGCTGCACACCGTGCTCGGGTCCCTGCGGGCGCGGCTCGGTGCGGATGCGGGCCGCGTGCACCTCTCCGTTCCCTTTCTCACGGATGAGCGGGAGTTCGCCCGGATCAGGACGCACCTGCAGGTGCCGGGGGACGTGCCCTTGTCGGCATTCGTCGAGACACCCGCGGCGGTGCACGCCGCCGCGGCGCTCTGTGCGGCAGGCGCCGGCGAACTGTTCGTCGGTACGAAGGACCTGGTGCAGTTCTATCTCGCCGCGGACCGGACCAACCACCTGGTCGCCGACTCCTACCAGACCCGGCACCCCGCCGTCCTGGACGGAATGCGCAGGGTGGTGGAGTCGGCGCATGCCGCGGATACCCCGGTGCGGGTGTTCGCGCTGGGTGCGGATCTCGCCTACTACCTGGAACGCCTGCCGGCGCCGGACGGCTACATGATGTGCACCGCCGAACTCCAGCAGATGCTCCTCCAGGGGCGGCCCTGACACCGGGCCGGCAGGCGGTGGCGGTCAGAGGGCAGGCGACGGCGACACGGCTCAGCGCGTCAGCGCCAACGTCCCCACCGCCGCGACCACCGCCGCCGTCGCCAGCACGGCGCCCGTGCCCATCAGCCGCGCCACCGGCACCCGTACGCCGTACGCAAGGCAGCGCTCGTACCAGAGGAGGGTCGCCAGGGACGCCCAGGGGGTGATCACCGGCCCGGCGTTGGTGCCAATCAGGAGGGCGAGCAGCTGGTCATGGTTGCCCACCGGCACGGCCGCCTCACCCGCGAGATAGACGGGGAGGTTGTTGAGGGCGTTGGAGAGGCCGCCGCCCACCGCCGCCGCGCGGAACATGCCCAGGGTGCCGCCGTCGTGGCCGACCGCCGAGGCGAGCAGATGGTGCAGCCCGTGCGCGTCGAACGTCTCGACCACCAGGAACATGCCAGGCACCATCACCAGCAGCCGCCAGGGGATGAGCGACAGCCGGAGCGCGGAACGGTCGCGGACGACGAAGGCCGCCACGGCGACCAGCGCGGCCGTCGCCGAGGCCATCCACAGCGGTACGTCGGCCACCAGGATGGCGATCAGGAAGCCGGCGCAGGCGAGCGCGCAGGCGCGGAAGAGCACCGGGTCGGCGGGGTGGTGACGGGCGGGCGGTGTGTAGCGGTCGGCCGCGTCGGGGCGGACGTCCGCCGCGCGCGCCGCACCGGGCCCCGACACCGGCACGGCGGTCATCAGGCCCGACTCGTCGACAACAGGCCCCCCACGCCTGCCCCGCCGCCAGAAGAACAGCCACAAACAAGCCATCGTCACGACGACCGCAGCGAGCTGCGGGGCCCACATCCGGCCCGCCAGGCCCAGCGGGGAGAGCGCGACGCGGTTGGCGGCCAGCAGGTTCGTCAGGTTGGACACGGGCAGGAGGAGGCTCGCCGTGTTGGCGAGCCAGACCGTGGTCATCGCCAGCGGCACCGGCGCGATGCCCACCCGGGAGGCGAGCGCCAGCATCACCGGGGTCAGCAGGACAGCCGTCGTGTCCAGGTTCAGGGCGATCGTCGTGACGGAAGCGAAGGCCACGCAGAGCAGGAACAGGAGCGGATAACTGCCCCGGCCCGCCCGCGCCACCCGGGCCGCCAGCACGTCGAACACCTCGGCCCTGCTGGTCAGTTCGGCCAGCACGATCACCGTGCCCAGGAAGCCCAGGAGCGGTGCGATGCGGGTCATCGCGTCGTGAGCGGAACCGGTGGGCAGCAATCCCGTGGCCACACAGAGCAGTCCGGTCGCCAGCAGACCGATCGCCACCCGGTCGAGGACATGCAGACGCAATATGACACGCACGGTTGGAAGGGTCGCACAGTTGTGCCCTCCTGTGGCCTGCGCGCCGTCGAACGCCTGGAAACGACCGGTATCGGCCTGTCTTCTCACGGCACAATGGATACATGGTGGCTCGTCAGAACACCCCGGGGGACACCGACACCGGGCCATTGGACTTCTTCATCAGCTACTCACCCGCCGACGAACGCTGGGCGTCCTGGATCGCCTGGACCCTGGAGGAGGCCGGGTACCGTACGGTTCTGCAGGCCTGGGACTTCGTCCCGGGCACGAACTTCGTCGACTTCATGGACCGCGGCGTGAGCGAGTCCGCCGCCGTCATCGCCGTACTCTCGCGGAACTACGAGCGTTCCCGGTACGGGCGGATGGAGTGGCAGGCCGCGTTGCGCGCCGACCCGGACGCACCCGAGCGGCGGCTGCTCACCGTGCGGGTCGAGGACATCCCCGTGGAGGGGCTGCTCGCCACGATCACATACGTCGATCTGGTCCCGGTCGCCGATCCGGCGGCGGCCCGGGAGCTGCTGCTCGCCCGGGTCCGGCAGGCACTCGACGGGCGGGCCCGGCCCAGCGTCCGCCCGGAGTATCCGGGTGGGAGGCCGGCAGTGCCGCATGCTGCCGCCGTGCCCTCCGCCCCTGGCCCCGGGCGGCCGCTCGGCGGGCCCGGGTGGGCGGGGCGCCGTAGACCGGCTGCGGCGCCGTCGTATCCGCGGGTGTCGGCGGAGGTCCGGGAGCGGGAGGCAGTCACCGTGCTCCAGCTCGCCGGGCCCGCCTTCGGACGGGGGCAGGACCCCGCCGAGCTGCAGGCCGCGATCTGGGGCGACCTGGTCGAGCTGGCCGACGCGGGGGCGCCCGCGCCCGATCTGCTCGTCGTCACCGGGGATCTCACCGCCTCCGGCAGCCGGCGCGAGTTCGAGCAGGCCCTCTCCTTTCTCACCGGGCTGCGGGCCCTGCTCGGACTCGAACCGCACCGGGTCGCCCTCGTCCCCGGCGGTCAGGACGTCAACCAGGCCGCCTGCCAGGCCTACTTCAGCACCTGCGAGGCCGACGAGATGCCGCCCCGGCCGCCGTACTGGCCCAAGTGGCGGCACTTCGCCCGGCTGTTCCAGGAGCTGTACCAGGGCCTCGACGTCGTCTTCGACAGTGACCAGCCGTGGACCCTCTTTCCCGTGCCCGAACTGCGCACCGTGGTCGCGGGGTTGAACTCGTCCATGGCCTACAGTCATCGGCGCGACGACCAGTACGGGCTGATCGGACGTGAGCAGGCCGCCTGGTTCGCGCAGGCGCTGCGGCCGCACGAGACCGAGGGAT
>NZ_CM002285.1:2545034-2586576 GCF_000497445.1 Streptomyces roseochromogenus subsp. oscitans DS 12.976 | reverse complement strand
CCGGGGGAGCCACGGCGGCGGGCGGTCCAGTGGCGGCGGGCCGACCGGGCCTTCGCGCCCGTACCGGGGGAAGCCCCTGATCCGGACCCGGTCGCCCCCGACCCCGAGCCCCGCGCCGTACAGACTCCCGCCGAGATACTGCTCGCACGGGTCGCCGAAGTGTGCCGCACCCGGCACGAGGGCGCCCAGCTGCGCCCGGTGGACGGGCCGGTGCCCCAACTGCTCGTCACCTGGACCCAGTCGGGCTTCGTGCGGCAGCAGCGGGTGGCGGTCCACACCGGTACGCCGACCGCGCAGGACGTCGACCGGTTCGTGGCCCTCGTGCACGCCGCCGACGCCGAGACCGAGGCCGAACTCGTCCACGACGGCCCGCCGCCCGCCCGCGAACTGCGCGACGCGGCCCGCCGCCGGGGCGTCAGGGTGCGCAGCTTCACCGAGTTCCAGGGCCTGCTCGACCTGCGCGGCTACGTCTCCGCGCAGAGCGAGCGGCTGCGCACCGACCCCCGCTATCCCCCGGGCATGTACCTGCCGCAGAGATATCGCGAGGTGGAGCGCCTCGACGCCGAGGACCGCGACGGGCTGGTCGACGAGATGCTGCGCCTGCTCGACTCCGACCAGGGGCGCTTCCTGCTGCTCCTCGGCGACTTCGGGCACGGCAAGACCTTCGCGCTGCGCGAGCTGGCCCGCCGTATCCCCGTCGAACTGCCCCACCTCGTCCCGCTGTTGATCGAGCTGAACGCCCTGGACCGGGCCTACTCCTTCGAAGGACTCGTCGCCGGCCACCTCGCCGCCCACGGCGTCGACAACATCGACCTGCGGGCCTTCAGGTACATGCTCCAGCAGGGCCGGATCGTGCTGCTCTTCGACGGCTTCGACGAACTCGTCAACCAGGTGACGTACGACCGCGCCGCCGAACGCCTCCAGGTGCTGCTGGACTCCGCCGTGGACAGCGCGAAGATCCTGGTCAGCAGCCGTACCCAGCACTTCCGCTCCCAGGGCCAGGTGCTCACCGCGCTCGGCGAACGCGTCGGCCTGCTCCCGCACCGCCGGGTGCTGGCCGTCCAGGAGTTCAGCCCGCAGCAGATCCGCGCCTACCTGGTCAACCGCTACGACGGCGACGAACGCGCCGCCGAGCACCGGCTGCGGCTGCTGGACGCCATCCCCGACCTGCTCGCCCTGTGCCGCAACCCCCGGCTGCTCGGCTTCGTCGCCGACCTCGACGACGACCAGCTGCGCGCCGTCGCCGGCGCCGGGCGCGCGCTCAGCCCCGCCGGCCTGTACCAGGAGGTGCTCACCGCCTGGCTGGGCTTCGAGGCGCAGCGCGCCAGCGGCGGCCCCGGCCGGGCGCCCGGACTCTCCCTGGACCAGCTGTGGGACGCGGTCACCGCGCTCGCCCTGCGGCTGTGGGAGAGCGGCCAGGACTCACTGCGGCTCGACGAGCTGACCGACGTCGCCGAGACCCTCACCGGGCTCGCGGAGGCGCGGCTGTCGGTGCCGCAGACCGCGCACGCCATCGGCTCCGGCAGCCTGCTGGTGCGCGGCGACGACAGCGTGTTCCGGTTCATCCACGGCTCGGTGGTGGAGTGGCTCGTCGCGCGCGAGTGCGCCCGCAGGCTCACCGACGGCGACAGCACCCTGCTCGGCCGGCGTCAACTCAGCCAGCTGGCCGTCGAGTTCCTGTGTGACCTCGCCGACCACCGGATCTGCCAGGCCTGGGCCGAGCGGGAGCTGTCCGGCACGCCCGGGGACGGCTCGCTGGACGCCGCCCACGCCAACGCGGTGAAGATCCTCAGCCGGCTCCGCGTGCCCGCCCACACCGACCTGCGCGGCGCCGCCCTCGCCGGGGAGGACCTGTCCCACCGCGACTTCTCCGGCGTCGACCTCACCCGCGCCGACCTCACCGACGCCCGGCTCGTCGGCGCCGGCCTCTCCGGTGCCGTGCTGCGCGGCGCCCGGCTGGTCGGCGCCCGGCTCGACGGCGCGGATCTGACCGGCGCCGACCTGCGCGGCGCCGACCTCAGACGGGCCCGGCTGATCGGCACCGACCTGACCGGCGCCCGGGTGGACGGCAGCCGGTGGCGGCGCGCGGCGCTGATCTCGGCGACCACCGGGACCCTGGCAGGGAGCCCCGAACTCGCCATCGCCGCGAGTGCGCCCGGCATGGCCGTCGACTCCGGCTTCCGGCCCGCCGCGGTCGGGGTGCCGTACGGGTTCAGCAGCCGTACCCGGCTGCCCGAGCCCATCTCGTACAGTCCCGACGGCGAACTGCTCGCCGTGGGCAGCGAGGACGGCGGCGTCCTGGTCGCCGATGTCGCGACCGGCCTGCCCCTGCGTACCTTGCAGGGCCACACCGGCCGGGTCTACGCGGTCAAGTTCCGCGAACGGGTGCTGGCCACCGGCAGCTCCGACGGCACCGTACGGCTGTGGGACCCGGTCTCCGGGCGCTGTCTGCACCGGCTGGAGATTCATCCGGACGGGGTCTGGCCGGTCGTCCTCGACGCCGAGGGGCTGCTGCTGGCCACCGGGGACGCCGACGGCGTGGTCACCGTCTGGGACACGGCCTCCGGTGTCGCGCTGCACCGGCTGCCCGGACACACCGGGCCCGTGTACACGGTGGCGTTCGCACCGGACGGCGCCACCCTGGTCACCGGCGACGCGACCGCCGTCGTACGCCTGTGGGACCTGTCCACCGGCCGGCTCACCGGCGAGCTGCCGGGGCACCGCAACGCGGTGTACCGGGCGCGGTTCAGCCCGGACGGCACCGTGCTGGCCACCGGCGACCAGGGCGACGACCGGGCCAACGGCACGATCCGGGTGTGGGACCTCGCCGCCGGGACCGTGCGGCACGAGTTCACCGGCCACTCCGGGCGCGTCTACACGCTGGACTTCCACCCGGGCGGCCGGTTCCTGGTCAGCGGCGACACCGACGGCGAGGTACGGCTGTGGGACCTGGCCGCCGGACGCTCCGCGGGGCTGCTCGGCGGCTGCAGCGGGGCCGTCTACCAGGTGCTGTTCGACCCCGACGGAAACCTGCTCGCCGCCGGGGACAGCGCCGGGGTGGTCCGGCTGTGGCGGATCGACCCGGAGGCCGACCCCGTCGCCGTACCGCTGAACCGGCAGCCCGCCGAGCACCGCGGCTCGGTGTGGGTGTGCAAGTTCCGCCCGCACGGCGACACACCCGCCCAGGGCCCCGGCACGCTGCTGGTGACCGGCGGCAACGACGGCGTCGTACGGCTGTGGGAGCCGGCCACCGGCCAGGGGCGGCGCATCCTGCGTGGCCACGGACGGCGCATCGGCACCCTGTCCTTCAGTGCCGACGGCTCGCTGCTGGCGGCCGGTGGCAACGACGGTGTGGTCCGGGTGTGGCACTCCGCCTCGGGCCGGCGGCTGCGCGAACTGACCGGGCAGAGCGACCGGCTGGTCTCGGCCGCGTTCGGCCCCGCCGGACCCCTGCTGGCCACCGCGAGCAGCGACGGCGACATCTATCTGTGGAACGCGGCCACCGGCGAGTACCAGCGCGAACTGGACGTCGAGACCGACCATGTGTGGGCGGAGTCGTTCAGCGCCGACGGCGAACTCCTCGCCACCGCCAACGACGACGACACGGTACGGCTGTGGTACCGGACCACCGGAGCGCATGTCGCCACCATCACCGAGCACTTCGGGCGGGTCCGCGCGATCGCCTTCCGGCCCGACGGCGCGGTGCTGGCCACTGGCTGTGACGACCGCAAGGTGCGGATCGTGGACATGGACGGCCACCATGTCTCCGCCGAACTCGACGGCCACTCCGACCGGGTGTACGCCGTGGCCTTCGCCCCTGACGGCTCCTGGCTGGCCAGCGCCTCCTGGGACGGTACGGCGGTGATCTGGAGGGACGGCGAGATCGACCACCGCCTCACCGGCCACACCGGCAAGCTCTGGACGGCCGCCGTCCATCCCCGGCGCCCCCTGCTGGCGACGGCGGGCGACGACCGGACCGTCCGGCTGTGGGACCCGGACACCGGGGAGCAGACGGCGCTGCTGACCGGTCACACCGGCCGGATCCTCGCGGCGGCGTTCAGCCCCGACGGCTCCCTGCTGGCCAGCGGCGGCGAGGACGGCACGGTACGGCTGTGGGACGTCCCCGACGACGCCCCGCCCGCCCTGCGGGCCACCCTGGTCGGGATGCCCGGCGGCTGGGCCGCGCTGTCGCCGTCCGGCGGCTACAAGTACGAGGGAGACGTCACCGGCGAGTTCTGGCACGCGGTCGGGATGTGCCGCTTCGAACCGGGGGAGTTGGACGGGTATCTGGCGGGGGTGCGGCACGTTCCCCTGGACGAACCGCTGGGGTGACACCGGGAAGAGGGGTGGTTTTGAACGCGTTCAATTTTCGGTGCCCGTCCCGCAGTACGTCACCCGCGCCACGCCCACGGACCCGGCGACGGTGGCTCAGCGCTCGCGGGTCTGGTCAGGCGCCGTCGCGCAGGGCGCGCAGGACGTCGACTCGGTTGGTCGTGATCGAGTCGACCCCCAGGTCCAGCAGGCGGCTCATCGAGCGGCGGGTGTCCGGGGTCCAGACGGAGAGGAGATGACCGTCGTGGTGGACTCGGGCCGCCAGGTCCCGGCTCACCAGGGAGAAGCGGTAGTTGAGCCAGCGGGGGCGGACCGCGTCCAGCAGCGCGGGCCGGGGCGGGGCGAGGGTCGTCCAGGTCAGCGCGATCTCGGCGGCCGGGTCGGCGGCGCGGACGGCGAGCATGGCCTCGGCGCCCGCGCAGTAGTAGACCCGCTCGCCGGCCCCGCTCTGCCGGATCACGTCCACCACGCGCTCCGCCGTCCGCCGGTCGACGCGCCCGCACAGGTCCACCATCACCCGGCTGTCGCCGGTCGCCATCAGCGCCTGAGCCAGCGTCGGCACGCCGCCCGCCGTGAGCCCGCGCACCTCCTCGGCGGACAGCGCGGCCAGCGGCCGGCCGAGTTCCCACAGCCGCTCCAGCGTGTCGTCGTGCAGCAGCACGGGGACGCCGTCGCGGGTGAGCCGTACGTCGATCTCGACCGCGTCCGCGCCCCGGTCGAGCGCGGAACGCAGCGAGTCGAGGGTGTTCTCGCGGAAGCGGTAGGGGTCGCCGCGGTGGGCCACGGCGGTCACGGTCTGCATGACCCCCATTGTGGTGTGCCCACCGCTGGGCTCAGGAGGCGAGCCAGGTGCTGGTGTACGTGTCGATCTCCGCCGCGATCCGGGCCTTGCCGGCCGGGTCCAGGAAGGACGCCTCGACGGCGTTCTTGGCGAGGTCGGCCAGCCCCCGCTCGTCCAGGTCGAGCAGCCGGGCGGCCACCGCGTACTCGTTGTTCAGGTCGGTGCCGAACATCGGCGGGTCGTCGGAGTTGATCGTGACCAGCACCCCGGCCCGTGTGAACTCCTTGACCGGGTGCTCGTCCAGGGTGCGCACCGCGCGGGTGGCGATGTTCGAGGTCGGGCAGACCTCCAGCGGGATGCGGTGCTCGGCGAGGTGGGCGAGCAGCCTGGGGTCCTGTGCCGAGCTGGTGCCGTGCCCGATGCGCTCGGCGCGCAGCTCGTTCAGCGCGTCCCACACCGTCTCCGGGCCGGTCGTCTCGCCGGCGTGCGGCACGGAGTGCAGTCCGGCGGCGATGGCCCGGTCGAAGTACGGCTTGAACTGCGGCCGGGGCACGCCGATCTCGGGCCCGCCGAGCCCGAAGGAGACGAGTCCCTCGGGGCGGGTCCGGTCGTCGGTGGCGAGGCGGGCGGTCTCCTCGGCGGACTCCAGCCCCGCCTCCCCGGGGATGTCGAAGCACCAGCGCAGTACGGTCCCGAACTCGGCCTCAGCCGCCTTGCGGGCGTCCTCGATCGCCGCCATGAAGGCCAGCTCGTCGATGCCGCGCCGGGTGGAGGAGAAGGGCGTGACGGTCAGCTCGGCGTAGCGCACCTGCTGCCGGGCCAGGTCACGGGCCACCTCGAAGGTCAGCAGCCGGATGTCCTCCGGGGTGCGGATCAGGTCGACGACCGCCAGATACACGTCGATGAAGTGGGCGAAGTCGGTGAAGGTGAAGAAGTCGGCCAGGGCTTCGGGGTCGGCGGGGACCTTGGAGTCGGGGTGGCGGGCGGCCAGTTCCGAGACGATGCGCGGGGAGGCGGATCCGACGTGGTGGACGTGCAGTTCGGCCTTGGGCAGTCCGGCGATGAAGGTCCGCAGATCGCGGTCGGCGGTGCCGGCGGCTGTTACGGAGCTGTCGGTCATGGGGTCCTCCCCGGGAAGGGCGCCCGCCGAGCGGAGTCCGTGGTGCGGAGTCCGTCGTGCGGGCGCGGTGATCGGCTGATCGGTTGCGCGGGATCATCGTAGGCGGGTGGCGGCCCGGGCGGCCGGGGGACCGGGCCGCCGTGGTGCGGAGGCGAGGCCGTAGCATGGCGGGACGAACGACCGAGGGGGACACGCCCGTGAGCGACGGAGCACAGCCGAGTGGAGCCTCGGGGGGCGACTACAACCCGTGGGCGCCGCCCGAGCAGCGGACTTCACTGGAGAAGACGCCGCCCGAGCCCCAGGATCAGGTGCCCGCGCAGCCGCCGTCCGTGCACGACCAGGCGACCGTGACCTCCTTGCAGACCGACGGCTTCACCCCGCCCATGTCTCCCCCCGGCTTCGCTCCGCCCGCGTCTCATCCCGGCTTCGCTCCGCCCGCCGCCTCCGGTTTCGGCGTACCGGGCGCGGCCCCGGTGGGCGCCGAGGCGGTGCCGCCTCCGCCGATCGCGCCCTCGGGCCCCGGCATACCCGCACCGCCCGCTTCCGGCGGCTACGGCTACCCCGGCTACCCCGCGGGCTACGGCTGGCCCGGTATGCCGATGGCCCCGCAGAACGGCATGGGCGTCGCGGCGCTGGTGCTCGGCATCCTCTCGATCTGTCTGTTCTGCCTGTACGGCGTGGTCTCCCTGGTGCTGGGCATCCTCGCGGTGGTCTTCGGCATCAAGGGCCGCCGGCGGGCCGAGCTCGGCGAGGCCACCAACCACGGCCAGGCCCAGGCCGGCCTGATCATGGGCATCATCGGCATCGTCCTCGGTATCGCCGTGATCGTCCTGCTCGCGATCGGCATCAACGCCGCCATCCATGAGGGCAGCACGCACTCCGACCCGTACGACGACTCCGCCCGCAGCGTCTCGGTGACGGCGGCCGCCGACCGCTGAATCCGGCGGAGCGCAGCCTTCCGGAACCGTCGGCCGGAACCCGCCCTCTCCTCCTGTGTCCTGCCATTACGATGCCTTGACTGTCAACGGAGGGGAGACCACTTCATGTCCTATACCAACCCCACACCCGGCGGCTACGGTCCGCCGAACCAGCCCCCGCAGCAGCCGGCCCCGGGCTACGGCTACCCCCAGGCGGGTCCGTCGTACCCGGCCGCGCCGCCGGTGGGCTACGGGCAGGGCCCCGGTTATGCCATGCCGATGCAGCCGAGCAACGGCATGGGCACCACGGGACTGGTGCTGGGCATCATCGGGGTGGTCTGCAGCCTCACCTTCTTCCTCTGGTTCTTCGGAGTCATCCTGGGCATCCTCGGGATCATCTTCGGTGCCATCGGCCGAGGAAAGGCCAACCGGGGCGAGGCCACCAACAGGGGAGCGGCGACCGCCGGACTCGTCTGCGGCATCGTGGCGACCGTGATCCTGCCACTGCTGGGTCTGCTGCTCTTCGCGAGCATCATGGGCGCGTCCTGAACCGGGACCGGCCCGGCCGGTGAGGGGGGCGGCCCACGCGGCCGGCCCCCTCAGCCCTCAGGCCGCGTGGCGGCGCCGCATCCGACCCTCTCAGCTCTCGGCCTGCGTGGCCGGCCCTCTCAGACCTCGGCCCCCGACAGCCGCTCTCGCGCCTCCATCAGCGCGAACCCCAGCAGATTCGGCCCCCGCCACCGCTCCGGATCCGAGGCCGCCGCATCGTCCGCCGCGAGCCCGATGCCCCACACCCGGTCCACGGGACTGGCCTCCACCAGGACACGGTCACCGGTGCCCAGCAGGAACGACCGCAGCTCCTCATCCGCCGCGAACTTGTGCACGCTGCCCTCGACCACGATCCGGAAGCGCTCCCGCTCCCATATCGCCTCGTCGAAGCCGCGCACCAGCCGCCCCGCCTTCTTCGCCTCGGCGGGATGCTCCGCGGCCAGGATCCGCCGCTCCGCCTCCGCGTCCTCGAACAGCCGCGCCTTGCCCGCCATCATCCAGTGCTCGGCCGTCGCGTATTCCACCCCGTCGACCACGAAAGGTGACGGCCACCACTGGCTCAGACAGCTCGCGCCGATCCTGCCGTCCGGCCTCGGCCGGTGCCCCCAGAAGTGCAGGTACTTCACCCTCGCTCCGGCCCGGACCTCGCTGATCAGTGCTTCCACCCCGTCGATCTTTCCCATGCACGCGAGTCTGGCACGCACCACTGACACTCCGTCCGCCCTTTTCGACCTCCACTCGACACCTGGTCGACAGATTCCGTCGCGTAACCAAAAGGCAACAACGGAATCACTTGTTGGAGTCCTGTTGCTCTGTCAGGATCGGCACTCAAATCGAGCTGGAGCTACGCCACCCACCCCCTGGGACGGGGCGAACGGCGGAGGAGAGCGACATGCACAACCCGGGCACCGCCACCCCGGAACGATTCCCCGCACAGGACCGACTCGCCGCTGGCGCGCAGTTCATCGCCGGTCGCCTGACCCAGGGCACCTCGGGCCGCACCCACGCCGTGGTCGACCCCGCCACCGGCGCGGAGGTGTACACCTATGAGCTGGCCGGCACCGACGACGTCGACGCGGCTGTCGCCGCCGCGCGCGAGGCCTTCCCGGGCTGGTCCTCGGCCACCCCGGGTGAGCGCTCCGATGCCCTGCACCGGTTCGCCGCCGTGCTCGCCGACCGCGCCGAGGACTTGGCCCGCGCCGAGTCCCTGCAGTGCGGCAAGCCGCTGAAGCTGACCCGCGAGTTCGATGTGCCGGGGACCGTCGACAACACCGCCTTCTTCGCGGGTGCCGCCCGGCATCTGCAGGGGCAGTCCGCCGGTGAGTACTCGGGCGACCACACGTCGTACATCCGGCGCGAGCCGATCGGCGTCGTAGGGTCCATCGCGCCCTGGAACTACCCGCTGCAGATGGCCGCCTGGAAGATCCTCCCGGCGATCGCCGCGGGCAACACCGTCGTGCTGAAGCCCGCCGAGCTGACCCCGCTCACCTCGCTGTTGTTCGCGCAGGCCGCCACGGACGCCGGTATCCCGGACGGAGTCGTCAACATCGTCACCGGGACCGGGAAGGAGGCCGGGCAGCACCTCGTCGGGCACCCCGACGTCGCCATGACCTCCTTCACCGGGTCCACCGCCGTCGGCAAGCGCGTCGCCGAGGTCGCCACCGCCACGGTCAAGCGGCTGCACCTGGAGCTGGGCGGCAAGGCGCCCTTCGTCGTCTTCGACGACGCCGATCTGGAGGCCGCCGTCCATGGAGCGGTCGCCGGGGCGCTCATCAACACCGGCCAGGACTGCACCGCCGCCACGCGCGCGTACGTGCAGCGACCGCTCTACGACGCCTTCGTGGAGCAGACCGCCGCGCTGATGGAGACCGTTCGCCTCGGGGACCCGTTCGCCGCGGGCACCGACCTCGGCCCGCTCATCTCGCACGTCCAGCGGGACCGGGTGGCGGGGTTCGTGGACCGGGCGCGTGGCTACGCGCGCGTGGTGACCGGCGGCGAGGCGCCACAGGGCGACCTAGCGAAGGGCGCCTACTACCGGCCGACCCTGATCGCCGACGCCGGCCAGGACAGCGAGATCGTCCAGTCCGAGATCTTCGGGCCGGTACTGGTCGTACTGCCGTTCGACCATGATGATGAGGGCATCCGGCTGGCCAACGACACCCCGTACGGCCTCGCCGCCTCGGCGTGGAGCAGCAATGTGTACCGCGCGAACCGCGCCACCCGCGAGATCAAGGCGGGCTGTGTGTGGATCAACGACCACATCCCGATCATCAGCGAGATGCCGCACGGCGGCTACCAGGCCTCCGGGTTCGGCAAGGACATGTCCGTGTACTCCTTCGAGGAGTACACGCAGGTCAAGCACGTAATGTTCGACAACACCGCGGTGGTCAGGAAGGACTGGCACCGCACCGTCTTCGGGGACCGATAGCCGACCGGGCCCTGACCAGGCCCACCCCTCCCGAAAGGGCACCACGCGCATGGAGCAGTACGAGCCCGACCGCCTGACGCCGGTCGAAGCCGCCGCCGTACGGCGCAGCCTCCGCAACGGCCGGGCCGCCATGACCCGCCGCTCGCTGCTGCGCGCCTCCGCGGGCGGCGCGCTGGCGGTCGGCGGCCTAGGGGCGCTGAGCGCCTGCGGGATCCCCGCGGCGAACAAGTCGCAGGGCGGGGTCTCCGCCGACGACCACTCGGCCACGGAGAAGGTCGTCAACTTCTCCAACTGGCCGGAGTACATCGACGTGGACGACAAGACCAAGCGCCACCCCACGCTCGACGGGTTCGCCCGGCAGACCGGCATCCAGGTCAAGTACACCGAGGACATCAACGACAACGACGAGTTCTTCGGCAAGATCCAGCCGCAGCTCGCCGCCGGCCAGGACACCGGCCGTGACCTCATCGTCCTCACCGACTGGCTGGCCGCCCGCATGATCCGGCTGGGGTACGTCCAGAAACTGGACGCGTCCAACCTGCCGCACGCCTTCGCCAACCTGTCGGACCAGTTCCGCGACCCCGACTGGGACCCGGGCCGCGCCTACTCGTACCCCTGGCAGGGCGTGTCGACCATCATCGCGTTCAACAAGAAGGCCCTGAACGGCATCGAGGTGAAGTCGGTCTCCGACCTGCTGGACAACCCCAAGCTCAAGGGCCGCGTCGGCTTCCTGACCGAAATGCGCGACAGCATCGGCATGACCATGCTCGACATGGGCAAGGACCCGGCGAAGTTCACCGGCGACGACTTCGACGCGGTGATCGCCCGCCTGCAGAAGGCCGTCGACAAGGGCCAGATCCGCCGCTTCACCGGCAACGACTACACCTCGGACCTCACCAAGGGCGACTTCGCCGCGTGCATAGCGTGGGGCGGCGACATCGTCCAGCTCCAGGCGGACAACCCGGACGTCGGTTATGTCATCCCCGACAGCGGCTACATGACCTCGACCGACAACATGCTGATCCCCAACAGGGCGCGCCACAAGACGAACGCCGAGCGGCTCATCGACTACTTCTACGAGCCCCAGCCGGCCGCCGAGCTGGCCGCGTACATCAACTACGTGAGCCCCGTCGCGGGAGTGCAGCCCTATCTTGCGAAGATCGACAAATCGGCGGCGAGCAACCCGCTGATCATTCCCGACAAGGCCATGCAGGCGAAGTCCCATGCCTTCCGCGCGCTGACGCAGAAGGAAGAGACGGCCTATCAGCAGAAGTTCTCGAAGCTCACAGGGGCGTGACGACGACGATGACGACACCAGACAACAGCGGCGACGTCCGCCTCTCCGGTATCTCCAAGACCTACGGCGCCTTCACCGCCGTACACCCGCTGGACCTGACCGTGCCGCAGGGCTCCTTCTTCGCCCTGCTCGGCGCCTCCGGCTGCGGCAAGACCACCACCCTGCGCATGATCGCCGGCCTGGAGGAGCCCACGTCGGGCGCCGTCCACCTCGGCGACCAGGAAGTGACCCACCTGCCGCCGTACAAGCGGCCCGTGAACACGGTCTTCCAGTCCTACGCCCTCTTCCCGCACCTCGACATCTTCGAGAACGTCGCCTTCGGCCTGCGCCGGCGCGGCATCAAGAGCGTGAAGAAGCAGGTCGAGGACATGCTGGAGCTGGTCCAGCTCGGCGAGCAGGCGCGCAAGAAGCCGCATCAGCTGTCGGGCGGCCAGCAGCAGCGAGTGGCGGTGGCCCGCGCCCTCATCAACCACCCGAAGGTGCTCCTGCTCGACGAGCCGCTCGGCGCCCTCGACCTCAAGCTCCGCCGCCAGATGCAGCTGGAGCTCAAGCGCATCCAGACCGAGGTCGGCATCACCTTCGTACACGTCACGCACGATCAGGAGGAGGCCATGACCATGGCCGACACGGTCGCCGTGATGAACGCGGGCCGTGTCGAACAGCTCGGCTCGCCGACCGATCTGTACGAGAACCCGAACACGACCTTCGTCGCGAACTTCCTCGGCACCTCCAACCTCATCGAGGCCGAGGTGGACACGAAGAACGGCGACGACATCGTCCTCAAGGCCGGCGGCGGCAAGCTCGTGCTGCCCCAGTCGCGATGTTCGGCGCCCGCGAAGGCCGGCGGGAAGGTGCTGGTCGGCATCCGCCCCGAGAAGATCTCCCTCACCCACGCCGACGACGCGGGCGAGATCCCCGAGGGCCGCAACCGCCTCACCGGCAAGATCGCCGACGCCAGTTTCATCGGCGTCTCCACGCAGTACGTGATCGACAGCCCGGTCTGCGACGAACTCTCGGTGTACGTGCAGAACGTCGAACGCGACGGCCGGCTGGTGCCCGGCGCCGACGTCGTCCTGCACTGGAGCCCGGCGCACACGTTCGGCTTCGACGCCGCCCAGGATATCGATGCGGGCACCGAGGAAGAGGCGGCCGCCTGATGTCGACGCTCACCGAGGCACCCCCGCCTCTCGCGCCCACCGCACCGGAGAAGAAGCCCCCGCGGGGGCGCGGCCGTTGGACGCCGTACTGGCTGCTGCTCCCCGGCATCCTCTGGCTGATCATCTTCTTCGCGCTGCCGATGATCTACCAGGCCTCCACCTCCGTGCAGCAGGGCTCCCTGGAGGAGGGCTACAAGGTCACCTGGCACTTCGCGACGTACTGGGACGCGCTGTCCGAGTACTGGCCGCAGTTCCTGCGGTCCGTCTTCTACGCCGCCGCCGCGACCGTCCTGTGCCTGCTGCTCGGCTATCCGCTGGCCTACCTCATCGCCTTCCGCGCGGGCCGCTGGCGGAACCTGATCATGATCCTGGTGATCGCGCCGTTCTTCACCAGCTTCCTGATCCGCACCCTGGCCTGGAAGACGATCCTCGCCGACAACGGCCCGGTCGTGCACGCCCTGAACTCGCTGCACGTCCTGGACCTCACCAACTGGCTCGGCTGGACGGCCGGCGACCGCGTCCTCGCCACACCGCTGGCGGTGGTGTGCGGACTGACGTACAACTTCCTGCCGTTCATGATCCTGCCGCTGTACACCTCGCTGGAGCGGATCGACGGACGGCTGCACGAGGCGGCCGGCGACCTGTATGCCAAGCCCTGGACCACCTTCCGCAAGGTCACCTTCCCGCTGTCCATGCCGGGCGTGGTCTCCGGCACGCTGCTGACCTTCATCCCGGCGGCCGGCGACTACGTCAACTCCGAACTCCTCGGCTCCACCGACACCCGCATGATCGGCAACGTCATCCAGACGCAGTTCCTGCGCATTCTCGACTACCCCACGGCCGCGGCCCTGTCGTTCATCCTCATGGCCGCCATCCTGGCCATGGTCACGATCTACATCCGCCGGTCCGGGACGGAGGATCTGGTCTAAATGCCCTTCGTCAACTGGCTCAAGCGCCATCTCGTCGTCATCTTCGGGCTTTTGACGCTCGCCTATCTCCTGCTGCCGAACGTCATCGTCACCGTGTTCTCCTTCAACAAGCCGAAGGGGCGCTTCAATTACGAGTGGCAGCAGTTCTCGCTGGACGCCTGGAAGCAGCCGTGCGGCGTCGCCGACATGTGCGGCTCGCTGTCCATCAGCCTCCAGATCGCGATCTGGGCGACGATCGGCGCCACGGTCCTCGGCACGATGATCGCCTTCGCGCTGGTCCGCTACCGCTTCCGTGCCCGCGGCGCCGTCAACTCGCTGATCTTCCTGCCGATGGCGATGCCCGAGGTCGTCATGGCCGCCTCGCTGCTCACCCTGTTCCTCAACATGGGCGCTCAGCTGGGCTTCTACACGATCCTCATCGCGCACATCATGTTCTGCCTCAGCTTCGTCGTCACCGCGGTCAAGGCGCGTGTGATGTCGATGGACCCGCGCCTGGAAGAGGCCGCCCGGGACCTGTACGCCGGTCCGGTGCAGACCTTCCTGCGGGTCACCCTGCCGATCGCGGCACCCGGAATCGCCGCGGGCGCGCTGCTGTCCTTCGCGCTCTCCTTCGACGATTTCATCATCACCAATTTCAACGCGGGCTCGACCGTCACCTTCCCCATGTTCGTGTGGGGTTCGGCGCAGCGCGGAACACCCGTTCAGATCAATGTCATCGGTACGGCCATGTTCCTGGTCGCCGTACTGTTCGTCCTGATCTCGATGATCATCAACAACCGCCGTAACAACCAAAAGGCATAAGCCTTTCAAGAAAGTCCTCGTAGGGAGTTGAAATCATGGCCCCAAGCGCCATGAGTCGTGGCAAAGACAACTGGATCGCCTCTCTCTCCGAAGCCCAGCCGGTCCCGTACTGGCTGGAAGACCCCGGCAAGCCATCCGCCGAGCCCGCCCTCACCGGCACCGACACCTGCGATCTGCTGGTCGTCGGCGGCGGCTACAGCGGGCTGTGGACCGCGCTCAACGCCAAGGAGCGCGACCCGCGGCGCGAGGTGGTGCTGCTGGAAGGCCGCGAGGTGGGCTGGGCCGCCTCCGGCCGCAATGGCGGCTTCTGCGCCGCCTCCCTCACCCACGGCCTGCCCAACGGGCTGACCCGCTGGCCCGGCGAGATCCACCGGCTGGAGGAGCTGGGCCGGCGCAACCTCGACGAGATCGAGGCCGCGGTCGTCCGGCACGGCATCGACTGCGACTTCGAGCGCACCGGCGAGATCGACGTCGCCACCGAGACCTACCAGGCCTGGGAACTGCGCGACTGGCACCGGGAGTTGGAGGAGAAGGGGCTCGCGGACGGCATCGAGTTCCTGGACGCCGACGCGGTGCGCGAGCAGGTGAACTCGCCGACGTTCGAGGCGGGCCTGTGGGACCGCCGCGGCGTGGCCATGCTGCACCCGGCCAAGCTCGCCTGGGGCCTGAAGCAGGCCTGCGTCAAGCTGGGCGTGCGGGTGTACGAGCACACGCCCGCGCTCACCCTGAAGCAGTACGGCGCCGGCATGGCCGTCAGCACGCCGTACGGCGCGGTCCGCGCCCGCAGGGTCGCGCTCGGCACGAACATCTTCCCGAACCTGCTGCGGCGCGTGCGCTCCTACACCGTCCCGGTCTACGACTACGCGCTGATGACGGAGCCGCTGACCGCCGAGCAGCTGTCGGACATCGGCTGGAAGAACCGCCAGGGGCTCGGCGACTCGGCCAACCAGTTCCACTACTTCCGGCTGTCCGCCGACAACCGGATCCTGTGGGGCGGCTACGACGCGATCCACCACTACGGCGGCCGGGTGCGCGCCGAGTACGACGACCGTCCGGAGACGTACGCCAAGCTCGCCGGCCACTTCTTCACCTGCTTCCCGCAGCTGGAGGGCATCCGCTTCACGCACGCCTGGGGCGGCGCGATCGACACCTGCTCGCGCTTCTCGGCGTTCTTCGGCACGGCGCACCGGGGGAGGGTCGCGTACGCGGCCGGCTACACCGGCCTCGGCGTGGGCGCGACCCGCTTCGGCGCGGACGTGATGCTCGACCTGCTGGACGGGGAGCGCACCGAGCGGACGGAGCTGGAGATGGTCCGCAAGAAGCCGTTGCCGTTCCCGCCCGAGCCGTTCGCCTGGACCGGGATCGCCCTCACCAAGTGGTCCCTGGCCCGCGCGGACGCGCACGGCGGCCGCCGCAACCTGTGGCTGCGGACGATGGACCGGCTGGGGCTGGGCTTCGACAGCTGATCCCTTTGACGGATTCTGTGGCCTGTGCGGCCTTTTGCGGCTTTTACCCGGCCCTTATGGCCGCGTCAAGCCACGAATTTCCGGAGCATGACCCCGCTCCCGCATTCCGGCGTACTGGAAGCACGGACCTCACCGGGAGGCACCGACTTCCACACCGGATCAGCAGGAGAAGATCATGAACCGCATCATCCGCGTCAACCGTAAGCGGGACGAGTCCCGTCCCAAGCGCCGCCTGGGCCTGGCTACGGCGGTGGCCGCCGTAGCCGTCGCCGGAGGTGTGATGCTCCCGGCCGTGGCCGCCTCGGCGGCGCCGATGCACCAGGTGTCCACGGTGACCATGGCTCCCCGCCATGACCACCACGACCATGACTCCTGGGATCACCACCACAAGCACTACTACTGGGACTACTACCACCACTGCTGGTCCTACTACTGGGACTGGGACCACGACTACAGCTGGTAGTCGACAGTCGGCCAGTGAAATGTGACCTAGGTCACCGCAAGGGGAACGCGGAACCCGCGTAATGCCCCCGGGAAAGCCTCCCTCTCTCTCCCTGACGCGACCGCGCACGGTCGGGCGAGAGAAAGGGAGGCCTTCTGATGACTGGGGCGAAGACGGCCGTCGAGTGGCTGGCATCCGTCGCACCGGATCCCGACGCCTGCCGCTGGGAATGGGAGC
Source organism: Streptomyces roseochromogenus subsp. oscitans DS 12.976 (assembly GCF_000497445.1). Lineage (NCBI taxonomy): Bacteria > Bacillati > Actinomycetota > Actinomycetes > Kitasatosporales > Streptomycetaceae > Streptomyces > Streptomyces roseochromogenus. The sequence continues at coordinate 2,570,120 of NZ_CM002285.1, read as the reverse complement.
GCAACCCCCTGGGAGTCGCGCTGCTGCCCGCCGGCAGGGCCTGGGACGTACTGATCCTGCCGGGCGACCTCGGCCATCCGACCCTGGACGTGCTCACCCGGGTCCTCGACCAACCCGGCCCGGTACTCGTCGGCCTCGGCGACAATCGGGTCGGGTTCTTCGTACCGCCGGGCACCGCGGCCCGCTGGGTAGGCACCGGCATCCGTACCGCGGGACCCGGCACCTGGATCGTCGTACCGTATCCAGGCCGGGCGACCCAGGGCGTGCGCTGGCTGGTGCCACCGGACGGCTCGGGCACGCTGACCGATCCCGCGCTGCTGGAGCTGGCGATGCACGAGGCGGCGGCGGGGCTGGCCGGGGGCGGGGACGGGGGTGGCTAGGGCCTCTTTTTCGGATCTTGCCGGGGTCGCGGGCGCCGATGCGCCCTGCACGCGAGGTGTCCCAGATCCGTCCTCGCCCTGCTCATGGTTGCTCTGCTCGCCGCGCCCCTGCCCCGGTCGGCAACGGGTGCGTACCGCCGTCCGAGGTCACGAAGCCCCCGGACTGCCTGACGGAGAAGACGAACTGCGGCGCGTACGCGACCCATGGGACCTGGTCGGCGCTGCGTGGTCTGATGCTGCGTGGTCTGATGGCATGGCCGGTGAACCGGGACCGCTGCCCGGACGGGGAGGTCCGGAAGAACTTCGACGCGTACTTAGGCCGATCACCAGGGACAGGCTGGTCAGCAGCACGGTGCACAGACACCAGCTGGCCAGCACGTCCAGCGGCCAGTGATAACCGCGCCGGACCAGGCCGTACGACACCCCGAGGACCAGGGCGGTACAGAGGACGACCAGGCTCCGGCGAGCGGCAGGCGAGCGCAGCCAGGGGAGCAGGAGCAGGGTCGCGGAGCCGTAGGCGACGGCCGCCGTGGCCGTGTGGCCGGAGGGAAAATAGCCGACGGCCGGGGGCACCACGGGGGTCCCCGGCCGGGCGGTCCAGTCCTTGAGCGGGACGATGATCGCCGGGACCAGTGCCATCAGGACGAACGCGGCGAGCGGCGGCAGCCACCAGCGGGGCATACCGCTGCCGCGGCCCCGCCACAGGACGTAGCCGATGGCGACGAGGAGCACCGGCACGGCGATCTGGCCGTTCCCGAGGTCGGAGAGGATCTCGGAGAACCGGTCCGGATGGACGAAGGCCCGGCTGAGCCGGGCGTCCAGGCGCAGCAGCGGGCCGTGCGCCACGACCTGCCAGGTGGACAGGGCGAGGAGCACGGCCGGGAGGACGAGCAGCGGGGCACGGCGGACAACGGTCGACACGGCGCCCAGCTTCGCAGGTTGTTCGGAGGAAGGAGGTCGGCCGCCCCGGAACAGGGGGGGTGGTTCCGAGGCGGCCGTCCGGATCGGAACGTCGCGCGCCCCGGGGGGTTTGGGGCGGCGACCGTCCGATCGGTGAGGAGATCCCGGAGCCGTCAGGCGCCGGTTATGTGCGCGAGGGCACGACCAGGTCGAAGCTGGGGAGGCCCCGGCCTGAAATCGCCCACAGTCCCCTGTGGACGGGGTGTATCTCTCATCTGGGTAGAACCTACGGCAGGCCGAGGCGCTTGGGCAGACGGAATCGCGTCCCGTCATCCACCTCCCACACGTTCTTCACACGGCCTGCCGTAGGTGCCGTTCAGAGGTGCGGATCGCTCGCTCAGATGCGCGCGAAGGCCTGCTCGATGATGTCGAGCCCCTCGTTCAGGAGGTCCTCGCCGATCACCAGCGGGGGCAGGAAGCGCAGCACGTTGCCGTAGGTGCCACAGGTCAGGACCAGCAGGCCCTCCTGGTGGCAGGCCTTGGCGAGCGCGGCGGTGGCCTCGGGGTTCGGCTCCTTGGTCGTACGGTCCTTGACCAGCTCGATGGCGATCATGGCACCGCGCCCACGGACGTCACCGATGATGTCGAACTTCTCGGCCATGGCGGCGAGGCGACCCTTCATGATCTCCTCGATGCGCTTGGCCTTGCCGTTGAGGTCCAGCTCCTTCATCGTCTCGATGGCACCGAGCGCGCCGGCGCAGGCGACCGGGTTACCGCCGTAGGTGCCACCCAGGCCACCGGCGTGCGCGGCGTCCATGATCTCGGCGCGCCCGGTGACGGCGGCGAGCGGAAGCCCACCGGCGATGCCCTTGGCGGTGGTGATGAGGTCGGGAACGATCCCCTCGTCCTCACAGGCGAACCACTGCCCGGTCCGGCAGAACCCGGACTGAATCTCGTCGGCGACGAAGACGATCCCGTTGTCGGCGGCGAACTGCCGAATCGCCGGGAGGAACCCCTTGGCCGGCTCGATGAAGCCGCCCTCGCCGAGTACGGGCTCGATGATGATCGCGGCGATGTTGTCCGCGCCGACCTGCTTGGACATCTGGTCGATGGCCTGCGCGGCGGCCTCGGGACCGGCGTTCTCCGCCCCGGTCGGCCAGCGGTAGCCGTACGCCACCGGCACCCGGTACACCTCGGGCGCGAACGGCCCGAACCCGTGCTTGTAAGGCATGTTCTTGGCGGTGAGCGCCATGGTCAGGTTGGTCCGCCCGTGGTACCCGTGATCGAACACCACCACGGCCTGCCGCTTGGTGTAGGCACGAGCGATCTTGACGGCGTTCTCGACGGCCTCGGCGCCGGAGTTGAACAGCGCGGACTTCTTGGCGTGGTCACCCGGGGTCAGCTCGGCGAGAGCCTCCGCGACCTCCACGTATCCCTCATACGGGGTGACCATGAAACAGGTGTGGGTGAAGTCGGCGAGCTGGGCGGAGGCACGCCGTACGACGGCCTCGGCGGAGGCGCCGACGGAGGTCACGGCGATACCGGACCCGAAGTCGATGAGCCGGTTGCCGTCGACGTCCTCGATGATCCCGCCACCGGCGCGCGTGGTGAAGACCGGCAGCACCGAGCCCACGCCCTGCGCGACCGCGGCGGTACGGCGGGCCTGCAGCTCCTGCGACTTCGGACCGGGGATGGCGGTGACGACGCGGCGCTCCTGCGGAAGTGCGGTCATGAGGGCTCCTGATGATCTTGCGTACCGGGCGGTCTGATCTGGCGTCCCGGACGATTCCGGGCGGTGCGTTTCGGCCGCTTACCTATCTTTCTTCGCAGGCTAGGGCCGGGGGTGGGGGGTGGGCATGCTCCATGTGGGCGTTGTCGGGGACTGCGGTTGTCCGCCATGGACATAGCCGCGGGATCGGGGTACGCCCAGTCGGCGGGTGCTCTCGGCCACGTATGCGGTGAACTCCCCTTCCCGGGGCGTTAGATTGGCTCGCTGACGGTGGACGGAACGGCTGGTCAGGGGGCAAGGGCGATGGACAGCGACGGCACACGAGACGCACGCGGCACGCATGCGCATCCTGTACCGCGTCCTGCGAGACCGCCACAAGGGGGTGGCATGCCACCGATGCCCACGTCACCGCCTGGGGTCCCGCCCACGTCCGGCGGGGCGGCGTTCTTGCAGTGGCTGCATACCCCCCGCCCGGAAGTCACACCCGGGGTGTGGCGTTTCGGGTACCGGCCCCGGCCTCAGGAGGCGGGCGTCCGGGTCTCCGACCGTGCGCTGCTGACGGGCGCCGTCGGCGCTCTGCTCGCGGCCCTGCTCGTATGGTCGTTGTGGGGCAACAATCTGGTGCCCCACAAGAGGATCCTGCTGGAGCTGGTCACGCCATCCGATTGGTGGGGCGGTGCGCCGTCCCGAGCGGCATCCACCGCCAGCTCCATCTACGACAGCCTCTTCGCCACCCTCGTTCTGTACTACTTCGCCCGTGTGGGCAACTGGAAAGAGGTAGTCCAGCGGTACGTGATCGACCGGCCACAGCCGTCGCGCGCCCTGCGCGCCGCCGTCCTCGGGGCGCTCGTCGTCTGGCTGGTCGTCTGGCACGGTCTGCTTTCGTACTACAGGCTCGTCGTGAGCTTGACCCCGTCCGATTGGCTCTTCGGGGGCGGGGACCCGGAGACCACACTGCAGCGGCTGCAGCTCCTCAAGACTGCCCTCACACTGCTGGCCCTCTGGCCGTTCGCAGTGGCGGGCGACTGGCTGGGGCTGCTGCGCAGCCTGAATCGCCCCAAGACGGCGTCTGAGAGCCGCGTGACGGCGGCGCCCGACCCCGTCGCGGACTGGCAGGAATTGCGTATCCACGGCCAGAGCGCGACGGCCGAACGGCTGGCCGGTGAGGCGAGCACGGGTCGGATGAACGACGTGGACTGCGCGAGGATCCGTCGTGCCTGGCGTTCCGTGGTGGCCGACCCGGTACGGCTGGACGCGTTCACCTCAGCCGTGCTCAGCGACGGCGCCCGCGCCTGTCTGCACCCCTCCGGGCAGCGTGACCTTCCGACCCGCATGGCCACCCATGACTTGCTGACCTCTCAAGTGCGCATCGGCCGCTATACGGACGCCGAGCGCACACCGCCGGCCCACCGCGCCGCGGGCGCTGCCGTGGATCCCGGTACGCTCGGCACCTCCCTGCTTGTGGTTGGCCCGTCTGGCGCGGGCAAGACCTCGCGCCTGGTGCGGCCCATCGCCGAGTCCCTAGCCCTCCAGGCCCTTGCCGGGCAGGCGGCGCTCGTCATGGTGAGCGCCTCCGGAACGCCTTTGGGGCCCGATCAGGGCTACGACATCGTGATCAAGCCAGGGGACCGTACATCGACGTACGACCTCGATCTCTACGGTGGGACGGATGACCCTGACGAGGCGGCCACGCTCCTCGCAGACGTCCTGGCCGGCGACTGGACAGAGGTCGACCTACGGCGTGCGATGACCGTGCTGGCACAGCTCTTGGGGCCCTTCCGGGCCGTCCACGGCCGGTTCCCGTCCGTATCCGAACTCCGGGCGCTGCTGGATGGGGAACCGTCTGCTCTGGAGCGGCTGAAGACACTGCTCGACCCGCACGAGCACTCGCTGCTGTACCGGGAATTGGACGCGCGTGCGCGCCAAGCAGGCGTCCCTGGGGATCTCGGGATAGTGCTCAGCGACCGGCTCGGCTGTCTGGACCGTCCGGTCTTCACCGGCTTCTTCGACACCTCCGTCGACGCTCGGCCCTTCACCCTGCGGTCGCTCGACCACCCGCTGAGGATCAGGATCGACCTGCCGGAACGGGCCCATCCCGAGGCCGCACAGCTGCTGGCCCGGTTGGTGCTGGCCCAGTTCACGGCGAGCACGGCCACGCGTACGGATCGGTCCCTGTTCGCCTGTCTCGTCCTGGACGATGCGACCCATGCGATCACTGCGGGGTCCGTGCGCGCCCTGCGCAGGCTGAGGGAGAGCCACGCCGGTGTGGTGCTGAGCCTGCGCGCGCTCGGCGATGTGCCGGAACACCTGCGGCAGCCGCTGGTCGCAGCGGTCGGCTGCCACGCCGCCTTCTCGGGGATCACCACCTGGGAGGGCGCGCTGTTCGCCCAGGCGTGGGGCACGGAGTGGGTGGAGACGACCGAGGTCGCCAAGCACACGGTGTTCGCGGACCAGCCGCTGACCCGGTTGATTCATGCCGTACGGAAACTTGGCACCGGTAAGCCCGTCACCACGGACGCCGTCACCGTCCGGCAAGTCGAGCGGGAGCGGTGGTCGGCTTCTGAGTTGGCTCATGGGGTGCCGGCCGGGCACGCGGTGTTGTCGTTGACGAGTGTGCGGGGGGAGCATGCGCCGCCGTTGCTGGTGGATTTGAGGGGATGAGGTGCGGGCGCGGGGACCGTACGGTGAGGCAGAATCGGTGTAGGCCGTTCATACGGTTCGGCCAAAGATTGCAGTGATTGTCCCGATCACTGCGATCACCGGAAATTCCTCGTCCTGAAGGCCTCATGCCCCCCACCCTCGCCTCGCTCGTCCACCACTCCGCGCTCAAGCTGACCGTGCGCGCGGGCGAGGACCGTCTCGATGTGCCCGTCCGCTGGGCCCATGTCAGCGAGCTGGCCGATCCCGTGCCGTACATGGAGGGCGGCGAGCTGCTGCTGATCACCGCCCTGAAGCTGGACGCGGAGGACCGGGAGGCCATGCGGCGGTATGTGAAGCGGCTGGTCGGCGCCGGTGTCGTCGGGCTCGGGTTCGCCGTGGGGGTGAATTACGAGGAAATCCCCGACGCTCTTGTCGAGGCCGCGCAGGCGGAGGGGCTGCCGTTGCTCGAAGTGCCCCGCCGCACCCCCTTCCTCGCCATCAGCAAGGCCGTGTCCGCCGCCATCGCCGCCGACCAGTACCGGGCCGTCACCGCGGGCTTCGCCGCCCAGCGTGAGCTGACCAAGCAGGCCCTGAACGCCGGGCCCGAGGGGCTGCTGGGCGCGCTCGCCGCGCAGGTCGACGGATGGGCCGCCCTCTACGACGCCTCCGGCGCTGTCGTCGCCGCCGCGCCGGAGTGGGCAGGACGGCGTGCCGCCCGGCTGACCGCCGACGTCGAGCGGCTGCGGGAGCGGCCCGCACCCGCCTCCTCCGTCGTCGGCGGGCCCGAGCATGAGGACCGCGTCGAGCTGCACTCCCTCGGGACGGGACGACGGCCGCGCGCCGCGCTCGCCGTCGGCACCGCCGCCGCCCTCGGCACCGCCGAGCGATACGCCGTGCACTCCGCCATCGCCCTGCTCACCCTCACCACCGAACGCTCCCGCTCCCTGCACGCGGCCGAACAGCGCCTCGGTACGGCGGTGCTGCGCATGCTGCTCGCCGGGGAGCCCGACCACGCCCGCGCCGTCGCCGGTGACCTGTACGGAGGGCTGCTCGACGCGCCGTTCCGGATGATCGTGGCCGAGTCGGCGTCCGGAACCGCCGCCCGGGTGCACGCGGACGCCCACGGCCATGTCGCCCCGTCGGTGTCCGGGGGCGCCGCCCTCGTCGCCGGCGCCGGCGGTGATCCGCTGGGCGGGCTCACGGAGAGCGTGGAGGCCGCCGCCGCGCGCTCCGGAGAGGCCGTACTGGTCGTGCCCGACGGTGAGCGGCTGGTGGTGCTCGCCGCCGACGGGGGCGCGGCGGTGACCGCCTGTACGCAGTACGCGGCGGCGCTGGAGGCGGCACGGGCGGTGCCCGAGCAGGCCGGGGGCGAAGAGGAGGAGCTGGTCGTCGGGCTGTCCGCGCCCGCCGGGCCGATCGCCGCGGCCGCCGCCTACAAGCAGGCCGAGCAGGCGCTGTCCGTGGCGCGGCGGCGCGGCCGGGTGCTCGTGGAGCACGAGCAGCTGGCCGCGGGCTCCGTGCTGCCGTTGCTGGCCGACGACGCGGTGAAGGCGTTCGCGGACGGGTTGCTGCGGGCGTTGCACGAGCACGACGCGACGGGGCGGGGGGATCTGGTCGCCTCGCTGCGGGCGTGGCTGTCCCGGCACGGGCAGTGGGACGCGGCCGCGGCGGACCTGGGCGTGCACCGGCACACGCTGCGGTACCGGATGCGGCGGGTCGAGGAGATCCTCGGGCGGTCCCTGGACGATCCCGACGTACGGATGGAGCTGTGGCTCGCTCTGAAGGCGACCAGCGCCGAGTAGGCCGAGCAGATCAGCGCCGAGTAGTCCAAACAGTAGTGCCGGGGCCGGCTACTGCTACGACTCGGACAAACGACCCCCGGTCGCCCCCGCCCTACCGTTGAGCACGAAAGCCAAGCACACCTCCAACGCGGAAGGGCCGGGACTCGCAGATGACTTCCACCCACGCCTTCTGGCTCGCCGGCCGCCAGGTCACCGGCGAGGACACCTTCGACGTCACCTCCCCGTGGGACGGCCGGCTCGTCGGCAAGGTCAGCGTGCCGACCGACGCCCAGGTCGAGGAGGCCGTGGCCGCCGCGTACGCCGTGCGGGACGAGTTCGCCGCCACCCCGGCGCACGTGCGTGCCGCCGCGCTCGACCACGTCAGCAAGCGGCTGGTCGAGCGCACCGAGGAGATCGCCCAGCTGATCTCCGCCGAGAACGGCAAGCCGATCAAGTGGGCCCGAGGGGAAGTCGGGCGCGCCGTATCGGTGTTCCGGTTCGCCGCCGAAGAGGCCCGCCGGTTCAACGGCGGTGAGGCCCAGCGGCTCGACACCGACCTCGGCGGTCAGGGGCGTCTCGCCCTGACCCGCCGCTTCCCGAAGGGCGTTGTGCTCGGCATCGCGCCGTTCAACTTCCCGCTGAACCTGTGCGCCCACAAGATCGCCCCGGCGATCGCCGCCGGCGCCCCGATCATCCTCAAGCCGGCACCCGCCACCCCGCTCTCCGGCCTGATCATCGGCGACCTGCTCGCCGAGACCGAGGGGCTGCCCGCCGGCTCGTGGAGCATCCTGCCGGTCGCCAACGACAAGATGCCTGCCCTCGTCCAGGACGAGCGGCTGCCGGTCATCTCCTTCACCGGTTCCGAGAAGGTCGGTTACGCGATCATGGACTCGGTGCCGCGCAAGCACTGCACGCTGGAACTGGGCGGCAACGGCGCGGCCGTCGTCCTCGGCGACTACGCCTCCGACGCCGACCTGGACTGGGCCGCGACCCGCATCGCGACCTTCTCCAACTACCAGGGCGGCCAGTCCTGCATCTCCGTGCAGCGCGTGATCGCCGACGCGTCGGTGTACGACCGCCTGCTGCCGCGCATCGTCGTCGCCGTCGAGGCCCAGGTCACCGGTGACCCGACCGACGCCAAGACGGACGTCGGCCCGCTGGTCAGCGAGGCCGCGGCCCAGCGCGTGGAGTCCTGGGTGAAGGAGGCGGTCGAGGCCGGCGCCACGCTGCTCACCGGCGGCGACCGCGACGGCGCCTCCTACGCGCCGACCGTCCTCACCGACGTACCGGCCGATGTCACCCTCTCCTGCGAGGAGGTCTTCGGGCCCGTCCTCACCGTGCAGAAGGTGGAGGGAGAGGCCGAGGCCTTCGCCGCCGTCAACTCCTCCAAGTACGGCCTCCAGGCAGGCGTGTTCACCCACGACCTGCAGGTCGCCTTCCGCGCCCACCGCGCCCTTGAGGTCGGTGGCGTGGTGATCGGCGACGTGCCGTCCTACCGCGCCGACCAGATGCCGTACGGCGGTGCCAAGCAGTCCGGTGTGGGCCGTGAGGGCGTCAAGTTCGCGATGGACGACTACACATACGAGCGCGTGCTGGTCCTGACCGGCCTCGCGCTCTGACCTGCCACGGACAGGTCAGCCGGAGACGGCCGCAGCCCACTGTGCGGGGGCTGCGGCCGTTTCCCTCTTTTCTGCTTGTACTTTTCTGCCTGTTTTCTGCTCCTTGGTAAAGGAATCGATATCGGCGGTTCAAGAGTCATGCCCTAAGTCTTGTTCTGTCCATGACTCACCCGATGGGATGCGCCTGACCACTTCGTCCGAGTCGGGTCCGTCCTGCTCGGGACGGAACAGGACCACTCAGGGGACCACATGCACATAGCCCGTTCCGGGCGCGGCGTCGCGGCGTCCGCAGCCACCGTCGCGCTCGTCGCCGCCGCACTGGCGGCCACCTCCCAGGCCGGCGCCACCACCGCCGCGCCCGCCGGCGTACCGCACACCTTCGCGCAGCCGGCCATCGCGGGGCACAACCTGGTCCACGGCGTGGCCAGCCCCCTCCCCATCGCGCAGTGCCAGGCCAAGTGGCACATCAACTGCTACAACCCGCTGCAGTACCGCACCGCGTACAACCTGAACCCGCTGTACAAGAAGGGGATCACGGGCAAGGGGCGGACGATCGTCATCGTCGACTCCTTCGGCTCCCCGACCGTCCAGCACGATCTGGACGTCTACAGCAAGCAGTTCGGGCTGCCCAGCACCAAGGTCAACGTCGTCAAGTGGGGCCATGTCCCGCCGTTCGACCCCAAGAACTCCGACATGACCGGCTGGGCCGGCGAGACCACGCTGGACGTCGAGATGGCGCACGCCGTCGCGCCGGACGCGAAGATCGTGCTGGTCGAGACGGCCGTCGCCGAGACCGAGGGCACCACCGGTCTGCCGGAGATGATGTCCGCCGAGAAGTCCATGATCGACCACGGGGTCGGCGACGTCATCAGCCAGAGCTTCGGCGCCACCGAGAACACCTTCCCGGGCTTCGACAAGGGCGACTTCTCCAGCATCAAGAAGCTGCGGTACGCCTTCGAGGACGCCCAGCGCAAGCACGTGACGGTCCTCGCCTCCTCCGGTGACGGCGGCGCCACCGACGCCATGGCGGACGGCAAGACGTTCTACAAGTACCGCGTCAACTCCTGGCCGTCCTCCGACCCGTTGGTCACCTCCATCGGCGGCACCCAGCTCCACCTGAACGACAAGGGCGAGCGCGTCAAGCCGGACAGCGTCTACAACGACAACGGCGCGGGCGGCGGCGGCCAGTCCCACGTGTTCACCCGTCCGTCCTTCCAGGACGGCGTGAAGAACGTCGTCGGCACCCGCCGCGGCACCCCGGACATCTCGATGGCCGCCGCGGTCAACGGCGGTGCCTGGGTGTACGGCAGCTACGACCCGACCGCCACGGGCTGGGACGTCTCCGGCGGCACCAGTGAGGCCAGTCCGCTCTTCTCGGGCATCGTCGCGCTCGCCGACCAGGCGGCCGGCCACCGCGTGGGCGACATCAACGCGGCCCTCTACGCGCTTCTGAAGCAGAAGAACCCGGGCGTCGTCGACGTCAACGACGGCACGGACAACAGCTACCAGGGCGTCGAGGGCTACAAGGCCGTCAACGGCTACGACATGGCCACCGGCGTCGGCACCCTGGACGCCCTCCGCTTCGTCCCGGCCCTCGCCAAGGCGAGCCACGGCTGACGATCGGGCGCAAGCACCACCAATGCGACGGCCCGGGTCCTGGACCCGGGCCGTTTCGCATGCCCGCACGCAGAAGGAGCCCGCCACCGCTGCCTTCCGGCGCCGGGCCCCTGCCCGCCGTCGGTCTCCTCCGCGGACGTCGTGCACGCCCTCGGTGGCGAGGGCGGCGGTCAGGGTGGTGCAGGCGTAGACGTCGGCGGCGGGGGTGCCGGGCGTCAGCACAGCCAGCACCGGGCCGCCGTCCAGGCGAGCCGTCCTCGACACCGGCCGAGACGTCGGCGTACGCGAAGGACGCGTATGACAGGCCGTGGCCGAAGGGGAAGAGCGGGCTGCCGTCGAAAGAGGTAGGTCTGCCGGGCGCCTATGACGTCGTAGTCGAACAGGTCCGGCAGGTCGGCGTCGGAGGCGTACCAGGTCTGGGGGAGGCTGCCGGCCGGGGAGACGTCGCCGGCCAGGGTCCGGGCCAGGGCCGTGCCCGCCGCCTGGCCGCCGTACGCGGTCCACAGCACCGCCGGCAGCCGCGTCACGTCCACCACGTAGGGATAGGCCGAGGTCAGCTCCAGCACGGTGTGCGGGTTCGCGGCGCGGGCCGCACGCAGCAGCCGCCGTTGGTGCGCGGGCAGCGCCCGGGGTGCGGGCACGGTGAAGCATCCGCGTCAGGACGCCGCCGGTGCCGGTCCCGAACTCGCCCGTACCGTCAGCTCGGGCGCGAGCAGCACGACCTCGTCGCCGCCCCGCCCGTCCAGCTTGGCCACCAGGTGCTCGACCGCGTACCGGCCCATCTCCTGCGCCGGGATGGCGACCGAGGTCAGCCGTACCGAGGCCTGGGCGGCGACCTGGTCCGGGCAGATCGCTACGACGGACACGTCCTCCGGCACGGCCCGGCCCTGCTGGCGCAGCAGCGCGAGCAGCGGCTCCACCGCCGACTCGTTCTGCACCACGAACCCGGTCGTCGCCGGGCGCTCGTCGAAGATCCGGGCCAGGGTGAGGGCCATCGCGTCGTACCCGCCCTCGCAGGGGCGGTGCAGCACCCGGACGCCCGTCTCGCGGGCCCGGGAGCGCACTCCGTCGAGGGTGCGCTCGGCGAAACCGGTGTGCCGCTCGTAGACGGCCGGGGCCTCGCCGATGACAGTGATGTCCCGGTGACCGAGCCCCGCCAGCTGCTCCACGCACAGCGCGCCGGTCGCGCTCCAGTCAAGGTCCACGCAGGTCAGACCCGCCGTGTCGGCGGGCAGGCCGATCAGCGCCGAGGGCTGGTCGGTCTCCCGCAGCAGCGGCAGCCGCTCGTCCTGCAGCTCGACGTCCATCAGGATCATCGCGTCGGGCCCCTCCTCTCCGGTGAGCAGCAGGACGTCGTATCCGTGGAGGCGTGCCGTGGTGGCCACCGCGATGGGATCTCCATCTCACCGGCACATACATGTCGGTGCGCAGCGGGATCATCAGCGCGATGATGTTCGACCGTCTGCCGGCCAGGGCGCGGTCGCCCGCGTTCGGGTGGTAGCCCAGTTCCCGGATGCTCTGCTCGACCCGCTGCCGGGTGGTCGCGGAGATGGACCGCTTGCCGCTGAGGACATAGCTCACCGTGCTCGCCGAGACTCCGGCGTGCTGGGCGACCTCGGCGAGGGTGACCATCCGTGCTCCAAGCTGTGTGAAGCGCTTCGACAAGGCGCGCTGCTGACTAGGGCGAGTGAGGGTGATATGGACACTAGGCAGGGCTTTCGGCCGGATGGCCGCGCGAGGGGTGGTGGGGTGGGCCCGTTTCGGGTACGAACGATCCAGTAGCACTGGTCGGTAGCGAACGTCCCCGTCATCCCTCTTCGCGGCGAGGTGAGCCTCATGTCCGCCCCCACCACTTCACGCACCACCGTCACCGAGCGCGAGGCACGCCGGGTGGCGGAGGCCGCCCGGGAACAGGACTGGCGCAAGCCCAGCTTCGCCAAGGAACTGTTCCTCGGACGCTTCCGGCTCGACCTCATCCATCCCCACCCGCTCCCCGACGACGAGTCCGTGCGACGCGGGGAGGAGTTCCTTGCGAAACTGCGCGTGTTCTGCGAGACCACCGTCGACGGGGCCCGCATCGAGCGCGAGGCCCGTATCCCCGACGAGGTCGTGGCGGGCCTGAAGGAACTCGGCGCCCTCGGCATGAAGATCGACCCCAAGTACGGCGGTCTCGGCCTCACCCAGCTCTACTACAACAAGGCCCTCGCCCTGGTCGGCTCCGTGAGCCCCGCCGTCGGCGCCCTGCTCTCCGCCCACCAGTCGATCGGTGTACCGCAGCCGCTGAAGATGTTCGGCACCCAGGAGCAGAAGGACGCCTTCCTGCCGCGCTGCGCCCGCACCGACATCTCCGCCTTCCTGCTCACCGAGCCGGACGTCGGCTCGGACCCGGCACGGCTCGCGACCACGGCCGTACCCGACGGGGAGGACTACGTCCTCGACGGGGTGAAGCTGTGGACCACCAACGGGGTGGTCGCCGATCTGCTCGTCGTCATGGCCCGGGTGCCGAAGTCGGAGGGGCACAAGGGCGGCATCACCGCGTTCGTGGTGGAGGCGACGGCGGAAGGCATCACGGTCGAGAACCGCAACGCCTTCATGGGCCTGCGCGGCATCGAGAACGGCGTCACCCGCTTCCACCAGGTGCGCGTCCCGGTGGCGAACCGCATCGGGCCCGAGGGTGCGGGCCTGAAGATCGCGCTCACCACCCTCAACACCGGCCGGCTCTCGCTGCCCGCGATGTGCGCGGGCTCCGGCAAGTGGTGCCTGAAGATCGCCCGCGAATGGTCGGCGGAGCGCGAGCAGTGGGGCAAGCCGGTGGCGCTGCACGAGGCCGTCGGCTCCAAGATCAGCTTCATCGCGGCCACCACCTTCGCCCTGGAGGCCGTCCTCGACCTCTCCTCGCAGATGGCCGACGAGGACCGCAACGACATCCGTATCGAGGCCGCCCTCGCCAAGCTCTACGGCTCCGAGATGGCCTGGAAGATGGCCGACGAACTGGTCCAGATCCGCGGCGGCCGAGGCTACGAGACGGCCGAGTCCCTGAAGGCACGCGGCGAACGGGCGGTCCCGGCCGAGCAGATGCTGCGCGATCTGCGCATCAACCGCATCTTCGAGGGCTCCACGGAGATCATGCACCTGCTGATCGCCCGCGAGGCCGTCGACGCCCATCTCTCGGTCGCCGGTGACCTCATCGACCCCGACAAGTCCCTGTCCGACAAGGCGAAGGCAGGCGCGAACGCGGGTGTCTTCTACGCCAAGTGGCTGCCGAAGCTGGTCGCCGGACGGGGGCAACTCCCCATGTCATACGGCGAGTTCAAGCATGACGTCGATCTGTCCGGGCAGCTGCGCTATGTCGAGCGCACCGCCCGCAAGCTGGCCCGGTCCACCTTCTACGCCATGTCCCGCTGGCAGGGCCGCATGGAGACCAAGCAGGGTTTCCTCGGGCGGATCGTGGACATCGGTGCCGAGCTGTTCGCGATGAGCGCGGCCTGTGTCCGCGCCGAACTGCTGCGCGGCCGGGGCGAACACGGGCGCGAGGCCTACCAGCTGGCCGACGCCTTCTGCCGGCAGGCCCGCATTCGCGTCGAGGAACTCTTCGACCGGCTGTGGACCAACACCGACGCCGTCGACCGGAAGGTGGTCAAGGGTGTGCTCGGCGGGTCCTACACATGGCTGGAGGAGGGCATCGTCGATCCCTCCGGGGACGGCCCGTGGATCGCCGACGCGACCCCCGGACCGTCCGCTCGGGAGAACGAACGCCGTCCTTACGGCGCCTAGCAGCCCCCTGGTCCGGCCGACCGGGCGCCTGGGGTCAGTTGCCCCAGGTGCCCTGGTTCACGGCGCAGGTCCAGCCCGAGCCGCGCAGGGTGAACTTCACCTGGTAGGCGCGGGTGTTGAGCAGGTGCGTCTGCACCGTCACGCCGAGGCTCGCCTTCTTGTTCAGCGTCCCCGTGGACACGGTCACGGTCGTCGACGTCTTGTGGGTGACCTTGCCGCCCGTGGCCTTGGCCGAGCCGAAGCGGATGTTCTTCATGTCCGTGATGGTGAGCGAGGCGTTCTTGAAGGCCTTCGTGGTGCTCACGTTCTTGATGCCGAAGTACAGCCCCCCGTTGGTCACCCAGCCGTGCGAGTTGATGTAGAAGCGGCTCGGGTAGACCAGGTCGATCGGGCAGCCGGCGCTCTGCGGCGCGCGGGTGGCGGCGAACGCGCCCCCGGCGAGGCCGAGTTGAGCGGCGGTCAGCAGACCGGCCGTCGCCAGGACGGTCGCGGTCGTACGCATGCGGTTCATGGTGGTGGTTCCTCCCCCTATGTGGCCCTCTTGGCGGGCGCCGACGAAAGGATGTCATGATCGGCGCCCGGACGTGCGGGAATTCTGTACAGAGTCACGCCGACGAGTGCAGCCAGGGCGGAGCGCAGGCGCACGGTGCGCATGGAGATCCCCCCAGGATGCCGTCCGCGAAGCGATGTGACTGAAGTATTATCACGCGATCTTCACCAGTACTTCACAACGGGAGAACCGCTCCGTCCCGCGACGAAACCTGTTGACGCACCCGCCCGGGGGATGCCCTGTCCTGACCGTCACCGCTTGCGGCAACAATGGGGGGATGACCGACAGCCTCGCCCATCCGGCACCCCTCGCCGACCCGCACCTCGTCTACGACCCCCTCGCGGGCCACGGACCCAAGGACGTGGTGATCCTCGGCTCCACCGGATCCATCGGCACCCAGGCCATCGACCTCGTGCTGCGCCACCCCGACCGCTTCCGGGTCACCGGCGTGTCCGCGAACGGCGGCCGGGTCGCCCTCCTGGCCGAGCAGGCACACCGGCTGCGGGTGCGGACCGTGGCGGTCGCCCGCGAGGACGCCGTACCCGCACTGCGCGAGGCACTCGCCGCCGAGTACGGCCCCGGGGAGCCGCTCCCCGAGATCCTCGCCGGCCCGGACGCGGCCACCCAGCTCGCCGCCTCCGACTGCCACACGGTGCTGAACGGCATCACCGGCTCCATCGGCCTCGCGCCCACCCTCGCCGCACTGGGCGCGGGCCGCACCCTCGCCCTCGCCAACAAGGAGTCCCTGATCGTCGGCGGGCCGCTGGTCAAGGGGCTGGCCAAGCCCGGCCAGATCATCCCGGTCGACTCCGAGCACGCCGCCCTCTTCCAGGCCCTGGCATCCGGCACGAGGGCCGACGTCCGCAAGCTGGTCGTCACGGCGTCCGGGGGGCCCTTCCGGGGCCGCACCAAGGCTGACCTGGCTCAGGTGACCGTCGAGGACGCCCTCGCCCACCCCACCTGGGCCATGGGCCCGGTGATCACGATCAACTCCGCGACCCTCGTCAACAAGGGCCTGGAGGTCATCGAGGCACACCTCCTCTACGACATTCCCTTCGACCGCATTGAGGTGGTCGTGCATCCCCAGTCGTATGTCCACTCGATGGTCGAGTTCACCGACGGATCCACGATCGCCCAGGCGACGCCCCCCGACATGCGCGGGCCCATCGCCATCGGTCTGGGCTGGCCCGAACGCGTCCCCGGCGCCGCGCCCGCCTTCGACTGGAGCAAGGCCTCCACCTGGGAGTTCTTCCCCCTGGACAACGAGGCCTTCCCCTCGGTGAACCTCGCCCGGCACGTGGGGCAGCTCGCGGGGACCGCCCCGGCGGTGTTCAATGCGGCCAACGAGGAGTGCGTCGAGGCCTTCCTGGGCGGCGCGCTGCCCTTCAACGGGATCATGGAGACCGTCACCCGGGTCGTCGAGGAACACGGCACCCCGGACTCGGGAACTTCACTCACGGTGTCGGACGTCCTCGAAGCGGAGACCTGGGCCCGCGCCCGGGCCCGTGAACTGACTGCCACGACGGCGACCGCGGAGGCGCGTGCATGACGACCTTGATGTTCATCCTCGGCATAGTGGTCTTCGCGGTGGGCCTGCTCGTCTCGATCGCGTGGCACGAGCTGGGGCACCTGTCCACGGCCAAGCTCTTCGGCATCCGCGTCCCGCAGTACATGGTCGGCTTCGGCCCGACCATCTGGTCGAGGAAGAAGGGGGAGACCGAGTACGGCATCAAGGCGGTCCCGCTCGGCGGCTACATCCGCATGATCGGGATGTTCCCGCCCGACGAGCAGGGCCGGGTCTCCTCCCGCTCGACCTCCCCGTGGCGGGGCATGATCGAGGACGCCCGCTCGGCGGCCTTCGAGGAACTGCAGGCCGGTGACGAGACGCGCATGTTCTACACGCGCAAGCCGTGGAAGCGGGTCATCGTCATGTTCGCGGGCCCCTTCATGAACCTGATCCTCGCGATCGGCCTGTTCTTCACCGTGCTCATGGGCTTCGGCATCCAGCAGCAGACCACCACCGTCGCCTCCGTCTCGCCCTGTGTCATCGCGCAGAGCGAGCACCGCGACAGCTGCAAGAAGTCCGACGCCGCCTCCCCGGCCGAGGCGGCCGGCATGAAGAAGCGCGACAAGATCGTCTCCTTCGACGGCAAACCGACGAAGGACTGGAACACCCTGTCGGACCTGATCCGGGACAGTGCCGGGAAAACCGTCCCGATCGTCGTCGAGCGCGACGGCGGGCAGCTCACCCTGCACGCCACCATCGCCACCAACCTGGTCGCCCAGAAGGACTCCAGCGGGCAGTACGTCCAGGGCAAGTACGTCAAGGCCGGCTTCCTCGGCTTCGGCGCCGCCACCGGCGTCGTCCACCAGGACTTCGGCCAGTCCGTCACCTGGATGAGCGACCGGGTCGGCGACGCCGTCGACTCCCTCGCGGCCCTGCCCGGCAAGATCCCCGCGCTGT
Source organism: Streptomyces roseochromogenus subsp. oscitans DS 12.976 (assembly GCF_000497445.1). Taxonomy (NCBI): domain Bacteria; kingdom Bacillati; phylum Actinomycetota; class Actinomycetes; order Kitasatosporales; family Streptomycetaceae; genus Streptomyces; species Streptomyces roseochromogenus. The sequence goes on along the minus strand of NZ_CM002285.1, from coordinate 2,552,666 downwards.
GGGACGCGGCCTTCGGCAACGGCCCGCGCGAACCCGACTCCCCGATGGGCATCGTCGGCGCCGCCCGGGTCACCGGCGAGATCGCCACCCTGGACATCCCCGCCTCTCAGCAGGTGGCGATGTTCGTGATGCTGCTCGCCGGCTTCAACCTCTCCCTGTTCCTGTTCAACATGCTCCCGCTGCTCCCGCTCGACGGCGGGCACATCGCCGGGGCCCTGTGGGAGGCGCTGCGGCGGAACCTGGCCCGGGTGCTCCGGCGCCCGGACCCGGGTCCGTTCGACGTGGCGAAGCTGATGCCGGTGGCGTACGTGGTGGCCGGGATCTTCGTCTGCTTCACCATCCTGGTACTGATCGCGGACGTGGTTAACCCGGTGAAAATCTCGTAGCCATGCGACGTTCGAGGCGGCCCGGAACGCTGTGTTCCGGGCCGCCTTCTCTTGGGTGTGTTTACGGGTGGGATGTGCCCGGGCCAAGGCCCGTGCCGTAATCTCGAAGCCTGGAGCCCGCCGGTCGACGGGACCGGACCTAGATCCACGACTTGGGGTTGCACAGCAGATGACTGCGATTTCTCTCGGCATGCCGTCCGTTCCGACCAAGCTCGCCGAGCGCCGGAAGAGCCGGCAGATCCAGGTCGGAAGCGTGGCGGTCGGCGGAGACGCGCCCGTCTCGGTCCAGTCGATGACCACGACCCGTACGTCGGACATCGGCGCCACCCTCCAGCAGATCGCCGAGCTGACGGCGTCCGGCTGCCAGATCGTCCGCGTCGCCTGCCCCACCCAGGACGACGCCGACGCCCTCGCGACCATCGCCCGCAAGTCCCAGATCCCGGTCATCGCCGACATCCACTTCCAGCCCAAGTACGTCTTCGCCGCCATCGAGGCGGGCTGCGCCGCGGTCCGCGTCAACCCCGGCAACATCAAGCAGTTCGACGACAAGGTCAAGGAGATCGCCCAGGCCGCCCAGGACCACGGCACCCCGATCCGCATCGGCGTCAACGCCGGCTCCCTCGACAGGCGCCTGCTCCAGAAGTACGGCAAGGCGACGCCGGAGGCACTGGTCGAGTCGGCGCTCTGGGAGGCGTCCCTCTTCGAGGAGCACGGCTTCAGGGACATCAAGATCTCGGTCAAGCACAACGACCCGGTGATCATGATCGAGGCGTACAAGCAGCTGGCGGCGCAGTGCGACTACCCGCTCCACCTCGGCGTGACGGAGGCGGGCCCCGCCTTCCAGGGCACGATCAAGTCGGCGGTGGCCTTCGGCGCGCTGCTGTCCCAGGGCATCGGCGACACGATCCGCGTGTCCCTGTCGGCTCCCCCGGTGGAGGAGGTCAAGGTCGGCACCCAGATCCTGGAGTCCCTGAACCTCCGTCAGCGCGGCCTGGAGATCGTCTCCTGCCCGTCCTGCGGCCGCGCCCAGGTCGACGTCTACAAGCTCGCCGAAGAGGTCACCGCCGGCCTGACCGGCATGGAGGTCCCGCTGCGCGTCGCCGTCATGGGCTGCGTGGTGAACGGTCCGGGCGAGGCCCGGGAGGCCGACCTCGGTGTCGCCTCCGGCAACGGCAAGGGGCAGATCTTCGTCAAGGGCGAGGTCATCAAGACCGTCCCCGAGTCCAAGATCGTGGAGACCCTCATCGAGGAGGCCATGAAGCTGGCCGAGCAGATGGAGAACGACGGCGTGGCCTCCGGCGAGCCGTCGGTATCGGTCGCCGGCTGAGCCCGCACACACCCTGATCCGAGTCCCGTCACCACGTGGTGGCGGGACTCCTCTCCTCGGGCCCCGTCCCTCACCCCCAAGCGCGCCACAATCGCTCGGGGTAAAGTTCCGAGACCAGCAGAACCCCAGGGTGAGGCCCCGCACGTGTTGACCCAGACCAGCTCACGGGTGCTCGAACCGAGCGACCTTGACGCCGCGCTCGCCGTCCTCGACCGCGAGCCGGTGGCGAACGCCTTCGTGACCTCCCGGGTGCAGGTCGCCGGCCTCGACCCATGGCGCCTCGGCGGCGAGATGTGGGGCTGGTACGAGGACGGCATGCTCACGTCCCTGTGCTACGCGGGCGCCAACCTGGTTCCGGTCTGCGCCACCCCGCGCGCCGTCCGCGCCTTCGCCGACCGGGCCCGCCGGACCGGCCGCCGCTGCTCCTCCATCGTCGGCCCGGCCGAAGCCACCGCCGCGCTGTGGCGCCTGCTGGAGCCCCACTGGGGTCCCGCCCGCGAGGTCCGCGCGCACCAGCCCCTGATGGTCACCGACCGCATGCCCGCCGACATCGCCCCGGACCCCTACGTCCGCCGCGTCCGCAAGGACGAGCTTGAGACGATCATGCCGGCGTGCGTGGCGATGTTCACCGAGGAGGTCGGCGTATCGCCGCTGGCCGGCGACGGCGGTCTGCTGTACCAGGCCCGCGTCGCCGAACTCGTCGGCTCCGGCCGCTCCTTCGCCCGCCTCGACGAGCACGGCAAGGTCGTCTTCAAGGCGGAGATCGGCGCGGCGACCAGCGGGGCCTGCCAGATCCAGGGCGTCTGGGTGGCCCCCGAGTACCGGGGGAGAGGCCTGGCGGCACCGGGGATGGCAGCCGTCCTGCGCTATGCGCTCGCCGATGTGGCCCCGGTGGTCAGCCTCTACGTGAACGACTTCAACACGGCGGCGAGACGGACGTACCAGCGCGTCGGGTTCCAGGAGATCGGCGCGTTCATGAGCGTGCTGTTCTAGTCCACCCCCGTCCACTTCCCGCCCCCGTCCACTTCCCGCCCTCCGTCCGCTTCCCACTCCCGGTGCACTTCCCATCCACCGCTACACGGTCAGCTCCTCGACCAGACCGGCCGCGCGGACCACCGCCGCGAGTGCCTCGGGGCGGCCGGTGCGTGCGTGTACCTCCAGACAGGTGTCGGCGAGCTTGATGACGTGCTCGTCCCCGTGCCGGGCGGCCAGCTCGAACACCTCCTCGGCCGATCCGGGAGCGGTGGGCAGGCTGTCCGGGGGCGCGGCCGCCGCCGGGGCGTAGGCCGCCGTCACGGCCGCACTCGCCGCCCAGGCCGCGTGCAGGCTCGCCACCCACTCGGTGCGGGGCAGCGCGGGCAGTGTGCGCAGTACGGCCATGGGCGCGGTCGCCGCGTGCACCAGCATCACCGGTGAGCCGTGCGCGGCCGGGAGATAGTGCAGCGCCGCCGCCGTGGTCACCTCCGCCAGCAGATCCCGGGCCTGCCTGGCGTCGGCGGCCGGGCGCAGGGCGGCCAGTGCGGTCGGCCAGCCGGGCAGGCCGGAGAGCTGGCCGAGCCGGTGGCTGATGCCGCCGCTCTGGTCGGGGACCCGGACCACGCCGGCCAGGGCGGCGGCGGGCTCGGCGGTTCCGGACGGGGTGGTGAGCGGGACCCGCTGCCAGCGTGCCGCCCAGTAGCCGAGGGCCTGGCCCAGTTCGGCGAGCCGGGGCTCATCCTCGTGGTCCAGCAGGGCGTGGACGGCGTGGCCGGTCCGGATCACCCCGTGCGTGGCGCCGGCCGCGATCCCGGGCAGCAGCCGCGGCCACCATGACTCCAGTACGGTGCGCCAGGGCCGCTCCCGGACCTCCCGCGCGAAGAAGGCGAGCCAGTCGGCGAGCCGGCGCGGGTCGCCGAGCGCCGCGCGCCAGTCGTCGGCGGTGACCGGCGACAGACCGCGCGGCAGTTCGTCCAGCCGGTCCATATAGCGGTCCAGCCAGCGGTGGACATGGCGTGCCTGTCCGTGCCGGACCAGCGCTTCCACGGCCATGGGGCCGTGATTGCTCAGCCATCCTTCGAACTCCGGCCCGGTCCGGTGCAGTCGTTCATAGGCCTCGTCGAGCGTGCTGTCAGCGTCCATGACACAGGACGCTAGGCGAGCGCCGGGGCGGCATCATCGGCCGCGGGGTCGAGCCGGGTCCGTGCGCAGGGCCTAGGACCGCGGACGGACCGGCGTCAGTCCCGCCCTTCACCCAGTCCCGCGCGCCGGGCACAGCCCCCGCTCCGCACGCCGGTCCGGCCGCGGTCAGCCCCCTGTACGCTCCCGGCATGGACCTCGTGATCGGCACCCTGGACCTCTCCGCCCACGTGGACGAGGCCTTGGCCGTCCAAGCCGTCGCCTTCGGACTCGGCCCGGACGAAGTGGCCGTACGCCGGCAGATCGTCCAGCGCCATATGCAGTACCAGGGTGCGCGGGCCCTCGGCGCGACCGCCGGCGGACGGCTCGTCGGATTCGTGTACGGCATGCCCAACTCCCGTACCCACTGGTGGTCGACGGTCGTGGAGCCGTACCTCCACGCGGTCGGCAACGACTTCTGGCTGGACGACTCCTTCGTGATCACAGAACTCCACGTCCACCCCGACCACCAGAACCGCGGCATCGGCCGCCGCCTGATCACCACCATCACGGACTCCGCCGCCGAACCCCGCTCGATCCTCTCCGCGATCGACACGGACAGCCCGGCCCGCGGCCTCTACCACTCCCTCGGCTATGTCGACCTCGCCCGCCAGGTCCACTTCCCGAGCGCCCCGCGGCCGTACGCGGTGATGGGCGCCCACCTCCCCCTGCGCAGGCCATAACCGATTTCCGCCCGCACAGGCGGCCCGGCTAACCTCCTATGCCATCACCCTTACCCGGCAGGAGTACGAGAACCATGGCCAACGCACCGGTCCAGCGCATGTCCCAGTTGATGGCGAAGACGCTGCGCGACGACCCGGCGGACGCCGAGGTCCTCAGCCACAAGCTGCTCGTCCGCGCCGGCTACGTCCGCCGCACCGCCGCCGGCATCTGGAGCTGGCTGCCCCTCGGCAAGAAGGTCTTCTCCAACGTGGAGCGGATCGTCCGTGAGGAGATGGACGCCATCGGCGCCCAGGAGGTGCTGCTCCCCGCCCTGCTGCCCCGCGAACCGTACGATGCCACCGGCCGCTGGGACGAGTACGGCCAGGAGCTGTTCCGCCTCAAGGACCGCAAGGGCGGCGACTACCTCCTCGGCCCCACCCACGAGGAGATCTTCACCCTCCTGGTCAAGGACCAGTGCACGTCCTACAAGGACCTGCCGGTGATCCTCTACCAGATCCAGACCAAGTTCCGCGACGAGGCCCGCCCCCGCGCCGGCATCCTGCGCGGCCGCGAGTTCCAGATGAAGGACTCGTACTCCTTCGACCTGGCGGACGAGGGTCTCGCGCAGTCCTACGCCCTGCACCGCGAGGCCTACCAGCGGATCTTCCAGCGCCTGGGCCTGGACTACCGCATCTGCGCGGCCACCGCCGGCGCCATGGGCGGCTCGAAGTCGGAGGAGTTCCTGGCCCCGGCCGAGGCCGGCGAGGACACCTTCGCCGACTGCCCGAACTGCGACTTCGCCGCCAATACCGAGGCGATCACGTACGCGCTGCAGCCGGTGGACGGCTCGGCCGTGCCCGCGCTGGAGGAGATCCCGACCCCCGACACCCCGACCATCGAGACCCTGGCCGCCTCCCTCGGTGTCCCGGCCTCCGCCACGCTGAAGAACCTGCTGGTGAAGGTGGACGGCGAGATCGTCGCCGTCGGCGTGCCCGGCGACCGTGAGGTCGACCTGGACAAGGTCGAGGCGCACTTCGCCCCGGCGACCGTCGAGATGGTCACCGAGGCCGACTTCGCCGGCCGCCCCGACCTGGTCCGCGGCTACGTGGGCCCGCAGGGCCTGGGCGAGAAGGTGAAGTACGTCGCAGACCCGCGCGTGGCCCCCGGCACCTCCTGGATCACCGGCGCCAACAAGGACCAGACCCACGCCAGGAACGTCGTCGCCGGCCGTGACTTCGAGGTCGACGCGTACGTGGACGTCGTCGTGGTGCGGGAGGGCGACCCCTGCCCGAAGTGCGGGACCGGCCTGAAGCTGGACCGCGCCATCGAGATCGGCCACATCTTCCAGCTGGGCCGCAAGTACGCCGACGCCCTCAAGCTCGACGTCCTCGGACAGAACGGCAAGCCGGTCCGCGTCACCATGGGCTCCTACGGCATCGGCGTCTCCCGCGCCGTCGCCGCGCTCGCCGAGCAGACCGCCGATGACAAGGGCCTGGTGTGGTCCAAGGAGGTCGCCCCGGCCGACGTGCACGTGGTCGCCGCCGGCAAGGCCCTGCAGACCGAGCTGGCCCTCGACGTCGCCGAGAAGCTGGCCGCCGCGGGCGTCCGCGTCCTGGTCGACGACCGGGCAGGTGTCTCCCCGGGCGTGAAGTTCACCGACGCCGAGCTGATCGGCGTCCCGCAGATCCTGGTCGCCGGCCGCCGCTCCGGCGAGGGCGTCCTGGAACTGAAGGACCGCAAGACCGGCGAGCGCGAGGAGCTGACGGTCGAGGACGCGATCGCCCGCCTGACGGCGTAGCGGCAAAGGGAAGCCCTCGGTAAAGGAAAGCCCCCTGAGACCCGCGGAGGTCTCAGGGGGCTTCTCCCATGGCCTTCACAGCCGGCCGGTGAACGGCTCTCACAGCCAGCCTGCGAACTCCAGCAGAAGTTCCCCGTCTTGCGGCCGGCCCACGCGAAGCGCTCGTACACCGGACTCCACCGCCCGGAACAAGGTCCACCCCCGCAACCGCTCCTGATCGACCTCCAGCGACTCCGCGAGCCGCTTGATCCGCCGCCGGACGATCGCCGCCCCGGACGGCGCCGCGATCAGGTCCTCCACCCGGTCCCGCACCAGCCGCGCCAGATCGAACGCGCACTCGCCGACCACCGGATCCGGCCCGACCGCGAGCCACGGCATCCGCTCCCCGGCGAGCACCTTGCTCTGCCGGAACGTCCCGTGCAGCAAACGCTGTTCAGGCGGGGCGGCCACCAGTTCGTCCCGGGCCGCCAGCGCCGCGTCGACCAGCGGCGCCACCTCGGGTTCGGCGTCCGCGCCCGCACGCATCGCCGCCGCCTGCCGCCCGGTGCGCCCGGCGACGGTCTCGAATACCTCGAAGACAGGGCCCGCCGGCGGCTCGGTCCACAGCCGCCGCAGCGTCCCTGCCGCCTCCAGCAGCGCCTTCGCCTCCGGCAGAGACCGCACCGACACATCCGGGTGCAGCCGCTCCAGCAGCAGCGCCCCGTCCTCCGCACCGTCCTCCAGCAGCTGTACGGCGCCCAGCCCGCCCCAGTGCGCCAGCGCCGCCCGCTCGCTCTCCGGGCGGGCCCTGGGCGGGGCCAGCTTCAGCACGGCCGGGGTGCCGTCGGCCCGCCGTACCAGGACCACCAGGCTGCTGCGCCCGCCCGGCACCTGCACCCGCTCCACCGTCAACTCGCGCCTGGCGACGGCCTGTTCGGCGGTGGCCGGCAGCCGCGCCAGCCAGTCGTCCCCGGCCGGAGCCGTCTCACCGAGCGCCCTTACCAGGCGCGGTGGCGGTTCGAAAGCCATGCGCGAGTCGTTCCCTTCCAGTCCGCGGTCGTGTCGTACGGGCGCCTGCCGGGTCACCGGTCAGGGTGCCGTAGAGGCGGCGGCCGACGGCGTGGTACCGGCCGCGCCCGTCCCCTCGTCGACCCGCTCGGCGAGCCCAGGGAAGGCTACGCTCTGCCCGCTCCAGCGCACCGAGCGCACCGTGGCCTCCCGGAGCGCTGCGGCGGCCGCCCCGCGCCGCGCGCCCGTCGTCGCCCGCACCAGGTCCGCGTACACCCCGGCCACNCGTTCCTCCAGCTGGGCGGCGAGCAGCACGG
>NZ_CM002285.1:2541273-2544430 GCF_000497445.1 Streptomyces roseochromogenus subsp. oscitans DS 12.976 | reverse complement strand
GGCCCCGGCCGCCGCCACCGACGCCAGCAGCCGCGCCAGTTCGCCCGGCACACCCAGCAGGTCCTTGGCGCGCCAGTCGGCGAGGGCGCGCTCAGCGCCGGCCAGGTCGGCCAGCGCGTCCTTCTCGCCGGCCGGAACGGTCGAGGCGGACGCGGAGGCCGAGGACCGTGCGGGCGTGGGCGCCGTACCGTCCGTGAACGCCAGGACATGCGCCGCGACCTGGGCGCGCAGCGGGCGCAGCCGCCCGGACAGCCCCGGATGGGCGGCGAGGACGGCGTCGTACCGCTCCAGCAGCCCCTGGCTGTCCCGCGCCGCGCGCGCGCGTTCCCGGGCCGTCACCGACGCGCCCCCGCTGTCGCCGGAGTCCGGTTCGGCCGAGCAGCCCACCAGCAGGGCGGCGCCGGCGGCCGAGGCGAGCAGGGATCTTCTGCGCGGACCCGAGGGGGTGCGCGGCGGCGGGGGGTACGGCACGGCTGACGTCCTCGGAGGCTCGTACGAACACACGGGCGGGAGGGCAGCCCGCAGTGATCACGGTACCCGCGCAGTCCCTCGCTTCATGTCACCGGCTCCGACAGCCGGCCCAAGGGGCGCGCGGAACGGTGAGACCCGCCACCATCTGCCCGCACCCGCCGGCGAACCACAGCCACCCGGGCCCGTAGGCGCTCCGCCCGCCCGCCGGTGGGCAGGACGCAACAGTCCTCGCGACCGGATACCCTTTGACCAGACACGCGACCCATCCCACAACAGCACACGCGGCCGAGGAGTCACCCGGATGAGCACCACCCAGAGCGAGAGGCTGCGAGAGCTGCTGGAACCGCTCGTCACGTCCCAGGGACTGGATCTCGAAGAGATCGCCGTGGACTCCGTCGGACGCAAGCGGGTGCTGCGTGTGGTCGTCGACTCCGACAGCGGAGCGGATCTGGACGCCATCGCCGATGTGAGCCGTGCGCTCTCGGCGAAGCTGGACGAGACCAACGCGATGGGCGACGCGGCGTACGACCTGGAGGTCGGCACCCCCGGCGCGGAGCGCCTCCTCACCGAGCACCGGCACTTCGTGCGCGCCACCGACCGGCTCGTGAAGTTCCAGCTGGCCGAGGGCGGCGAGCTGGTCGCGCGGATCCTCGACGTCGACGAAGAGGGTGTGGACGTCGAGGTCCCCGGAGTCAAGGGCCGCAAGGCGACCACCCGCAGACTCGGCTTCCCGGAGATCGCCAAGGCGCGCGTGCAGGTCGAGTTCAACCGCAAGGACGAGAAGGTCGAGAAGGACATGAAGGAAGAGGAGGAGGCGTAGCCGTGGACATCGACATGAGTGCCCTGAGGGGCTTGGTTCGGGAGAAGGAGATCTCCTTCAACCTGCTGGTCGAGGCGATCGAGTCGGCCCTCCTCATCGCCTACCACCGCACCGAGGGAAGCCGCCGACACGCGCGCGTGGAGCTCAACCGGGAGACCGGGCATGTGACCGTGTGGGCGAAGGAGGACCCCGAAGACCTCGAGGAGGGCCAGGAGCCCCGCGAGTTCGACGACACCCCCTCCGGCTTCGGCCGGATCGCCGCCACCACCGCCAAGCAGGTGATCCTGCAGCGGCTGCGCGATGCCGAGGACGACGCGACGCTCGGCGAGTACGCGGGCCGCGAGGGCGACATCGTCACCGGCGTGGTCCAGCAGGGCCGCGACCCGAAGAACGTGCTGGTCGACATCGGCAAGCTGGAGGCCATCCTGCCGGTGCAGGAGCAGGTGCCCGGCGAGACCTACCCGCACGGCATGCGCCTGCGTTCGTATGTCGTCCGGGTGGCCAAGGGCGTCCGCGGACCGTCGGTCACCCTCTCCCGCACGCACCCCAACCTGGTGAAGAAGCTCTTCGCCCTGGAGGTGCCGGAGATCGCCGACGGCTCGGTGGAGATCGCCGCGATCGCCCGCGAGGCCGGCCACCGCACCAAGATCGCCGTACGGTCCACCCGTTCGGGCCTGAACGCCAAGGGCGCCTGCATCGGCCCGATGGGCGGCCGGGTGCGCAATGTGATGGGCGAGCTGAACGGCGAGAAGATCGACATCGTCGACTGGTCGGACGACCCGGCGGAGATGGTGGCGAACGCCCTGTCACCCGCTCGGGTGAGCAAGGTGGAGGTTGTCGACCTCGCCTCCCGCTCCGCCCGGGTGACCGTGCCGGACTACCAGCTGTCGCTCGCGATCGGCAAGGAGGGCCAGAACGCCCGCCTCGCCGCCCGCCTCACCGGCTGGCGCATCGACATCCGCCCGGACACCGAGCAGCCGGCCGAGTAATCGGGCGGCCGGGTGGCCAGGCAGCCGGGGCGGCTGCCGGGTGCTGCCGGGTGCTGCCGGGAATAGATCCAAGCCGCAGGTCGCTTGGTTTACGACAACAACCGTTCGATCTTTCCCCCGAAGGGGTGAGGTCGGTGCGGGGAGGTAGACTTAACCGTGTCTGGCCGGACGCACGCCCGAGCATGCCCTGAGCGCACCTGTGTGGGGTGCCGGGAGCGGGCGGCCAAGAACGATCTCCTGCGGATCGTGAGGATCGAGGACGCATGCGCCCCCGATGCTCGCGGTACGCTGCCCGGCCGGGGTGCCTATGTACACCCCGCCCTGGTCTGTCTCGACCAGGCGGTACGCCGTCGGGCGTTCCCGCGGGCACTGCGCGCCCCGGGGCCGCTCGACACAAAGGCGTTGCGCCGATACGTCGAGCAGACAACAGTTGCCGAGCAGGCAACACCGTAAGACGAGCCGTACGGAACCCCGTGCGGCCTGGTACCTCGCGAGTCGAAAGCAGGTCGAGATTGCGATGAGCACTCGATGAGTACGCGATGAGTACGCCCATGAACTAGCGACGGTCCGGCTTCAACCCGGACCTCAAAGGAGCGAAGTGGCTAAGGTCCGGGTCTACGAACTCGCCAAGGAGTTCGGTGTCGAGAGCAAGGTCGTCATGGCCAAGCTCCAGGAACTCGGTGAATTCGTCCGTTCGGCGTCTTCGACCATCGAAGCGCCGGTTGTACGCAAGCTGACCGACGCCTTCCAGGGCGGTGGCAACGGCAAGTCCGCCGGCAAGCCCGCCCCGCGCAAGGCTTCCCCCAGGCCCGCCGCGCCCTCTCCGGCGCAGGCGGCACGTCCGGCTGCCCCGAGGCCGGCAGCCCCCAAGCCTCCG
>NZ_CM002285.1:2534476-2540678 GCF_000497445.1 Streptomyces roseochromogenus subsp. oscitans DS 12.976 | reverse complement strand
GGCGGCGGCTTCGCCGGTCGTCCCGGTGGCGGCGATGGCGGCGGCTTCGCCGGTCGTCCCGCTGGTCCCGGTGGCGGTGGCGGCGGTGGTTTCGCCGGTCGTCCCGGTGGTCCCGCTGGTGGCGGCGGTGGCCGTCCCGGCTTCGGTGGCCGTCCCGGCGGTCCCGGCGGCCGTGGTGGCACGCAGGGCGCCTTCGGCCGTCCCGGTGGTCCGGCGCGTCGTGGCCGCAAGTCGAAGCGGCAGCGTCGCCAGGAGTACGAGGCCATGCAGGCCCCGAGCGTCGGCGGCGTGATGCTGCCGCGCGGCGGCGGCGAGACCATCCGTCTCTCCCGTGGCGCGTCGCTCACCGACTTCGCGGAGAAGATCAACGCCAACCCGGCGTCCCTCGTCGCGGTCATGATGAACCTCGGCGAGATGGTCACGGCCACGCAGTCCGTCTCCGACGAGACGCTGCAGCTCCTCGCCGACGAGATGAACTACCAGGTTCAGATCGTCAGCCCCGAGGAGGAGGACCGCGAGCTGCTCGAGTCCTTCGACATCGAGTTCGGCGAGGACGAGGGCGACGAGGAGGACCTGGTGGTCCGTCCGCCGGTCGTCACCGTCATGGGTCACGTCGACCACGGCAAGACCCGGCTGCTCGACGCCATCCGCAAGACGAACGTCATCGCGGGCGAGGCCGGCGGCATCACCCAGCACATCGGTGCCTACCAGGTCGCGACCGAGGTCAACGACGAAGAGCGCAAGATCACCTTCATCGACACCCCGGGTCACGAGGCGTTCACCGCCATGCGTGCCCGCGGTGCGAAGTCGACCGACATCGCGATCCTGGTCGTCGCGGCCAACGACGGCGTCATGCCGCAGACGGTCGAGGCGCTGAACCACGCCAAGGCGGCCGACGTCCCGATCGTCGTCGCGGTCAACAAGATCGACGTCGAGGGTGCCGACCCGACCAAGGTGCGCGGTCAGCTGACCGAGTACGGCCTCGTGGCCGAGGAGTACGGCGGCGACACGATGTTCGTCGACATCTCCGCCAAGCAGGGTCTGCACATCGACAGCCTCCTGGAGGCCGTCATCCTCACCGCGGACGCCTCGCTCGACCTGCGGGCCAACCCGGTCCAGGACGCGCAGGGCATCTCGATCGAGTCCCGTCTCGACCGCGGCCGCGGTGCCGTGGCGACGGTCCTCGTCCAGCGAGGCACGCTGCGGGTCGGCGACACGATGGTCGTGGGCGACGCCTACGGCCGGGTCCGCGCCATGCTCGACGACAACGGCAACAACGTCGCCGAGGCCGGCCCGTCGACGCCGGTCCAGGTCCTGGGCCTGACCAACGTCCCGGGTGCGGGCGACAACTTCCTGGTGGTCGAAGAGGACCGTACGGCCCGTCAGATCGCCGAGAAGCGCGCCGCCCGCGAGCGGAACGCGGCCTTCGCCAAGCGCACGCGCCGTGTGTCGCTGGAGGACCTGGACAAGGTGCTGAAGGCCGGCGAGGTCCAGCAGCTGAACCTGATCATCAAGGGCGACGCGTCCGGATCGGTCGAGGCTCTGGAGTCCTCCCTGCTCCAGCTGGACGTCGGCGAAGAGGTCGACATCCGCGTCCTGCACCGCGGCGTCGGTGCGGTCACGGAGTCGGACATCGACCTGGCCATGGGCTCCGACGCCATCGTGATCGGCTTCAACGTCCGCGCGGCCGGCCGCGCGGCGCAGATGGCCGAGCGCGAGGGTGTGGACGTCCGGTACTACTCGGTCATCTACCAGGCGATCGAGGAGATCGAGGCGGCCCTCAAGGGCATGCTCAAGCCGGAGTACGAGGAGGTCGAGCTCGGTACGGCGGAGATCCGCGAGGTCTTCAAGTCGTCCAAGCTGGGCAACATCGCCGGTGTCCTCATCCGGTCCGGCGAGGTGCGCCGCAACACCAAGGCCCGCCTCATCCGCGACGGCAAGGTGGTCGCGGAGAACCTCAACATCGAGGGCCTGCGTCGCTTCAAGGACGACGTCACCGAGATCCGCGAAGGGTTCGAGGGCGGTATCAACCTCGGCAACTTCAACGACATCAAGGTGGACGACGTCATCGCGACGTACGAGATGCGGGAGAAGCCGCGGGCGTAACGCCGGGTTTGTCGCTGGCCGACGGGATCATTGGTCCTGTCGGCCAGCGTGCCGTTACCGGGGGCTCCGCCCCCGGCCCGTGCTGCAGCCCACGGCACCGAAACCCTGTCGAGCCCCCGGCAGGGACGCGGTACCGTTCTTGATGTCCCCGGCCACACGGACCCGGGGCCATCGATCCCGTACCGGCGGGTAAACCCGGCAAAAAACATGTACGTGGGGACTCTGTCCTTCGACCTCCTCCTAGGCGACGTCCACTCGCTGAAGGAGAAGCGCTCCGTCGTCCGCCCGATCGTCGCCGAACTCCAGCGCAAGTTCGCGGTGAGCGCGGCCGAGGTGGACCACATCGACCTCCACCGGCGAGCAGTCATCGGCCTCGCCATGGTGTCCGGCGACGCGGCGCACCTCACCGACGTACTGGACCGGTGCGAACGGCTGGTCGCCGGCCGCCCCGAAGTGGAGCTGCTGTCGGTCCGACGCCGCTTCCACGGCGAAGACGACTGACGACGACCAGACCACAGAACGCAAAGAAGAAGAAAGAACGGGAGACGGACCAGTGGCCGACAACGCGCGGGCGAAAAGGCTGGCGGACCTCATCCGGGAGGTGGTGGCCCAGAAGCTGCAGCGCGGGATCAAGGACCCGCGGCTCGGCACGCACGTCACCATCACGGACACCCGGGTCACGGGTGACCTGCGGGAGGCGACCGTCTTCTACACGGTCTACGGCGACGACGAGGAGCGGGAGGCCGCGGCGGCGGGCCTGGAGAGCGCCAAGGGCATCCTGCGCTCCGAGGTCGGCCGCGCGGCCGGCGTGAAGTTCACGCCGACCCTCACCTTCGTCGCGGACGCCCTGCCGGACACCGCCCGGACCATCGAGGACCTCCTCGACAAGGCACGGCAGTCCGACGCGAAGGTCCGCGAGGCCTCCGCGGGCGCGTCCTACGCGGGCGGCGCCGACCCGTACCGCAAGCCGGCCGACGACGAGGCCGCCGACACGACCGAGACGGACGGCGACGCCGCGGAATGACCCAGAAGCACACCACGCCCGACGGCCTCGTCATCGTCGACAAGCCGTCGGGCTTCACTTCGCACGACGTGGTCGCCAAGATGCGCGGGATCGCCAGGACCCGCCGCGTCGGCCACGCCGGCACCCTCGACCCGATGGCGACCGGCGTCCTGGTCCTCGGTGTCGAGCGCGCCACCAAGCTCCTCGGGCACCTCGCCCTCACGGAGAAGGAGTACCTGGGCACCATCCGCCTGGGCCAGAACACGCTCACCGACGACGCCGAGGGCGAGATCACCTCGTCCACCGACGCGTCCAAGGTGACCCGGGACGCCATCGACGCCGGGATCGCCAAGCTGACCGGCGACATCATGCAGGTACCGTCCAAGGTCAGCGCCATCAAGATCGACGGCGTGCGGTCGTACAAGCGGGCCCGCGAGGGCGAGGACTTCGAGATCCCCGCCCGGCCGGTGACGATCTCCTCGTTCACGGTGTACGACGTCCGGGACGCCGTCGCCGACGACGGCACCCAGGTCCTCGACCTGGTCGTTTCCGTGGTCTGCTCCTCCGGCACCTACATCCGTGCCCTCGCCCGTGACCTGGGCGCCGACCTGGGCGTCGGCGGCCACCTCACGGCGCTGCGCCGGACGCGCGTCGGGCCGTACAAGATCGATACGGCGAGGACACTGGACCAGCTCCAGCAGGAGCTGACCGTGATGCCGATCGCGGAGGCCGCCGCGGCCGCGTTCCGGGGCTGGCAGGTGGACGCCCGGCGCGCCCGGCTGCTGCTGAACGGCGTCCGGCTGGACATGCCCGACGAGTACGCGGGCGCCGGTCCCGTCGCCGTCTTCGACCCCGAGGGCCGCTTCCTCGCGCTGGTCGAGGAACAGAAGGGCAAGGCCAAGAGCCTGGCCGTCTTCGGCTGAGCCATCCCGCCAAGCCCCCTCGGCAGGGGTCCCCGGACGGGGTCGTCCGTGGAGCGGCGGCAGGCCACGGGGTGGGCCCCTGCCGCCGCTCCACGGTCCCCCCTCGGTTCCCCCACCTCTAGGGTTATCCACGGGCTCCCGCCTATTCACCCGTCCGGGCAGGCGCTCGGAGTGAACCAGGGGAGCGGAAGGGGGCGCGTTCGCCGCGCGATCTGGTCCCGCCGATCATCGCGCGCCTACCGTCGAGACAGGGGTCGAGACAGGGCACGCGGTACGGGCGGGGAGGTACGGCCATGGCGGGACGGGGCCCGCGCACCGGGGGCGCTCGCCGGGCGGCGGCGGACGGTACGCGGGAGACGGCGGACGGCATCCGACGGGTACGTGGGGACCGTGCGGAGCCGGAGACCGGGGGCACCACGGACACCGGCTACACCACGGGCACGGGTCACTTCACCGGCACGGACGGCGCTACCGGCACAGCGGATACCACCGGTACCGGCTACACCACCGGTACCGGCTACACCACAGGTACCTGGCACACCACCGGCACCACAGCCGCCCCCCGTCCACCCCACACCCCCCATGCACCCCGTCCGCCTCACGACACCTCCCCGCCCCTCGTCCAGATCCGCGACCTCGCCGGCCGCCCCCGAGGCGTCGGGTTCCTCGTCGATCACCAGGGCACGCTGCTCACCAGCCACGAGGCGGTAGACGGCCTGGTCCGGCTGGTGCTGCAGACCGCGGGCGACCTCACCTGTGTGGTCGGCGCCGACGCCGTCACCCCGCTGCCCGACCTCGATCTGGCCCTGGTCCGTACCGAGGGCCTGGGCCTGGAGCCGCTGCCGCTGACCGTGCGGGAGCGGATCGAGGCCGGGACCTACGTACGGATCCCGGCGGGCTGCTGGCGGGAGGCGCGGGTGCTGGCCGCCACCGAGGTGACGTACACCGCGACCGACCGCTTCCACCTCCTGCCGGACGCACTGGAGCTGGCCATCGGCACCGCCGGCCGGGACGCGCTGAGGCTGGGCGGCGGAGCGGCCGGGGGACCGGTCCTCGACGCGGAGACCGGCGCGGTACTCGGCGTCCTCGGCACCGCCCTGCACTCCGACCAGCGCGACACGGGCTTCGCGGTGCCGCTCCGGCCCGCAGACGGCCCCCTCGCCGAACTGCTGGCCCGCAACGCGGCCACCGTGCCCGCCTACGGCGCCGACCTCAACCTGGCCGGGATCCAGCAGCTGACCGCCACCTCGGTCGGCCAGAACGGCCCGCACGGTTTTCTCGCCGGCGCCGTGGAACCGGTCGAACGCCACGGTGTCGTAAGGGAGTTGGCTGCTTTCACAGCCGGCGACCGGACCGTGCTCGGGCTCGTCGGCGACTCGGGCAGCGGCTGTACGACGGAACTCGCGGCCCTCGCCGCCTGCCGGGCCGGCGGCGAACGCCCCGCCCCGACGCTGTGGCTGCGCGGCGCCGACCTGGAGGACGCCGACGACTCCGTGGCCGACGCCGCCCGCCGCACCCTGGAGCGGGCCGCCCGGATCGTCGCCGCCGCCCGCTCCGTCGACACCGGGGACCTCGGCGATCTCGGCCCCGAGCATCTGGCCCGCCTCGCCGCGCTGGCCGGGCGCCCGCTGCTGCTCCTCCTCGACGGCCCCGAGGAGATGCCCCCCGCCCTGGCCCACCGCCTGCCCGAGTGGACCAGGGGAACGGCCGCCTGGCTGCGCACGACCGGGGCACGCCTGGTGGTGGCCTGCCGGGAGGAGTACTGGGAGCGCGCCGGAGCGGAATTCCCCGCCGACCTGCTGTACTCCCCGGCGCCTGCGACGGTTCCGCCGGCACCGGCAGCTTCCGCGGGCGCTGCGGCCACCGCCGAGCTGACCGCCCCTGCCCCCACCCCCTTCCACCCTGCCTGCGCCTCCCCGACCTCACGGCGGACGAGGCCCGCGCGGCCCGTGCCCGGTACGGCATCCCCGACGGGGTCCTCACCGACCGCGACGCCCGGCATCCGCTCACCCTCCGTCTGCTGTCCGAGGTCCGGGCCGCCGCCCCGGACGCCCCGGTCGCCGCGCCCGTCGACCGGCACGAGGTGTTCGCGGCGCACCTGGACCTGATGTGTCTGCGGATCGCGGTCCGGCTCGCCGCCGAGAGCGGGCTGCGCGGCGCGGCCGTACGC
>NZ_CM002285.1:2528603-2533361 GCF_000497445.1 Streptomyces roseochromogenus subsp. oscitans DS 12.976 | reverse complement strand
CACGCGTGTCGCCGGGCAGGTGCACGAGGCCGCCCGGCGCAGCCTCGGCCCCGGGCAGGGCGAGCTGGACCGCGCGTCCTTCGAGGCGGTGTTCCCATGGGGGCCCGCCCCGGCCCGGCTCGGCGGCGGCACCGGGTGGGCGTCCGCCGTACTGACCGAGGGCCTCCTGGTCCCGGCCGGAAGCGGCTACCGGTTCGCGCACGGGGAACTGGCCGACTGGATCCAGGGCATCCATCTCGACCTCGACGAGGCCCTGCGCGCCCTGGTCCACCGCCCCGACACCGCGCCGGAGACCGGTCCCGTACCGGTGCCGCACCATCGCGTCGGACCCGTCGTCCAGGCCCTGCTGCTCCTCGCCCGGCAGCACGGCACCCATCAACTGGCCGACCGCCTGCGGGACTTGTCGGACGCCGTGGACCGGTACCCCGGCTCCTGGTGGGCCGCCCGGCTGCTCGCCCGCACCCTGCTCCAGGTCCCGGACGCGACGCCGTACACGGACGTGCTGCGGCTGCTCGCCGACCGCATCGTCGCCTGGCGGCGCGTGGAGCGGCCCGTACCGGGCGAGTTCGGCCCCGGCTTCTGGACCGAGCTGCCGGTCTCCGACACCGAGCGGTTCGACCTGCTGCGCCGGCTCGTGCTGGCCGACCAGGCGCCCCCGGAAGCCGGCGGGCGGGCCGGCGAGCGTTATCTCGACGGCGTCGCCCGGCTGCTCGCCGCCGCGCCCGCCGTCGTACAGCCACGGCTGACCCGCTGGTTCGACGACGAACGGCCGCTGCCCGCGACCCCGCACGCCACCGTCGCGACCGCCGCGCAGGCGCTGCTGTACACCCACCGGCACGGCGCGCTGGACGACCTCACCGAGATCCTGGTCGCGAGCGCGCACCGGCGCGCCGACGAACTGCTCGCCACCCTCGCCGAGGACGAGCCGTCGGCCGTCTGCAGGGCCGTCGACCGCTGGGCGCACGACGAGCGCCCAGCCCGCCGGGTCGCGGCCTTGACGTACAGCCTGAGCGCGGCCCCCCACGTCCGCTCGGAGGCCGACCGCGAACTGCTGCGCTACGCCGCCCTCGCGCTGCTCGCCCGCCCCGCCGACTGCACCCTGCACGGCGGCGCCCTCGCCCTGCTGGTCCGCGACCCGCACACCCGCGACCGGCACCTCGCCGCGGCCCTGCACCACTTCGCCGACGGCGACCCGCAGTTCCCGGCGAGCGCCCTGGCCCCGGCCCTGACCACCCACCCCGACCCGGTCCTGGATGCCTTCCGCGCCCGGCTGAGCGGCCCGGACTCCGGGGAGGCGCTGCGCACCCTCACCGACGTCACCACCCCGGCCCTCGCCGGCCGTGTCGCGGCGCTGCTCCAGAACGCGGTACGGCTGCGCCCGGCGACCGCCGGGCCCATCGCCGCCCACATCGACCGCCGCCTCGCCCAGGGCCCCACCACCCGCCCGGCCCTGCTGCCCCTGGTCACCGGCCTGCTCGACGACGCTCCGGAACAGCTCCGAGCGGCCCTCGCCACGGTCCTCGCCGCCGTCGGCACCCCCGCCTGCCGCCCGCTCCGCCGCGAGCTGCTGGAACTCCTCCTCGCCGGGGAACAGGCCCTCTCCGTGCTGGACGCCGTCCTGCACGCGGCGGCCGAGCACGGCGACGGCCGGGAGGAGGAGCTCCGCGGCCTCGTGCACCGCACCGGCCTGCTTCTCGTCCGTACCCCCGAGGGCGCCACCCGCTTCGACCGCGGCCTGGTCGACCTCGGCCGCCAGGTACCCGGCTTCGCCGCCCTCATGGCCCGCTGGCTGGCCGCCACCCCGGACGACTGGTCCGCCGTGGTGGGCCCCAGCACCCGCCGCATGCTCGAGAACCTCGCGGGCGTCCGCGTACCGGCGTGAACGGCGGCTACGGCGAGGGAGCGGCCGGTGGTCCTGAACGTGCGCCCCGTCACAGCCCCCCTGCCGATGCGGGCCCGGCGGACCCGGCGTGGCACCCTTAGACCTGCGCAAGTCTTAAGAGTCGGTAATGGACACGGGTTCGAGGAGCGGTCACAGTGCAGCGCTGGCGTGGCTTGGAGGACATCCCCCAGGACTGGGGGCGCAGCGTCGTCACCATCGGTTCCTACGACGGCGTCCACCGCGGCCACCAGCTGATCATCAAGCACGCTGTGGACCGCGCCCGTGAGCTGGGCGTGCCGGCCGTCGTCGTCACCTTCGACCCGCACCCCAGCGAGGTCGTCCGCCCCGGCAGCCACCCGCCGCTGCTCGCCCCGCACCACCGCCGCGCGGAGCTGATGGCGGAGCTGGGCGTCGACGCGGTCCTGATCCTCCCCTTCACCACCGAGTTCTCGAAGCTGTCGCCCGCCGAGTTCGTGGTGAAGGTCCTGGTGGACAAGCTGCACGCGAAGGCGGTCGTGGAGGGCCCGAACTTCCGCTTCGGCCACAAGGCCGCCGGCAACGTCGAGTTCCTCACCGAGCAGGGCAAGGTCTACGACTTCGACGTCGAGGTCATCGACCTGTACGTCACCGGCGAGGCGGGCGGCGGCCTGCCGTTCTCCTCGACCCTGACCCGCCGCCTGGTCGCCGAGGGCGACGTTGAGGGCGCCCGCGAGATCCTGGGCCGTCCGCACCGCGTGGAGGGCGTGGTCGTGCGCGGCGCCCAGCGCGGCCGCGACATGGGCTTCCCGACGGCCAACGTCGAGACCCTCCCGCACACCGCCATCCCCGCCGACGGCGTGTACGCCGGCTATCTGCACGTCGAGGGCGAGGCCATGCCGGCCGCGATCTCCGTCGGCACGAACCCGCAGTTCGACGGCACCGAGCGCACGGTGGAGGCGTACGCCATCGACCGCGTCGGCCTCGACCTGTACGGCCTGCATGTCGCCGTCGACTTCCTCGAGTACGTCCGCGGCCAGGCGAAGTTCGACTCCCTGGACGCCCTGCTGGAGCAGATCGCCGCCGATGTGAAGCGGTGCCGGGAGATCATCGCCGAGGAGGAGTAGTCCTCGTCTCGTAGACGGTGTAACGGAAAGGGCGGCCGGTGCGGAATGCGCACCGGCCGCCCTTCGTCATGCCGCCCTACCCCTGAGGAGGCTGCTGCGGGTAGCCCTGCTGCGGCGGGTACGGCTGACCGGGAGCCTGCTGCGGATAGGGCTGCTGGCCCGGGGCCTGCGGGTACGGCGGCTGCGGCTGTCCCGGCTGTCCCGGATAGGGCTGGGGCGGGCCGGTGTACAGCTCCGGGCCGGGGGCCTGTGGGTACGGCTGACCCGGCATCGGCTGGCCCGGCATCGGCGGGGCGGCCACCGGCGGCGGGTTGCCGTCGCTGGTCCACAGCCCGTGTGCCTGCTGGTGCCGTACGAAGTCCTCGGCGACCATGGCCGCGAGGTTGAAGTACGCCTCGCGGGTCCGCGGCCGCATCATGTCGAGGTCGACCTCGGCACCGGCGGCCAGATGCTCGTCGAAGGGCACGACCACGACCCCGCGGGTCCGCGTCTCGAAGTGGGACACGATGTCCTCGACCTTGATCATCTTGCCGGTCTCGCGGACCCCGGAGATCACGGTCAGGGACCGGGAGACCAGGTCGGCGTACCCGTGCGCGGACAGCCAGTCCAGCGTCGTACTGGCGCTGCTCGCGCCGTCCACGGACGGCGTGGAGATGATGATGAGCTGGTCGGCGAGGTCCAGCACGCCGCGCATGGCGCTGTACAGCAGACCGGTGCCCGAGTCGGTGAGGATGACCGGGTACTGCCGGCCGAGCACGTCGATCGCGCGCCGGTAGTCCTCGTCGTTGAACGTGGTCGAGACGGCCGGGTCCACGTCGTTGGCGATGATCTCCAGTCCGGAGGGCGCCTGCGAGGTGAACCGCCGGATGTCCATGTAGGAGTTCAGGTACGGGATCGCCTGCACGAGGTCACGGATGGTGGCCCCGGTCTCCCGGCGCACGCGCCGCCCGAGCGTACCGGCGTCCGGGTTCGCGTCGATGGCGAGGATCTTGTCCTGCCGCTCGGTGGCGAGGGTGGAGCCGAGTGCGGTGGTCGTCGTGGTCTTGCCCACGCCGCCCTTGAGGCTGATCACCGCGATCCGGTAGCAGGACAGCACCGGTGTGCGGATCAGCTCCAGCTTGCGCTGCCGCTCGGCCTCCTCCTTTTTGCCGCCGATCTTGAAGCGGCTCGATGCCGCGGTGGGCCGCCCGCTCTTCGCCTTCTGCTTCTTGTTGTTGAGCAGCCGGTCGGCGGAAAGCTCCACGGCGGCGGTGTAACCGAGCGGCGCGGCACCGGGGTTGGTCGGCTGCCGCTGGTCGTGCTGGAGCGGCTGGGGCCATGCGGCACCGGACCGGGGGTCGACGGGGGCGTGCGGGCTCTGCGGGGCATGGAGGCCGTGCGGGGCGTGCGGGGCGTTCGGGTCCTGCGGGGCGTGGGGAGCCTGCGGGGCCTGCGGCGCCTGGTGGCCTTCGGCTGCCGGTGCGCCGCCGGGTCCCTGGGGGTCCTGCGGGCGCCGCGGCGGCTGCGGAAAGCCGTAACCGCCGGGCTGTCCCTGGGGGTTGGGGGCGCCGGGCTGGGGGAAGCCGTAACCGCTTGGCGGGGTGGGTGTGTTGGGGTTTGGCTGTTGCGGTGCGGGTGGCTGGGGGAAGCCGTAACCGCCGGGCTGGGGCTGGGTGTTGGGGGTGCCGGGCTGCGGGAAGCCGTAACTGCTGCTGGGCGGGGTGGCGCCGTTGGGAGTGGGCTGTTGCGGCGCGGGCGGCTGGGGGAAGCCGTAACCGCCCGCGGCGGGGCCCG
>NZ_CM002285.1:2512459-2527059 GCF_000497445.1 Streptomyces roseochromogenus subsp. oscitans DS 12.976 | reverse complement strand
ACGCGCCGGACGCGCCGGACGCGCCGGACGCGTTCTGCGTGTACCAGGCGGGCGGGGCGTAGTCGATGGTGAACTCGCCCGTCATCTCGATGGCGGACTCCGCGTCGGGCTGGTCATCGCCGGGTGTGGCCCAGCCCCCGCGCATCCCGTCCCGATCGCTGCTCACAGTTCCTCCTGGTGTGGTCGAGCACCCTCATGCCGTGCCGGGGCGACGATGTCGTGTCGTTCCGAGTCGTCCGTAGTCGTTCGGGGCAGCCCGATCCGGCGGTTCTCCCCCTGGGACACCGACGACCGGTCGACGGGTCGTGCATCGCGCCCGCTCCCAGCCTAATCACCACGAGCCGTACCTCGGCAGGCCCGCCCACCTTCGAGCCGAGCCCGAACGCCCCGAACCACCGCACCGGCCGCCGGGCTTGGGTGGAGAAATCAGGGAGCAATCGGCAGACAAGTGACGAACAGGAAACGCACATGTGACTAACAAAAGGGTCAGATACGGGCAGTTCAGTCCATCCGGCGCGGTGCGCCCAACAATCCGACTTCAGGATCGGTGGGTTGTGGCGGCACATACTGCCGGTCACGATCCGTGCACCACAGGGTGACACCACCGGGCAACGCCGGCAGCGACTCCATCTCGGCCCGCGTCAGTCCCATGGTGCGCCCCAGCTCGGGGCCTCGTCCGGCGAGACCCGCCGGATGCCCGCGAGCCGCACCTGCCGCAGCAACCGGGGCGCGACGGGGCTGGGATACGTCAGCAGGGGCAGCACCGACTGCCAGGGCCCGGACACCACACGTCCGCGCGGCGGCCGCATACCGTAGTCCCGCACCACCAGCACGGGCGTACCGGCCGGGGCACCCTGCGGTGGCACCCGGCCCACGTCGCACACGGGCAGACCGATCTGCCCGCCGCCCATCGCCTGCACCATCCGCATCCACGCCTGAGGCCTGCCCGTCTCCACCGCGACCCGGGCGCCCGTGGCCGCCGAGCGCGGCGCCGGCACCTGAGCGGTCCACAGCCCGCCGATCAGGACGACGTCGTACGGCGTCGGCCGATTGATGCCCAGCACGGCCGGCCGGCCCTCGGCGTCGACACCGGCCACCACACCGCCGCCCCCGCACCAGCACCCGTATCCGCCCCCGTGCCCGGCATCGCGGACGTCGTCGGAATCGTCGTCACCGCGCACCTGCGAGGGGCAACTTGACCGGCATTACGGGCAGTTGCTCGCGGTCGAGCCGGGCCGGGCCGGCCCTGGTCTGCCGGGCCGCACTCGTCCTCCCGACGTCGGTGCCCCTGGCGCTCGCTATGTTCGACATGTACGCGATGACCAGCAAGTGACCCAGACTCGCCCCGTCGGCCTGCAGCCTCTCCCGGGGCGGCGAAGAAAAGGATTCAGCAGCGTGAGCTTCGGCCCACCCTCGTCCACCTCGTCCATGTACACCCAGTCCACACTGGCCGCGGACCAGTCCCGGGCCAGACGCCGTAAACGCGTCCTCGGCGGGGTCGCCGCGGGCGCGGCCGCCGTCATGTGCCTTGGCGCAGGCTTGATCTGGTACCACTCGGCCGGCCACACCCGGGGCCGGACCGACGCCGAGGCGGTCAAGCAGGCCCCGGACGCCGTACGTGACACCGCGGAGAAGGTCCCCATCTCCCCGGAGGGACAGGTCGTCGTCAGGCACGACGAGGCCAAGCTCACGCATCAGACGCGGTACGCGCCCGGCACCTGGGCCACGGGCGAGATCCTCGCGCGAGCCGTCGCCGACCGGATAGACGGCTACCGGATCGGCTCCCAGTGGGACTCCGACGAGGCTGCCTGGACCCTGCAACTCGACGGCCCTGTCTGCGCCGTCAGCCGCGATGTCACCGCCGACGGCCGGACCGCGGTCGTCGTCCAGCCCGCGCGCGCCCAGAAGTCCGGCAAGTCGGGTGTCTGCGACGAGGTGCTCATGGTCGACCTCGACACCGGCAAGAAGCTCTGGCAGAAGACGATGCCGGCGGCCGACTTCGCCTATGTCACCAACACCAACATCGCCCTGACCGAGGGCGTCGTGGCCATCGCCTGGGACCTCGGGTCGGTGGCGTACGACATGGACAGCGGCAAGCGGCTGTGGAACACCACTCTCGCCACGTCCCAGTGCCACGACGGGGGCTACGCCGGCGGCCGCGCCCTGCTGGCTCTCGTCAGGTGCGGTGAGTCGGCCAACACCACGTACCGGGTGGAGAAGCTGGATCCGCGCACCGGCAAGGCGGTGTGGCAGTACCCGGTGAGCAAGGGCGTCCAGGACGTCTATCTGCCGTCCTCCGACCCGCCGGTGCTCGCCGTGGCGGCGGGGGACACCCTGGTCACGGACCTGATCACCCTGGACGCGAAGAGCGGCGAGCGGCTGGCCACCATCTCGATGAGCAAGTACCAGCCCGACTGCGACGTCGGCATGTACTTCGGCCTCGTCGACAAGTGCTACGGCATGGCGGTCGGCCGTGACCGGATCTTCGTCAGGAGCAAGGACGACACCGACATCACCAAGCCCGAAAACCACATCACGGCATTCGACCTCAGGAAGGGCACCGCCGTCGCCAGGTTCGACGGCCGGCCCTTCCAGCCGGTCTTCCCCGTCCGTACCAACGGCGACGACCTGATCATGTACCGCAGCACCCTGGACGACGTCCAGCCCGCGGCCATGGTCGACTGGAGCCCCCGCACCGGCAAGGAGACCCCCTACCTCCTGTTCCACCTCCCGGAGAACGACGCGGGCGCCCTCAGCGACCCGGACCAGGCGGTCGTCCTCTACGAACAGGGCCATGCCTTCTTCGCCCGCCGCGAGCTGACGCGCGACGATGTCCACCCGAAGGACCCGGTGCTGTCGGTGATCGGAGTGGGTACCGCGGGGCTGAAGCACTGAAACGCGAAGGGGCGGCACGCACGCGTGCCGCCCCTTCTCAACGGCGTCTCACCGCACGTCGAGTCCCCCGTTGTGCGGCATCGGCTTCAGATCGAACTCCCCGTCCCGCGCCCCCAGTACGAACGCCCGCCACTCCGCCTCGGTGTAGCGCAGCACGGTGCCGTGGTCGAGGGAGGAGCGCATCGCCACCGCCCCGCCGGGCAGGTACGCGATCTCCACCCGCTCCTCGTGCTCCTCCGTACCCGGCGCGCAGTGCCACTCGACGCCCGAGATGTCGAGCGCGTACAGCTCGTCCCGCTCCCGCTCCTTGCGTGCCTTGAGTTCCTTGTCTTCGACGTCGGCCATCGCGGCTGTGGTCCTTCCCTGAGTACCGGCGAGCAGTGTGACTCACCCTAATGGCCCAGATTCCCGCTGGTTAGCGGTTCGGGTGACAGGGCCCCCGGCACCGCTGCCCGTTCGTGCACCGCGCAGGCGCCGTAGACAACCGCTGCTCGGCGCTCGTGGTGCTGTCCTGTCCGGCCGTGTGAGCTTGGCCGGCGCCGGCTGGTGCACGGTCGTCGGACGGGCGTCCCGCGACGGCAGTGCGGGCACCCGACGCGGTCCGCCGGACCGTGGAGACCGCGCCCGCGCCCCCGGGGCAGAGGCGTGTTGCAGTACACCAAGACGATCCGTCAGGTCGGCGCGACCGTCGACGCGCCCGGCGCCTGGGCCACGGACCGCACCTTCGCCAAGGGCTCCGCGAACCACATCCAGGGCATCGCCCTCACCTCGGGAAAGAAGGGGCAGTACGGCGGACGGGAGACCTGGAGCTGACTTTCCCCGGCCCGTTGTGCACCGCCACCCGGCACGGCAGTGCCGCGGTCGCCGTCGCCGCGGGCGACGACCTCGTGACCGACCTCCTCTCGCACGGGCGGCCGGATGTACCCACTGAGGACGAGCGGCGGCGAGCTGATCGCCTACCGTGAGGCCGGCGCCTTCTCGCCGTACGCCGCTCCAGCCGGCGCGCCCTGAGGCGCGCAGAGGCCCGTGTAGCGCCGGGGGACGGACGTACCTGGGCCGCCCGGGGACCCTGGTACCCTGACTGACGGCCGTTCGTGTACGCACCCCCGGAGCCCTCGGTTCCGGTGGCCGCGCGCAGCGGACCCCGCCTTCCGAGTAACGGAAGCTCCCCCGAGACGAAGACCGGGGGCACTCGGTGGCCACTCACAGACTATGAGGAGTACGCGTGTCGCTCGACGCCGCTACGAAGAAGCAGATCATCTCCGAGTTCGGTACCAAGGAGGGTGACACCGGCTCCCCCGAGGTCCAGGTCGCTCTGCTCTCCCGTCGGATCTCCGACCTGACGGAGCACCTCAAGACCCACAAGCACGACCACCACTCCCGTCGTGGCCTGCTGATCCTGGTCGGTCAGCGCCGTCGCCTGCTGCAGTACCTGGCGAAGAAGGACATCCAGCGCTTCCGTACGCTGGTCGACCGCCTCGGCATCCGCCGTGGTGCGGCGGGCGCCAAGTAAGACGCCGTGAAGGGGAGCGGTTCCCGGTAGCAGCCGGGGACCGCTCCCTTCGTCGTACATGCGGAAACGTGCGGAGTGTCACTCACGCTTTGTAGTGTGGTAGCACAACGCAAAACGTACGACACAGCACGGCAACGAACATGGAGAAGCGCACCTCGCCGCCGCCGGTCCTCGGTAGTGGCCCCCGGGGGAAGCGAGCCCCGGGTGCTTCGATCGAAGACCGGCCCGCACCAGACGGCGCGCTTCTCCACCACCGTCCCCCTGCCACACGGGCAGCCAAGGGACGAAAGACGATATGTAACGGAGAAAACGCTAGTGGAGAACGAGACCCACTACGCCGAGGCCGTCATCGACAATGGCGCCTTCGGCACCCGTACCATCCGCTTCGAGACGGGCCGCCTGGCCAAGCAGGCCGCCGGTTCCGCCGTGGCGTACCTGGACGACGACACCATGGTGCTGTCGGCCACCACCGCCTCCAAGAACCCCAAGGACCAGCTCGACTTCTTCCCGCTGACGGTGGACGTCGAGGAGCGGATGTATGCGGCCGGGAAGATCCCCGGTTCCTTCTTCCGCCGTGAGGGCCGTCCCTCCGAGGACGCCATCCTCACCTGCCGCCTCATCGACCGCCCGCTGCGCCCGTCCTTCAAGAAGGGCCTGCGTAACGAGATCCAGGTCGTCTGCACGGTCATGGCGCTCAACCCCGACCACCTGTACGACGTCGTGGCGATCAACGCCGCGTCCGCGTCCACGCAGCTGGCCGGTCTGCCCTTCTCCGGCCCGATCGGCGGCGTCCGCGTCGCGCTGATCCGCGGCCAGTGGGTCGCCTTCCCGACGCACACCGAGCTCGAGGACGCCGTCTTCGACATGGTGGTCGCCGGTCGCGTCCTGGAGGACGGCGACGTCGCGATCATGATGGTCGAGGCCGAGGCCACCGAGAAGACCATCAAGCTGGTCGAGGGCGGCACCGAGGCGCCGACCGAGGAGGTCGTCGCCGCCGGTCTCGACGCCGCGAAGCCCTTCATCAAGGTGCTCTGCCGCGCCCAGTCCGACCTCGCCGCCAAGGCCGCCAAGCCGGTCGGCGAGTTCCCGATCTTCCTGGACTACCAGGACGACGTCCTCGAGGCCCTGACCGCCGCGGTCAAGCCCGAGCTCGCCCAGGCGCTCACCATCGCCGGCAAGCAGGAGCGCGAGGCCGAGCTGGACCGCGTCAAGGGGCTCGCCGCCGAGAAGCTCCTGCCGGAGTTCGAGGGGCGCGAGAAGGAGATCTCCGCCGCGTACCGCTCGCTCACCAAGCAGCTGGTCCGCGAGCGCGTGATCAAGGAGAAGAAGCGCATCGACGGGCGTGGCGTCACGGACATCCGTACGCTCGCCGCCGAGGTCGAGGCCATTCCGCGGGTCCACGGTTCCGCGCTGTTCGAGCGTGGCGAGACGCAGATCCTGGGCGTCACCACCCTCAACATGCTCCGCATGGAGCAGCAGCTGGACACCCTCTCCCCGGTGACCCGCAAGCGCTACATGCACAACTACAACTTCCCGCCGTACTCCACCGGTGAGACCGGCCGCGTCGGCTCCCCGAAGCGCCGCGAGATCGGCCACGGCGCCCTCGCCGAGCGCGCCCTCGTGCCGGTGCTGCCGGCCCGCGAGGACTTCCCGTACGCGATCCGCCAGGTGTCCGAGGCCCTCGGCTCCAACGGCTCGACGTCCATGGGTTCGGTCTGCGCCTCCACCATGTCGCTGCTGAACGCCGGTGTGCCGCTGAAGGCCCCCGTCGCCGGTATCGCCATGGGTCTGATCTCCCAGGAGATCGACGGCGAGACGCACTACGTCACCCTCACCGACATCCTCGGTGCCGAGGACGCCTTCGGTGACATGGACTTCAAGGTCGCCGGCACGAAGGAGTTCGTGACCGCCCTCCAGCTCGACACCAAGCTGGACGGCATCCCGGCGTCCGTCCTGGCCGCGGCCCTCAAGCAGGCCCGCGACGCCCGCCTGCACATCCTCGACGTGATGATGGAGGCCATCGACCGGCCCGACGAGATGAGCCCGCACGCCCCGCGGATCATCACCGTCAAGATCCCGGTCGACAAGATCGGTGAGGTCATCGGCCCCAAGGGCAAGATGATCAACCAGATCCAGGAGGACACGGGCGCCGAGATCACCATCGAGGACGACGGCACCATCTACATCGGCGCCGCCGACGGCCCCTCCGCCGAGGCCGCCCGCGCCACGATCAACGGCATCGCCAACCCGACGATGCCCGAGGTCGGCGAGCGCTACCTCGGTACGGTCGTCAAGACGACCACCTTCGGTGCGTTCGTCTCCCTGCTGCCCGGCAAGGACGGTCTGCTGCACATCTCGCAGATCCGCAAGCTGGCCGGCGGCAAGCGCGTGGAGAACGTCGAGGACGTCCTCGGCGTGGGCCAGAAGGTCCAGGTCGAGATCGCCGAGATCGACTCCCGCGGCAAGCTCTCCCTCATCCCCGTGATCGAGGGCGAGGAAGGCAACGACGAGAACACGAAGGACGACGCCGAGCAGTGACGTCCCGTAGCTCCAAGGTGACGGCCCGCCCCTCTTCGGAGGCGCGGGCCGTCGCCCGTACCCAAACCCTCATCAAGGGCCAGAACGGCATCGGCACGGTCCGCAAGACCACCCTCCCGGGCGGCCTGCGCATCGTCACCGAGACCCTGCCCTCGGTACGCTCCGCGACCTTCGGCATCTGGGCGCACGTCGGCTCCCGCGACGAGACGCCGGCCCTGAACGGCGCCACGCACTACCTGGAACACCTGCTCTTCAAGGGCACGCAGCAGCGCAGCGCACTGGACATCTCCGCCGCCCTCGACGCCGTCGGCGGCGAGATGAACGCGTTCACGGCGAAGGAGTACACGTGCTACTACGCACGCGTGCTCGACACCGACCTGCCGCTCGCCATCGACGTCGTCTGCGACATGCTGACCGGCTCGCTCATCCTCGAAGAGGACGTCGACGTCGAACGCGGCGCAATCCTCGAAGAGATCGCGATGACCGAGGACGACCCGGGCGACTGTGTGCACGACCTGTTCGCGCACACCATGTTCGGCGACAACGCCCTCGGCCGCCCGGTCCTCGGCACGGTCGACACGGTCAACGCCCTCACCGCCGACCGCATCCGCCGCTTCTACAAGAAGCACTACGACCCGACCCACCTCGTGGTCGCCTGTGCCGGCAACATCGACCACAACAAGGTCGTACGCCAGGTCCGTGCGGCCTTCGAGAAGGCGGGCGCCTTCAGGAACCAGGACGCGCGGCCCATCGCCCCGCGCGACGGCCGCCGTACGATCCGCACATCCGGCAAGGTCGAACTGCTCGGCCGCAAGACCGAGCAGGCGCATGTGGTCCTCGGCATGCCGGGCCTCGCCCGCACCGACGACCGCCGCTGGGCCATGGGCGTGCTCAACACCGCCCTCGGCGGCGGCATGTCCTCCCGTCTCTTCCAGGAGGTCCGGGAGAAGCGCGGCCTCGCCTACAGCGTGTACTCGTACACCTCCGGCTTCGCCGACTGCGGCCTGTTCGGCGTGTATGCCGGCTGCCGGCCGAGCCAGGTGCACGATGTGCTGAAGATCTGCCGGGACGAACTCGACCATGTCGCCGTCAACGGCCTCACCGACGACGAGATCGCCCGCGCCGTCGGCCAGCTCCGCGGCTCCACCGTCCTCGGTCTGGAGGACACCGGCGCGCTGATGAACCGTATCGGCAAGAGCGAGCTGTGCTGGGGCGAGCAGATGTCCGTCGACGACATGCTGGACCGGATAGCGGCGGTCACCCCGGACGAGGTCCGCTCGGTCGCCCGCGACATCCTGGGACAGCGCCCGTCGCTGTCGGTCATCGGCCCGCTGAAGGACAAGCAGGCCGCCCGCCTGCACGACGCCGTCGCCTGACCCACCTCCCGTAAGGAACGAAGAAGATGAGCAAGCTGCGCGTGGCGGTCCTCGGTGCCAAGGGCCGGATCGGGTCCGAGGCGGTCCGGGCGGTCGAGGCCGCCGAGGACATGGAGCTGGTCGCCGCCCTCGGCCGGGGCGACAAGCTGGAGACGCTGGCGGAGACCGGAGCCCAGGTCGCTGTGGAGCTGACCACCCCCGACTCCGTCATGGAGAACCTCGACTTCTGCGTGCGCCACGGCATCCACGCGGTCGTCGGTACGACGGGCTGGACCGAGGAGCGCCTCGCGCAGCTGGAGGGCTGGCTGGCCGCGTCCCCGCAGACCGGTGTGCTCATCGCGCCGAACTTCTCCATCGGCGCCGTCCTGACCATGAAGTTCGCACAGATCGCCGCGCCGTACTTCGAATCGGTCGAGGTCGTCGAGCTGCACCACCCGAACAAGGTGGACGCCCCGAGCGGTACGGCCACGCGCACGGCTCAGCTCATCGCCGAGGCCCGCCGGGCCGCCGGCACCGCCCCGGCCCCGGACGCCACGGCGACGGCCCTGGACGGCGCCCGTGGCGCCAACGTCGACGGCGTCCCCGTCCACGCCGTACGCCTGCGCGGCCTGCTGGCCCACCAGGAGGTGCTGCTCGGCGGCGAGGGTGAGACCCTCACCATCCGCCACGACTCCCTGCACCACAGCAGCTTCATGCCGGGCATCCTGCTCGGCGCCCGCCGCGTGGTGACCACTCCGGGCCTGACCTTCGGCCTGGAACACTTCCTGGACCTGAGCTGAGCCTGAAGACGTCATGCGCGCGAAGATCACCTACCTCGTCACGGCCGCCGTCCTGGTCTTCTACTTCGTCCTGGTCGGCAGCCGCGGCGTGCTGCTCATCCAGTCCGGCACGGTCCTCACCGTCACCTTCGGGATCGCGGTGCTGATCCTGCCGGTCATCGGAGTGTGGTTCCTGTGGAAGAACACCCAGTTCGTCCGCAAGGCCAATCAGCTCGCCGCCGAACTTGACGCCCAGGGCGGACTGCCCGTGGACGAGCTTCGGCGCACCCCGGGCGGCCGGATCGACCGCGACTCCGCCGACGAGGTCTTCGCCAGACGCAAGGCCGAGACCGAGGCGTCCCCCGACGACTGGCGCTGCTGGTTCCGCCTCGCCGTCGCCTACCACGACGCCCGCGACACCCCACGCGCCCGCAAGGCGATGCAACGGGCTATCGCCCTGCACGACGGACGGCCCGTCCAGGTCTGACCTACCAGGTCTGGCCTACCAGGTCTGACCTACAGGGGTGCCTGGGCAGCGGCACCTCTCAGCGAGAGCGTCCGACTCCACCCGGGCCCGCACCAGCGCAGGGCACCATTCGGTCAGCCGCGTCCGTACTCCGCCGCCCAAGCCTCCACCGTGTCCGCGGCCCGGTCGAACGCGACCGGGCGGCCCAGGAAGTCCATCGTGTGCGTCGTCAGCAGCGGAGGTGTGTCCTCGGCCGGCCGGTCCTTGCGGACGAGCGTCAGTGCCTGCCCCTGCACCGTGCGAGGCAGCCCCAGCCAGCGCACCGGCTGCTGCACCGTCCGCACGGAGATCACCCGTGCCCAGGGCGCCGTACGCGTCACCAGGAAACCGACGTGCCGCAGCCCGTGCCTGCTCACCCACACACCCATACGCAGCAGCCGCAGCGCGCCGGCGATGACCAGGAGCGCCACGACCAGGACCGTCGCCGCCGAGGGCACCGAGCCGGTCAGGGCGATGACCACCGCGGCGAACAGCACGAAGGAGGCCACTAGCAGCACCAGCGCCGCCATACCCACACGCCAGGGACCGGGACGGTAGGGGCGCCGCCAGCGCTCCCGGTCGTCGTACGACAACGCGCTCTCGGGGGCGGCCTCGAAGGTGCGGTCGGCCGTCAGGAAGGACAGGGGCACGGCGGGTCCTCACTCGATCCTCGCGTGGGCTGTGCCCGGTGAGGCTATCCGCCGGTGTGCCCGCTCACCACCCGAGGGCGGCCGGAAGGGTCAGTGCCCCTGGGAGGCCTGGGACTGCTGCGTCGGCGTACTGGACGGCGTGGACATCGCCGGCATGGCGAGGATCAGGGCTCCCACCAGCCCCGCGACGATCGTGGCGCCCAGCAGCCAACGCCCGGCTATCTCCCCGAAGGACGCCCGCGGACGGGGCGGGGGAGTGACATTGCTGCGGAAGCTCTCCGCCTCGGCCAGGAAGGCGAAGGGTACGGGCTCGCGCCGACGGAACATCGCGGTACGTCTCCTTTCGGGGTCGAACGAGCAGCTCTCACCGGTACAGACGCTCGAGTGACACAAAAGGTGCCCATGTCGGAAAAAATCCATGGTGGGATTTCTGGGGCGAGGTACTGCCGTGGCCCGGCCGGGGGCCCCGTAAGGTGGGCGCGAACCACAGCTGTGATGGGAAGGACCCCAACCCCCGTGACCACCCCCGAGTCGCTCACGTTCCGCAGTGACGTCACCGTCGAGCTGGTGAAGTCCAGCGCTTCGGACGCCGATGTCCTCTTCGCCGCCCGCGTCTCCACCGCCGGCGAGCAGTCCCTGGACGAGCTGAAGAAGGACCCCGAGCGCTCCAAGGGCCTGATCAACTACCTGATGCGCGACCGGCACGGCAGCCCGTTCGAGCACAACTCGATGACGTTCTTCATCAGCGCCCCGATCTTCGTCTTCCGCGAGTTCATGCGGCACCGGGTCGGCTGGTCGTACAACGAGGAGTCCGGCCGCTACCGCGAGCTCCAGCCGGTCTTCTACGTCCCCGGCACCGACCGCAAGCTCGTACAGCAGGGCCGCCCGGGCAAGTACGTCTTCGTCGAGGGCACCCCGGCCCAGCACGAGGCGGTCAGCAGCACCCTGCACGAGTCGTACGAGCAGGCGTACGCGGCGTACCAGAAGATGCTCGCCGAGGGCGTCGCCCGCGAGGTCGCCCGCGCCGCTCTCCCCGTGGGCCTCTACTCCTCGATGTACGCCACCTGTAACGCCCGCTCGCTGATGCACTTCCTCGGCCTGCGTACCCAGCATGAACTGGCCACGGTGCCGTCCTTCCCGCAGCGGGAGATCGAGATGGTCGGCGAGAAGATGGAGGCGGAGTGGGCGAAGCTCATGCCGCTGACGTACGCCGCCTTCAACGCGAACGGGCGCGTGGCCCCGTAACTGAGGACTACGAAGCCCTGTTCCCCCACCAGGAACGGATGTACGGATCAACCGCGCGAAGTGTCCGTATTGCGGCATTTGGAGAAGTTCATCTAGCCTGATCAAACGGACCCGGCACTGCTTGAACCCCCGAGCAGGCAGTGCCGGGCTCCGCATTTGTCCTGACTTCTCCCGGTACCCCAAGGGCAGACCACGCTGGGAGCACCGAGTAGCGTGTTACCCATGGCTCCGACCTCGACTCCGCAGACCCCCTTCGGGCGGGTCCTCACCGCCATGGTCACGCCCTTCACGGCGGACGGCGCACTCGACCTCGACGGCGCGCAGCGGCTCGCCGCCCACCTGGTGGACGCAGGCAACGACGGCCTGATCATCAACGGCACCACCGGCGAGTCCCCCACCACCACCGACGCGGAGAAAGCGGACCTCGTACGAGCCGTACTGGAGGCGGTCGGCGACCGCGCCCACGTCGTCGCCGGGGTCGGGACCAATGACACCCACCACAGCATCGAGCTGGCCCGCGAGGCCGAGCGCATCGGCGCCCACGGCCTCCTCGTCGTCACGCCGTACTACAACAAGCCCCCGCAGGAAGGCCTGTACCGGCACTTCACGGCCGTCGCCGACACCACCGGCCTGCCCGTCATGCTCTACGACATCCCCGGCCGCAGCGGCGTCCCGATCAACACCGAGACGCTCGTCCGGCTCGCCGAGCACCCCCGGATCGTCGCCAACAAGGACGCCAAGGGCGACCTCGGCCGCGCCAGCTGGGCCATCGCCCAGTCCGGCCTCGCCTGGTACTCCGGCGACGACATGCTGAACCTCCCGCTGCTCTCCGTGGGAGCGGTCGGCTTCGTCTCGGTCGTCGGCCACCTCGTCACCCCGGACCTGCGCGCCCTGGTCGACGCCTACGTCTCCGGTGACGTCGTCAAGGCCACCGAGATCCACCAGAAGCTGCTCCCGGTCTACACCGGCATGTTCCGCACCCAGGGCGTCATGACCACCAAGGCCGCGCTCGCGCTCCAGGGCCTGCCCGCAGGGCCCCTGCGCTCGCCCATGGTCGAGTGCTCGCCCGAGGAGATCGCCCAGCTCAAGATCGATCTTGCTGCCGGCGGGGTACAGCTCTGACAACAGACTTGGCACCACCCGAGGTTCACAAGCTTCACAACTGAAGAACAACAGAACAAAGCGGGCCACCGGTGCCCGCACCCCACAACGACAACTGCTTCTGCACGAACGTCATGCGCGCCACGTGCCCGACCGGTACGTGGCGCGTGTGGTGAGGAGAGTCTTTTGAGTCATCCGCATCCTGAACTCGGTCCGCCCCCGCCGCTCCCCGAAGGCGGCCTGCGGGTCACCCCGCTAGGCGGCCTCGGCGAGATCGGCCGGAACATGACGGTCTTCGAGTACGGCGGCCGCCTGCTGATCGTCGACTGCGGAGTGCTCTTCCCCGAGGAGGAGCAGCCCGGAATCGACCTGATCCTGCCGGACTTCTCGTCCATCCGGGACCGCCTCGACGACATCGAGGGCATCGTCCTCACCCACGGCCACGAGGACCACATCGGCGGTGTCCCGTTCCTGCTCCGCGAGAAGCCGGACATCCCGCTGATCGGCTCCAAGCTGACCCTCGCCCTGATCGAGGCCAAGCTCCAGGAGCACCGGATCCGCCCGTACACCCTGGAAGTGGCCGAGGGTCAGCGCGAGCGCATCGGCCCCTTCGACTGCGAGTTCATCGCCGTCAACCACTCCATCCCGGACGCCCTGGCCGTCGCCATCCGCACCCCCGCCGGCATGGCCGTGCACACCGGCGACTTCAAGATGGACCAGCTCCCGCTGGACAACCGCCTCACCGACCTGCACGCGTTCGCGCGGCTGAGCGAGGAGGGCATCGACCTCCTGCTCACCGACTCCACGAACGCCGAGGTCCCGGGCTTCACCCCGCATGAGCGCGACATCTCCAACGTCCTGCGCCAGGTCTTCGCGAGCGCCCGCAAGCGGATCATCGTGGCGAGCTTCGCGAGCCACGTCCACCGCATCCAGCAGATCCTGGACGCGGCCCACGAGTACGGCCGCCGGGTCGCCTTCGTCGGCCGCTCGATGGTCCGCAACATGGGCATCGCCCGAGACCTCGGCTATCTGAAGGTCCCGCCGGGCCTGGTGGTCGACGTCAAGACGCTGGACGACCTCCCTGACGACGAGGTGGTCCTGGTCTGCACGGGCTCCCAGGGCGAGCCGATGGCGGCGCTGTCGAGGATGGCGAACAGGGACCACCAGATCCGGATCGTCGAAGGCGACACGGTGATCCTGGCGTCCTCCCTGATCCCCGGAAACGAGAACGCGGTCTACCGCGTGATCAACGGCCTGACCCGCTGGGGCGCCAACGTCGTCCACAAGGGCAACGCCAAGGTGCACGTTTCCGGCCACGCGTCCGCGGGCGAGCTGCTGTACTTCTACAACATCTGCCGCCCGAAGAACCTGATGCCGGTGCACGGGGAGTGGCGCCATCTGCGCGCCAACGCAGAACTGGGCGCCCTCACCGGCGTCCCGCACGACCGGATCGTCATCGCCGAGGACGGTGTGGTGGTCGACCTGGTCGAGGGCAAGGCCAAGATCTCCGGCAAGGTCCAGGCCGGTTACGTCTACGTCGACGGCCTCTCCGTCGGCGATGTCGGCGAGCCGGCCCTCAAGGACCGCAAGATCCTCGGCGACGAGGGCATCATCTCCGTCTTCGTGGTCGTGGACTCGTCCACTGGCAAGATCACCGGCGGCCCGCACGTCCAGGCGCGCGGCTCCGGCATCGAGGACTCGGCCTTCGCCGACGTCCTCCCGAAGATCACGGAAGCGCTGGAGCGGTCCGCCCAGGACGGCGTCGTGGAGCCCCACCAGCTCCAGCAACTCATCCGGCGCACCCTCGGCAAGTGGGTCTCGGACACCTATCGCCGCAGGCCGATGATCCTCCCTGTGGTCGTGGAGGTCTGACGCCTCGTCGGTTGCAAGCCCGGAGCGGGGCGCCTCGATTTGCATCGGGGCGCCCCGCTCCAGTACGTTTACGGCTCTGCCCAACCGGGAACCCCAGCACTTCATGCGCTGGACGCGGGTGCCCGGAAGCGGTGGAAAACCCGACTC
>NZ_CM002285.1:2507334-2510714 GCF_000497445.1 Streptomyces roseochromogenus subsp. oscitans DS 12.976 | reverse complement strand
GCTCATGGGTGGAACGTTGATTATTCGGCCGGGATCCTGGGTCGGAGGCTGCTAGTACTGCTCGTCAGAGCGTGGAACGCATGATCTTCGGACGGGGCCTGGCCGGGCACGCTGTTGGGTGTCTGAGGGAACGAACTTTCCTCAGTCGCCGGCCCCAGTGCACTCGGACCTGTTGGTTCGGGGTGATGGGTGGCTGGTCGTTGTTTGAGAACTGCACAGTGGACGCGAGCATCTGTGGCCAAGTTTTTAAGGGCGCACGGTGGATGCCTTGGCACCAGGAACCGATGAAGGACGTGGGAGGCCACGATAGTCCCCGGGGAGTCGTCAACCAGGCTTTGATCCGGGGGTTTCCGAATGGGGAAACCCGGCAGTCGTCATGGGCTGTCACCCTTGTCTGAACACATAGGGCAAGTGGAGGGAACGCGGGGAAGTGAAACATCTCAGTACCCGCAGGAAGAGAAAACAACCGTGATTCCGGGAGTAGTGGCGAGCGAAACCGGATGAGGCCAAACCTACGACGTGTGAGACCCGGCAGGGGTTGCGTCGTGGGGGTTGTGGGATCTCTCTTCCACGGTCTGCCGGCCGTGGGGCGAGTCAGAAACCGTTGATGTAGGCGAAGGACATGCGAAAGGTCCGGCGTAGAGGGTAAGACCCCCGTAGTCGAAACGTCAGCGGCTCGTTTGAGAGACACCCAAGTAGCACGGGGCCCGAGAAATCCCGTGTGAATCTGGCGGGACCACCCGCTAAGCCTAAATATTCCCTGGTGACCGATAGCGGATAGTACCGTGAGGGAATGGTGAAAAGTACCCCGGGAGGGGAGTGAAATAGTACCTGAAACCGTGTGCCTACAAGCCGTGGGAGCGTCGGACATCAGCTTGCTGGTGTCTCGTGACTGCGTGCCTTTTGAAGAATGAGCCTGCGAGTTTGCGGTGTGTTGCGAGGTTAACCCGGGTGGGGAAGCCGTAGCGAAAGCGAGTCCGAACAGGGCGCTGTAGTAGCACGCTCAAGACCCGAAGCGGAGTGATCTAGCCATGGGCAGGTTGAAGCGGAGGTAAGACTTCGTGGAGGACCGAACCCACCAGGGTTGAAAACCTGGGGGATGACCTGTGGTTAGGGGTGAAAGGCCAATCAAACTCCGTGATAGCTGGTTCTCCCCGAAATGCATTTAGGTGCAGCGTCGTGTGTTTCTTGCCGGAGGTAGAGCACTGGATAGGCGATGGGCCCTACCGGGTTACTGACCTTAGCCAAACTCCGAATGCCGGTAAGTGAGAGCGCGGCAGTGAGACTGTGGGGGATAAGCTCCATGGTCGAGAGGGAAACAGCCCAGAGCATCGACTAAGGCCCCTAAGCGTACGCTAAGTGGGAAAGGATGTGGAGTCGCACAGACAACCAGGAGGTTGGCTTAGAAGCAGCCACCCTTGAAAGAGTGCGTAATAGCTCACTGGTCTAGTGATTCCGCGCCGACAATGTAGCGGGGCTCAAGCGTACCGCCGAAGTCGTGTCATTGCAGTATATAGCCCCAACGGGTGCTGTGATGGGTAGGGGAGCGTCGTCTGCCGGGTGAAGCGGCACTGGAAGGTAGTCGTGGACGGTTGACGAGTGAGAATGCAGGCATGAGTAGCGATTCACACGTGAGAAACGTGTGCGCCGATTGACTAAGGGTTCCTGGGTCAAGCTGATCTGCCCAGGGTAAGTCGGGACCTAAGGCGAGGCCGACAGGCGTAGTCGATGGATAACCGGTTGATATTCCGGTACCCGCTGTGAAGCGTCAAACATCGAAACAGGCGATGCTAAGTCCGTGAAGCCGTTCCGGACCCTTCGGGGAATGGAAAGTGGTGGAGCCGACGGACCAGACTTGCAGTAGGTGAGTGATGGGGTGACGCAGGAAGGTAGTCCATCCCGGGCGGTGGTTGTCCCGGGGTAAGGGTGTAGGACGTTGTCCAGGTAAATCCGGGCAGCACATAGTCTGAGACCTGATGCCGAGCCGATTGTGGTGAAGTGGATGATCCTATGCTGTCGAGAAAAGCCTCTAGCGAGTTTCATGGCGGCCCGTACCCTAAACCGACTCAGGTGGTCAGGTAGAGAATACCGAGGCGTTCGGGTGAACTATGGTTAAGGAACTCGGCAAAATGCCCCCGTAACTTCGGGAGAAGGGGGGCCATTCCTGGTGAGAGGACTTGCTCCTCGAGCTGGGGGTGGCCGCAGAGACCAGCGAGAAGCGACTGTTTACTAAAAACACAGGTCCGTGCGAAGCCGTAAGGCGATGTATACGGACTGACGCCTGCCCGGTGCTGGAACGTTAAGGGGACCGGTTAGCTCACTTTCGGGTGGGCGAAGCTGAGAACTTAAGCGCCAGTAAACGGCGGTGGTAACTATAACCATCCTAAGGTAGCGAAATTCCTTGTCGGGTAAGTTCCGACCTGCACGAATGGCGTAACGACTTCTCGACTGTCTCAACCATAGGCCCGGTGAAATTGCACTACGAGTAAAGATGCTCGTTTCGCGCAGCAGGACGGAAAGACCCCGGGACCTTTACTACAGTTTGATATTGGTGTTCGGTTCGGCTTGTGTAGGATAGCTGGGAGACTGTGAAGCCCGTACGCCAGTGTGGGTGGAGTCGTCGTTGAAATACCAGTCTGGTCGTGCTGGATGTCTAACCTGGGTCCGTGATCCGGATCAGGGACAGTGTCTGATGGGTAGTTTAACTGGGGCGGTTGCCTCCTAAAGGGTAACGGAGGCGCCCAAAGGTTCCCTCAGCCTGGTTGGCAATCAGGTGTTGAGTGTAAGTGCACAAGGGAGCTTGACTGTGAGACCGACGGGTCGAGCAGGGACGAAAGTCGGGACTAGTGATCCGGCGGTGGCTTGTGGAAGCGCCGTCGCTCAACGGATAAAAGGTACCCCGGGGATAACAGGCTGATCTTCCCCAAGAGTCCATATCGACGGGATGGTTTGGCACCTCGATGTCGGCTCGTCGCATCCTGGGGCTGGAGTCGGTCCCAAGGGTTGGGCTGTTCGCCCATTAAAGCGGTACGCGAGCTGGGTTTAGAACGTCGTGAGACAGTTCGGTCCCTATCCGCTGTGCGCGTAGGAGTCTTGAGAAGGGCTGTCCCTAGTACGAGAGGACCGGGACGGACGAACCTCTGGTGTGCCAGTTGTTCTGCCAAGGGCATGGCTGGTTGGCTACGTTCGGGAGGGATAACCGCTGAAAGCATCTAAGCGGGAAGCCTGCTTCGAGATGAGGACTCCCACCCACTTGATGGGGTAAGGCTCCCAGTAGACGACTGGGTTGATAGGCCGGATCTGGAAGCCAGGTAACTGGTGGAGGTGACCGGTACTAATAGGCCGAGGGCTTGTCCTCAGTTGCTCGCGTCCACTGTGTT
>NZ_CM002285.1:2491793-2507084 GCF_000497445.1 Streptomyces roseochromogenus subsp. oscitans DS 12.976 | reverse complement strand
CTTCCAAAAAGGTCGGATCCTGAACTTCGGTTCGGGGTCCGGCCTTTTTACGTTTTGCTTAACGTGTCGTTCACCCTGCGCGCCGAGCATCCAGCACATGGGTACTGCTGCAATGCTCAGGGCCGCCGGTGTCGGAGTCGGTGACGAGGTCGTCGTACCGGCCTTCGGAAACGTCGAAGTCGCCGAGGCCGTGACCCTGGCCGGTGCGCTCCCGGTCTTCGCCGACATAGACCCGGTGACCTACTGCCTCGACCCCGGCGCCGTCGAGGCAGCGGTAACTCCGCGTACGGCAGCGGTCGTTGTCGTACACCGCTTCGGACGGTGGGCCGACCTCAAGCGGTTGCGCGCGCTGGGGCAGCGGCACGAGGTGCTGGTGCTGGAGCAGGGCGAGTCCGAGGCGCCGTACGACGAGATAGCGCAGCGCCGGGAGCGGGCCGCGTACCTCGATGCCAAGCTCAAGGGCGTGCGCACGCCGGATGGCGGGGACGGGCACACCTATCAGCAGTACGTTGTGCGGGTGCCGGGGAACGGCCGGCCGGACCGGGACGCCTTCGCGATGGCCTTGCGGGCCAAGGGAGTTGAGTGCCGGGTGCCGGTCAAGACGCCCGTGCACCGGCTGCCGGAGTTGCGTCGGTGTGTGTCCCTGCCCGAGACCGAGCTGGCCGCCGACGAGACGCTGACGCTCCCCGTGGACGCCTCGCTGACCAAGCGGGAGATGCAGCGCGTCGTCGCCGCGTGCAATGCGCTCGGGGGACTGCTGCAGCCCGCCTATTGAGCGGGTCCCGAACGAATTTGGGAAGTCGGGCCTGGTCGGGGTACAGTTTCTTCGTCGCCGCGAGGGAAACCTTGAGAACGACAGGCCCCTATAGCTCAGTCGGCAGAGCGTCTCCATGGTAAGGAGAAGGTCAACGGTTCGATTCCGTTTGGGGGCTCCAGCAGAAAAGGCCTCACCCTTTCGGGTGGGGCCTTTCGCATGTCTGGCGACTCCTTCGTGTCTCACGCCTCCTTGTGGTGGCCCGGGACGCGCATCGCCAGGATCGCCATGTCGTCCGACGGGGCGTCCGAGGCGAAGCGTTCCACGGCGCGCATGATGCGTGCGGCGACCGCGCCCGCGGTCAGGCCCGTGCAGGTGGTGAGGACGTCGGTGAGGCCGTCGTCGCCCAACATACGGGAGCCCTCGCGGCGTTCGGTGACGCCGTCCGTGACGCACAGCAGCACGTCACCGGGATCGAGGGTGACGGTCTCCTCGTGCAGTTCCAGGTCCTCGATCACGCCCAGCAGCGGCTGCGGTTCGGCTGCGGGTGTCACCGTGCCGTCCTGGCGCAGGCGCAGCGGGAGCGGGTGGCCGGCGCAGACCACCTTCAGCTCGGCGCTGCCGTCCTCCTGCGGGCGCATCTCGCCGTAGAGGAGGGTCAGGAAGCGGCTGCGGTCGCCCTCGTCGAGAATGGCGGAATTCAGACGCTGCAGGACCGCCGGTCCGGACAGGCCCTCGCGGGCCAGCAGGCGCAGGGCGTGCCGGGCGAGGCCGGTGACCGCGGCCGCGTTCGGGCCCGTACCGCAGACGTCGCCGATGGCGAAGCCGTAGGCGCCGTTGCCGATGGGGAAGAGGTCGTAGAAGTCACCGCCGACTTCGTTGCCCTCGCCGGCCGCGCGGTAGATGACCTCGACCTCGACGCCGTCGATGTGCGGGGTGCCGGGCGGGAGCAGGCTGCGCTGGAGGGCCTGGCTGATGGCCGTGCGCTCCGAGTAGAGGCGGGCGTTGTCCAGGGCGAGGGCGGCCCGGCGGGACAAGTCCTCGGCCAGTTCCAGGATTTCCTGGCGGAAGTGTTCGTCGGTGGGCTTGCCGAGGACGAGCATGCCGATGACGCGGTTGCGGGCGACGAGCGGCAGGACGACCGTCTCGCCGCCGACCGCGGAGGCGGTGGCAAGGGTCGGGCCGATGCCCGCGGCGACTCGGTGCGTGGGGCCGCCGGCCAGGCCGAGGCTGCGCATGGAGGTGCGCAGGGCCGCCTGGTGCGCCACCTCGCCGGGGATGGTCCATACGCGGGCGCCGGGGGTCGGGACCGGATCCGGCGCCGGGACCTTCGACAGCAACGACTTGATGCCGTCGATGAGTTCCTCGTCCTCGTGCAGGACGTACGACAGATAGGGCTCGGAGGCCTGGTCGGCGATCGTGTAGACGGCGCACCAGGTCGCCAGGGTGGGGACCGTCATCTGGGCCATCAGGGCCAGGGTCTGGTCGCGGTCCAGGGTGCCGGCCAGCAGGTCGGAGGCCTCGACCAGGAAGCTCAGGGAGCCTCGGCGCAGCCGCTCCAGTTCGCCCAGGCGGGCCGACTCGACGGCCAGGGCGATGCGGTCGGCGGCGAACTGCAGGCGCAGCGCCTCCTCGTTGGAGTACCGGCCGGGTGCCTCGGCCGCGACGCCGAGGGAGCCGGTGAGGCGGCCCTCGACCTTCAGCGGGACCGTGACGACCGAGCGCATGCCGGTGCCGGACAGCAGGGGAACGGCTCCGGGTACGGCGGTGAGGTCGTCGTGCACGGCGGGCATGCGCGCGGAGCCGTAGCGGCCGGGGCCGGCCTCGACGGGGACGCG
The DNA here is from genome assembly GCF_000497445.1 of Streptomyces roseochromogenus subsp. oscitans DS 12.976. NCBI lineage: Bacteria > Bacillati > Actinomycetota > Actinomycetes > Kitasatosporales > Streptomycetaceae > Streptomyces > Streptomyces roseochromogenus. The sequence goes on along the minus strand of NZ_CM002285.1, from coordinate 2,504,492 downwards.
GGCGAAGCGCTGGCGGGCCGAGGGCAGGCCGGTGGAGGCGCGGACCTCCAGTTCGGTCTCGTCGTCGGTGGCCAGCAGCAGGAACGCGGAGTCGCCGTCGAGCATGTCGCGGGCGCGCTCCACCGTGCGCTGCAGCAGTCCGTCGAGGTCGTCCGGGGCGGGGGAGCCGATGAAGACCTCGAAGGGGTCGGTGCTCTGCCCGTCGGGGGACTGGGGCTGGTCGGTGGCCGGCACGCGCGGCGGGGACTGGAGTACGGCGCGCTCGTGGTCGCGGACCAGGAGGCAGACGGTGGAGGGCTCGCCGCCGGTGTCGCGGACCCTGAGGTGGGAGGCGTAGACCGGGGCCACCCGGCCGTCGGCGCCGCGGATGCCGTAGCTGCCCTCCCAGCGGGAGAGCCGGAGGGCCTCGGCCACGCCGGTGCTGGTGCCCGGGGTGTGCGGCCAGGCCGCCAGTTCGGTGAGGGGCCGGCCTACGACCTCGGGGGCGGGGTAGCCGAAGAGTTCCTGGGCGTCCTCGTTCCAGGAGGTGATGGTGCCCTTCCGGTCGACCTGGAGGACCGCGACGCGGATCCGGCCGTCGGCCAGCGGGAGCAGGTCGGCGGGGAGGGAGGGGCCGGCGGTGCGGGTGCCGACCGGGCGTTCGGGGAGGTTGAGCTGGAACCAGACGTTCTTGTGGGTGGGCGTGTAGTCGACGCCCCAGCGGGCGGCCAGGGCCGCACACAGCTGCAGGCCGCGGCCGCCCTCGCGGTCGGGGCTGCCCATCGAGGCCGGGGCGTTCTGGAGGGGGACCTCGCGCTCCGGGTAGCGGTCGGCGACCTCGATGCGTACGCCGTCCTCGGTGCGCAGGCACAGCACGTCCGCGTGTGTGCCCGCGTGCACGACCGCGTTGGTCACCAGTTCGCTGGTGAGGACGACGGCGTCGTCGACGATATCGGCGAAGCCCCACCCCTGGAGCGTGTCGCGGACGAAGGACCGGGCGGTCGCGACCGATCGCCCGACGGGCTCGAAAGTGGCGGCCGCACGCGCGGTGATCACAGAACTCCTCGGCCGGTTGTCGACGTGCAGGGCTGCTCGGCCGGCCGGCTCGCGCCGCTGCTGCGGCATCAGCTCGCCCGTCGGCTGTGGCTCCGGGGGCTGTCCCCCGGGGATGACTCCGGTGGTCATGGTCTGCGGCCGCCCCTCCGATGCCCGCTCGTTCTCGTGCCACCGCCCAGGCCGGTCGGACCGGTGCGGCTGGACAGCCGCATGCAAGGTTACTTACCTTCGCCGTCCGAGCGGATGCCGGTCGCCGGTGTTTACCCCTGAGGGTGTGCGGACGATGTGCGAAGCTGCCGAACTGTTATGGCCTGGTTCGGGCAGGGTGAAACACTGGGCAAGCTTCTGATGAAGGTCGGGTCGGGTTGCGTGTGTTCCGTGTACGGCGGGCAGCAGCCCCTGGTGTGGCCGGATCTCGTCTGGCAGAAATACGCAGCAGTAACGGGTACGCGGAAGTATCCGGTATGCCGATGAGCGGCAGGCCGGGCCGAAGCGGCCGAGCACAGCAGTAACGGTCTACCCCTCCGGGAGGGACACAGTGGAGTCTGGCGCGGCGACGCGTGGCACGAAGACGCGTGCGAAAGGCGGACCGTCCCTGGGCAGGCGCGGCAGTACGACCGCCGTGGACACGGCTGCCCTGAACCGGCTGCTGGCGGCGCTCGTCGCGATGCGTGACGGGAACTTCCGCAAGCGGCTCACGGTCTCCGGGGACGGTGTGATGTCGGAGATCGCGGCCGTCTTCAACGAGGTGGCCGACCGGAATATGCACCTGACCGGTGAGCTGTCCCGGGTACGGCGCATGGTGGGGCGTGAGGGGAAACTCACGGAACGGCTGGAGACGGGAGCCTGCGAGGGCTCCTGGTCGTCGGCCATCGACGCCTCCAACGCGCTGGTGGACGACCTGGTCTGGCCGGTGTCGGAGGTCAGCCGGGTGCTCACGGCGGTTGCCGAGGGTGATCTGTCGCCGCGCATGGAGCTGCGGACGCAGGCGCCGGACGAGGGCACCGGGCATCCGCTGCGGGGCGAGTTCCTGAAGGTCGGCCGTACCGTCAACAACCTGGTCGACCAGCTGTCGACGTTCACGGACGAGGTCACGCGCGTGGCCAGCGAGGTCGGCACCGAGGGCAAGCTCGGCGGGCAGGCCCGGGTGCGCGGTATGTCGGGTTCGTGGAAGGACCTGACCGAGTCCGTCAACACCATGGCGAACCGGCTGACCGCGCAGGTGCGTGACATCGCGCTGGTGACGACGGCGGTCGCGCGCGGTGATCTGTCACGCAAGGTCACCGTGCATGTGGCCGGCGAGATGCTGGAGCTGAAGAACACCGTCAACACGATGGTGGAGCAGTTGTCGTCCTTCTCCGTCGAGGTGACCCGGGTCGCCCGTGAGGTGGGCACCGAGGGCATCCTGGGCGGTCAGGCGCAGGTGCCAGGGGTGGCCGGTGTGTGGAAGGAGCTGACCGACTCCGTCAACACGATGGCGGGCAACCTGACCGCACAGGTGCGGGGGATCTCGCAGGTCACGACAGCTGTCGCCAACGGTGACCTGTCGCAGAAGGTGACGGTCCCGGCGCGCGGCGAGGTCGCGCAGCTCGCCGAGACGATCAACCAGATGACCGAGACGCTGCGGATCTTCGCGGACGAGGTCACGCGCGTCGCGAACGAGGTCGGCGCGGAGGGGCGGCTGGGCGGTCAGGCGAACGTGCCGGGCGCGGCCGGTACGTGGAAGGACCTGACGGACTCCGTCAACACGGTCTTCCGGAACCTGACCACTCAGGTGCGCGACATCGCCACCGTGACGACCGCCGTGGCCAGCGGTGATCTGTCGCAGAAGGTCACGGTCGACGTGGCGGGCGAGATGCTGGAGCTGAAGAACACCGTCAACGGGATGGTGGACCAGCTGTCGGCGTTCGGTGCCGAGGTGACGCGGGTCGCGCGGGAGATCGGTGTCGAGGGTGAGCTGGGCGGTCAGGCGCAGGTGCCCGGTGCCGCCGGTGCGTGGAAGGACTTGACGGACTCCGTCAACACCGCGTTCCGCAACCTCACCGGTCAGGTGCGCAACATCGCCCAGGTGACCACGGCGGTGGCCAACGGCGACCTGTCCCAGAAGGTCACCGTGGACGTCTCCGGCGAGATGCTCCAGCTGAAGAACACCGTGAACACGATGGTGGACCAGCTGTCGAGCTTCGCCGACCAGGTCACGCGGATGGCCCGGGACGTGGGTACGGAGGGCCGGCTGGGCGTCAGGCCCGGGTGGACGGCGTGTCGGGCACCTGGAAGGAGCTGACGGACTCCGTCAACTTCATGGCCGGCAACCTGACGTCTCAGGTGCGGCAGATCGCCCAGGTGACGACGGCTGTGGCGCGCGGTGACCTGTCGCAGAAGATCGACGTCGACGCGCGCGGCGAGATCCTCGAGCTGAAGAACACGATCAACACGATGGTCGATCAGCTGTCCGCCTTCGCCGATCAGGTGACCCGGGTCGCGCGTGACGTGGGTACGGAGGGCCGCCTCGGCGGTCAGGCGCAGGTGCCCGGTGTGGCCGGTGTGTGGCGGGATCTGACCGACTCCGTGAACGGCATGGCCGGCAACCTGACGGCCCAGGTGCGCAATATCGCGCAGGTCGCCACCGCTGTGGCCCGCGGTGACCTCTCCCAGAAGATCACCGTGGACGCGCGCGGGGAGATCCTGGAGCTGAAGAACACCCTGAACACGATGGTGGACCAGCTGTCGTCGTTCGCCCAGGAGGTCACGCGTGTGGCCCGTGAGGTGGGTACGGAGGGCATCCTGGGCGGTCAGGCCGAGGTGCAGGGTGTCTCCGGTACCTGGAAGGACCTCACGCAGTCCGTGAACTTCATGGCGAACAACCTGACGATCCAGGTGCGCAACATCGCCGAGGTCACGACCGGGGTGGCCAAGGGCGACCTGTCGAAGAAGATCACTGTTGACGCCAAGGGCGAGATTCTTGAGCTGGTCACGACGGTCAACACGATGGTTGATCAACTGTCCAGCTTCGCCGAGCAGGTGACCCGGGTGGCCCGTGAGGTGGGTACCGAGGGCATCCTGGGCGGCCAGGCGCATGTGCCGGGCGTCACCGGTATCTGGAAGGACCTGAGCAACAACGTCAACCTGATGGCCAACAACCTGACCATGCAGGTGCGCAACATCTCGCAGGTGTCCGCGGCCGTCGCCAACGGAGACCTGACGCGACAGGTGACGATCGAGGCGCGGGGTGAGGTCGCGCAGCTCGCCGACACCATCAACACCATGGTCAGGACGCTGAGTTCGTTCGCCGACCAGGTCACGAAGGTGGCCCGTGAGGTGGGTACGGACGGCATCCTGGGCGGCCAGGCGCATGTACCGGGTGTGGCCGGCACCTGGAAGGACCTCACCGAGTCGGTGAACCAGATGGCGTCCAACCTGACCGGCCAGGTGCGCAACATCGCCATGGTCACCACGGCCATCGCCAAGGGTGACCTGACGAAGAAGATCGACATTGACGCCCGCGGTGAGATCCTCGAGCTGAAGACGACGATCAACACGATGGTCGACCAGCTGTCCAGCTTCGCCGAGGAGGTCACGCGCGTGGCGCGCGAGGTGGGCACCGAGGGACAGCTCGGCGGCCAGGCACGCGTGCGTGACGTCGACGGCACCTGGCGGGACCTGACCGAGTCCGTGAACGAGATGGCCGGGAACCTGACCCGGCAGGTGCGTGCCATCGCGCGCGTGGCGACCGCGGTGACCCGCGGCGACCTGAACCTGAAGATCGACGTGGACGCGTCCGGGGAGATCCAGGAACTGCAGGACTACATCAACAAGATGATCGCCAACCTGCGCGACACCACGATCGCCAACAAGGAGCAGGACTGGCTCAAGGGCAACCTGGCCCGTATCTCCGGCCTCATGCAGGGCCGCCGCGATCTGGAGGACGTGGCCTCGCTGATCATGAGCGAGCTGACCCCGGTGGTGTCCGCGCAGCACGGCGCGTTCTTCCTGACGATGCCGCGCATGGAGGGCAAGGACGCCGGCGACGGCGCGGACACTTACGAGCTGCGGATGCTGGGTTCGTACGGCTACTCGATGGGCTCCATGCCGACGTCGTTCCGGCCTGGTGAGGCGCTGGTCGGCACGGCCGCCCAGGAGAAGCGCACGATCCTGGTGGAGAACGCGCCCAGCGGCTATCTGAAGATCTCCTCCGGGCTCGGCGAGGCCCCGCCCGCGCAGGTGATCGTGCTGCCGGTGCTGTTCGAGGGCAATGTGCTCGGGGTGATCGAGCTGGCCTCCTTCACGCCGTTCACGCAGATCCAGAAGGACTTCCTCAACCAGATCGCCGAGATGATCGCGACGAGCGTCAACACCATCTCGGTCAACACCAAGACCGAGCTGCTGCTGAAGCAGTCGCAGGAGCTGACCGAGCAACTCCGGGAGCGCTCGGCCGAGTTGGAGAACCGGCAGAAGGCGCTGCAGGCCTCCAACGCCGAACTGGAGGAGAAGGCCGAGCTGCTGGCCCGGCAGAACCGCGACATCGAGGTGAAGAACACCGAGATCGAGGAGGCCCGGCAGGTCCTGGAGGAGCGCGCCGAGCAACTCGCGGTGTCGATGCGCTACAAGAGCGAGTTCCTCGCCAACATGTCCCACGAGCTGCGTACTCCGCTCAACTCGCTGCTGATCCTGGCCAAGCTGCTCGCCGACAACGCCGAGGGCAATCTCTCGCCGAAGCAGGTGGAGTTCGCCGAGACCATCCACGGCGCGGGTTCCGATCTGCTCCAGCTGATCAACGACATCCTCGACCTGTCGAAGGTCGAGGCGGGCAAGATGGATGTCTCGCCGACGCGTATCGCGCTCGTCCAGCTCGTGGACTACGTGGAGGCCACCTTCCGGCCGCTGACCGCGGAGAAGGGCCTGGATCTGTCCGTACGGGTCTCCCCGGAGCTGCCCGCGACCCTGCACACCGACGAGCAGCGGCTGCTGCAGGTGCTGCGCAACCTGCTGTCGAACGCGGTCAAGTTCACCGACTCCGGCTCGGTGGAGCTGGTGATCAGGCCGGCCGGCGCGCACGTACCGGTGGGCATCCGCGAGCAGCTGCTGGAGGCCGGCTCGCTGACCGATCCCGAGGCGCCGCTGATCGCGTTCTCGGTGACGGACACCGGCATCGGGATCGCGGCCAGCAAGATGCGCGTGATCTTCGAGGCGTTCAAGCAGGCGGACGGCACGACCAGCCGCAAGTACGGCGGCACCGGCCTCGGCCTGTCGATCTCCCGGGAGATCGCGCAGCTGCTCGGCGGCGAGATCCACGCGCAGAGCGAACCGGGCCGCGGCTCGACGTTCACGCTGTACCTGCCGCTGCACCCGAGCGAACTGCCGCCGCAGGGCTACCAGCAGTCCGTGCCCCAGCTGGAGGCCCGTGAGCTGCTGGCCTCCGAGGCGGAGGCGTCCTCGGAGCTGTCCGGGGCGGAGATCGAGACCCCGGCCGAGGTGAAGTCGTACCGGGAGACGCAGAACGGTCCCGCGGCGCTCTTCCGGCGCCGCCGGCGGGGTCTGCCGCAGGGCGAGCAGCGGTCCGAGCAGTGGGCGGCGGCGCCCGAGCAGGAGGGCGCGCCGCAGTCCGCGCGCGCGGTGCGGTTCGGCGGCGAGAAGGTGCTGATCGTCGACGACGACATCCGCAATGTGTTCGCGCTGACCAGCGTCCTGGAGCAGCATGGTCTTTCGGTGCTGTACGCCGAGAACGGCCGCGAGGGCATCGAGGTGCTGGAGCAGCACGACGATGTGGCGGTCGTGCTGATGGACATCATGATGCCGGAGATGGACGGGTATGCGACGACCACGGCGATTCGCCGGATGCCGCAGTTCGCCGGGCTGCCGATCATCGCGCTGACCGCGAAGGCGATGAAGGGCGACCGCGAGAAGGCGATCGAGTCCGGCGCCTCCGACTACGTGACCAAGCCGGTCGACCCGGATCATCTGCTGGCCGTGATGCAGCAGTGGATGGGTGGGAAATGACGAGATCGGCGCACCACGACGTGAACACCCGGGGAACCCTCGGCGTGTGTCGGGAGTTGCCCACTTGAGGTGAGTGCGAACGTACGGCTTAAGGTGGCTGGACGCGTATGGGAATGCCAGATTCCGGGAACCATCCCGGCCTCCGCCGCGTTTCCGCTACGTGCACAGTGACATCGCGGTGACAGGGTGTGGCGACAGGCGGGGTGCGGCTACGATGACCGGCACAAGGACGGGCGGCGAAAGGGAGTCGTCCCCTGGGGCGGCGCCCGGTGTACCGCCGGGGCGAGGAGGGCGGGCCATGGTGCAGAAGGCCAAGATCCTCCTGGTCGATGACCGGCCGGAGAATCTGTTGGCGCTGGAGGCGATCCTCTCTGCGCTCGATCAGACGCTGGTGCGGGCATCGTCCGGGGAGGAAGCACTCAAGGCACTGCTCACGGACGATTTCGCGGTCATCCTGCTGGATGTCCAGATGCCGGGCATGGACGGTTTCGAGACCGCCGCGCACATCAAGCGGCGCGAGCGGACCCGGGACATCCCGATCATCTTCCTCACGGCGATCAACCACGGCCCGCACCACACCTTCCGGGGCTACGCGGCGGGCGCGGTCGACTACATCTCCAAGCCGTTCGACCCGTGGGTGCTGCGCGCGAAGGTCTCGGTGTTCGTCGAGCTGTACATGAAGAACTGCCAGCTGCGCGAGCAGGCGGCGCTGCTGCGGCTGCAGTTGGAGGGCGGCGGCAAGGGCGCGGTCGGCGGCAAGGAGTCCGCCGGGCTGCTCGCCGAGCTGTCCGCGCGGCTCGCGGCCGTCGAGGAGCAGGCCGAGGCGCTGTCCAAGCAGCTGGACGACGATTCGGCGGACGCGGCCGCGGTGGCCACGGCGGCCCATCTGGAGCGCAAACTCACCGGGCTGCGGCGCGCGCTGGACGCCCTGGAACCGGGCGCCGGCCCCGCCGGTTCCTCGGTACCGGCGCAGAACTGACTTACACCCAGGCGGCGGTTGCCCATGAGCGCGCGTCAGCTTCGGTCTCCGGCAAGGGCGACACGAACGGGTGAAGCTGTGGGCACACGTGTCCGCTGTCGTCTCCCCCGGTAACCTCACACCCATGGCCTCACGTCCCTCCGCAGCCAAGAAGCAGACCGCGAAGAAGGCGGCCGCTCCCGCGAAGGCTCCGGCGAAGAAGGCCGCAGCAAAGAAGGCGGCGGCCAAGAAGGCGCCTGCCAAAAGGGCACCGGCCAAGAAGGCCGCGCCGAAGCCGGCACCGAGCCCCACTGGGGGCGTGTACCGGCTCGTGCGCGCCCTCTGGCTCGGCCTGGCGCACGCCGTCGGCGCAGTCTTCCGTGGCATAGGGAAGGGCGCGAAGAACCTCGACCCGGCCCACCGCAAGGACGGCATCGCGCTGCTGCTGTTCGGTATCGCGCTGATCGTCGCCGCCGGCACCTGGGCCAACCTCAAGGGCCCCGTCGGCGACCTAGTGGAGATCCTCGTCACCGGCGCCTTCGGCCGGCTCGACCTGCTGGTCCCGATACTGCTCGCGGTGATCGCCGTACGGTTCATCCGGCACCCGGAGCAGCCGGAGGCCAACGGCCGGATCGTGATCGGCCTGTCCGCGCTCGTCATCGGCGTGCTCGGCCAGGTCCACATCGCCTGCGGCTCGCCCGCGCGCGGCGACGGCATGCAGGCCATAAGGGATGCCGGCGGCCTCATCGGCTGGGCGGCGGCCACCCCGCTGACGTACGCCATGACCGAGGTCCTCGCCGTACCCCTGCTGGTGCTGCTGACGATCTTCGGTCTGCTCGTGGTGACCGCCACCCCGGTCAACGCCATCCCGCAGCGGCTGCGGGCGCTCGGCGTACGCCTGGGCGTGCTGCACGACCACGACACGGACGGGTACGAGGGGTACGAGGAGTACACAGACGACGACGCGCGCTACGACGAGCAGTGGCGCGAGGCGCTGCCCGCGCGCTCCCGTAAGCGCTCGTCCGCCCCCAAGGCGTACGACCCCGACAGCGTCGAGGAGGAGGCTCTCTCGCAGCGCCGCGGCCGCCCCAGGCGCTCCGCGGTGCCCCAGCCGGATCCGCAGCGCCAGATGGACGCCGTGGACGTCGCGGCGGCCGCCGCCGCGGCGCTCGACGGCGCGGTGCTGCACGGCATGCCGCCCTCCCCGCTGGTCGCCGACCTCACCCAGGGCGTCAGCATCGGCGACCGCGAGGAGACCACCCCGGTGCCCACCCCCGCGCCGGCCTCCCAGCCGTCGCCGGTGCCGGCCGCGCGCCCCAAGCAGGAGAAGCTCCAGCCCGGGACCGTCCCCGACCTGACCAAGAAGGCCCCCGCGGAGCCCCGCGACCTGCCCCCGCGCGCGGAGCAGCTCCAGCTCTCCGGGGACATCACCTACGCGCTGCCGTCGCTGGACCTGCTCACGCGCGGCGGCCCCGGCAAGGCGCGCAGCGAGGCCAACGACGCGGTCGTCGCCTCGCTCACGCAGGTCTTCACCGAGTTCAAGGTCGACGCCGCCGTCACCGGCTTCACCCGCGGCCCGACGGTCACCCGCTACGAGGTCGAACTCGGCCCCGCCGTAAAGGTCGAGCGGATCACCGCGCTGACCAAGAACATCGCGTACGCCGTCGCCAGCCCGGACGTGCGGATCATCAGCCCCATCCCGGGCAAGTCCGCGGTCGGTATCGAGATCCCGAACACCGACCGGGAGATGGTCAACCTCGGCGATGTGCTGCGGCTCGCGGAGTCCGCCGAGGACGACGACCCGATGCTGGTCGCCTTCGGCAAGGACGTCGAGGGCGGGTATGTGATGCACTCGCTGGCGAAGATGCCGCACATGCTGGTCGCGGGCGCCACCGGCTCCGGCAAGTCGTCCTGCATCAACTGCCTGATCACCTCGGTCATGATGCGGGCGACCCCCGAGGACGTCCGGCTGATCCTGGTCGACCCCAAGCGCGTCGAACTGACCGCGTACGAAGGCATCCCGCACCTGATCACGCCGATCATCACCAACCCCAAGCGGGCCGCCGAGGCGCTGCAGTGGGTCGTCCGCGAGATGGACCTGCGCTACGACGACCTAGCGGCCTACGGCTACCGGCACATCGACGACTTCAACCAGGCCGTACGCGAGGGCAAGGTGAAGCCGCCGGAGGGCAGCGAGCGGGAGCTGCAGCCGTATCCGTATCTGCTGGTGATCGTGGACGAGCTGGCCGACCTGATGATGGTCGCCCCGCGTGACGTCGAGGACTCGATCGTGCGCATCACGCAGCTCGCGCGCGCGGCCGGCATCCACCTGGTGCTCGCCACCCAGCGTCCCTCCGTCGACGTGGTCACCGGTCTGATCAAGGCCAACGTGCCCTCCCGGCTGGCCTTCGCCACGTCCTCGCTCGCTGACAGCCGCGTCATCCTCGACCAGCCCGGCGCCGAGAAGCTGATCGGCAAGGGCGACGGCCTGTTCCTGCCGATGGGCGCGAACAAGCCGACCCGTATGCAGGGTGCGTTCGTCACCGAGGCCGAGGTCGCGGCCGTCGTCCGGCACTGCAAGGACCAGATGACGCCGGTTTTCCGGGACGACGTCACGGTCGGCACCAAGCAGAAGAAGGAGATCGACGAGGACATCGGCGACGACCTCGACCTGCTGTGCCAGGCGGCCGAGCTGGTCGTCTCCACGCAGTTCGGGTCGACCTCCATGCTCCAGCGCAAGCTGCGCGTCGGCTTCGCCAAGGCCGGGCGGCTCATGGACCTCATGGAGTCCCGGGGCATCGTGGGACCGAGCGAGGGCTCCAAGGCACGTGACGTTCTTGTGAAGCCTGATGAGCTGGACGGCGTGCTCGCTCTGATTCGCGGGGAGTCTGAGGAATAGGACGGGACAGGGTGAAGGGCTGTCCGGCGGACACCGGTTACGCCGGGTGGCGTCATCGTCGTGATCCACCCGTTAGAGATCGGCGGGCAACCGTTTCCCTTTCCCGTACGTCAAGTTGAGCGAGAGGACAGGAAGGCATCTCATCCTGGGGTACCACTTGTCCAGCCCTCGGCATGTCCGGCCATTCCGATGGCGTACAAAGTCCCACCGCCCGGTTGCCCCACCCTTTCGTACCACCCCTAGACTGAGCTTCCAGCACAGGTGGCTACACGCTCGAAAGGCGCCCCCGTGTCCATCGGCAACTCCCCTGAAGACGAGCGTCCGTTCCGAGACGAGTCCCAGGAACCCCGTGTCCCCGTGGGCCGCGCCCTGCAGCAGGCGCGGATCGCGGCCGGGCTCACCGTGGACGACGTCAGCAGTGCCACTCGTGTCCGCATTGCCATCGTGCACGCCATCGAGGCGGACGACTTCGGTCCGTGCGGCGGCGACGTGTACGCCCGCGGACACATCCGAACGCTGGCCAAGGCCGTCCACCTCGATCCCGCGCCCTTGATCGCCCAGTACGACGCCGAGCACGGTGGCCGTCCCGCCCCGACCCCGGCAGCCCCTCTGTTCGAGGCCGAGCGCATCCGTCCCGAGCGGCGCGGGCCGAACTGGACCGCGGCCATGGTCGCCGCGATCGTCGTCGTGATCGGTTTCGTCGGCTTCACCATGGTGAAGGGCGGCGACTCCGGAAGCGATGCGAAGTCGCAGGTCGCCGAGGGCAGCACGCCCGCCGCCAGCAAGTCCGCCTCCGCCACGCCGAAGAAGGACAAGCCCGCCGCGCCGAGCACCGAGCCCTCCGACAGCGCCATCGCGGCGGCGCCCCAGGACAAGGTGACCGTCCAGGTCAGCGCGCCGAACGGACGCAGCTGGATCTCGGCCAAGGACCACAACGGCCGGATGCTCTTCGACGGGCTGCTGAAGAAGGGCGAGTCCAAGACCTTCCAGGACAGCTCCAAGATCAATCTGATCCTCGGCGACGCCGGCGCGATCGAGCTGTACGTCAACGGCAAGAAGATCGACAACAACTTCCAGCCGGGCGCCGTGGAGCGCCTGACCTACACGAAGGGTGACCCGGTAGCGGGCTGACCGGCCTCTCTGAGACCGGATGTGACGGGGTCGGCACAAGATCGGCCAACCCCGTCGACGTGGGCTGTCAGTGGGACGAAGTAGTCTTGAGCCCATGCCTGAACGCCGTACCGTCGCACTCGTCACTCTCGGCTGCGCCCGTAACGAGGTGGACTCGGAGGAGCTCGCAGGCCGTTTGGAGGCGGACGGCTGGCAGCTTGTCGAGGACGCCGCGGACGCCGATGTCGCCGTGGTGAACACGTGTGGCTTCGTGGAGGCCGCGAAGAAGGACTCCGTCGACGCCCTCCTCGAGGCCAATGACCTCAAGGACCATGGGAGAACCCAGGCCGTCGTGGCGGTGGGCTGCATGGCCGAGCGGTACGGCAAGGAGCTGGCCGAGGCGCTGCCCGAGGCCGACGGCGTGCTCGGCTTCGACGACTACGCGGACATCTCCGACCGCCTGCAGACCATCCTGTCCGGCGGCATCCACGCCTCCCACACCCCGCGCGACCGCCGCAAGCTGCTCCCGGTCAGCCCGGCCGAGCGACAGGAATCGGCCGCGGCCGTCGCGCTGCCCGGCCACGGCCCGGCCGACCTCCCGGAGGGCGTCGCGCCCGCCTCCGGCCCGCGCTCACCCCTGCGCCGCCGCCTGGACGGCGCCCCGGTCGCCTCGGTCAAGCTCGCCTCCGGCTGCGACCGG
>NZ_CM002285.1:2458349-2491150 GCF_000497445.1 Streptomyces roseochromogenus subsp. oscitans DS 12.976 | reverse complement strand
CGCTGCTCCTTCTGCGCCATCCCGTCCTTCCGCGGCTCCTTCATCTCCCGCCGCCCCAGCGACGTGCTGAACGAGACCCGCTGGCTGGCCGAGCAGGGCGTGAAGGAGATCATGCTGGTCTCCGAGAACAACACCTCCTACGGCAAGGACCTGGGCGACATCCGCCTGCTGGAGTCCCTGCTGCCGGAACTGTCCGAGGTCGACGGCATCGAGCGGGTGCGCGTCAGCTACCTGCAGCCCGCCGAGATGCGCCCGGGACTCATCGACGTCCTGACCTCGACCCCCAAGGTCGCCCCGTACTTCGACCTGTCCTTCCAGCATTCCGCGCCCGACGTGCTGCGCGCCATGCGCCGCTTCGGCGACACCGACCGGTTCCTGGAGCTGCTCGACACGATCCGCTCCAAGGCCCCCGAGGCCGGCGTGCGCTCCAACTTCATCGTCGGCTTCCCCGGCGAGAGCGAGGCGGACCTGGCCGAGCTGGAGCGCTTCCTGACCGGCGCCCGCCTGGACGCCATCGGTGTCTTCGGCTACTCCGACGAGGAGGGCACGGAGGCGGCGACCTACGACGACAAGCTGGACGAGGACGTCGTGGCCGAGCGTCTGGCGCGGGTGTCCCGGCTGGCCGAGGAACTCGTCTCGCAGCGCGCCGAGGAGCGCGTCGGCGAAACCGTGCACGTGCTGGTCGAGTCCGTCGACGAGGAAGAGGGCGTCTACGGCCGCGCCGCGCACCAGGCGCCCGAGACCGATGGCCAGGTGCTGCTCACGAGCGGCGCGGGTCTCACCGTCGGACGTATGGTCGAGGCAAAGGTGGTCGGTACGGAAGGTGTCGACCTGGTGGCCGAGCCGCTCACCGGCTCGCTCGCGTGTAGTGAGGAGGCGGGCAGATGACCGGAGTCCCGGCATCCGCCGCGGGTGGCTCCTCCGGCGCGCACGGCGCCCGGGGGCCCGCCGCCCCTGCCGACGGCGTCAAGTCCGAGGTCTCCGGTTCTGCTTCAGGCCCCGAAGGTGGCGGCAGGGCACCGCGCGGCGCCAAGATCGCGGCCGCGGCCGTCAACCAGGCGAGCGTCTGGAACGTGGCCAATCTGCTGACCATGCTCCGCCTGGTCCTGGTGCCCGGCTTCGTGGCGCTGATGCTGGCGAACGGCGGCTATGACCCGGCCTGGCGCTCGCTGGCCTGGGCCGCCTTCGCCATCGCCATGATCACCGACCTGTTCGACGGGCATCTGGCGCGCACCTACAACCTGGTCACCGACTTCGGGAAGATCGCCGACCCCATCGCCGACAAGGCGATCATGGGGGCGGCGCTCATCTGTCTGTCGGCCCTGGGCGATCTGCCGTGGTGGGTGACGGCCGTGATCCTCGGCCGGGAATTCGGCATCACGCTGCTGCGTTTTCTCGTCATTCGCTACGGCGTGATCCCGGCCAGCCGCGGGGGCAAGCTGAAGACCCTCACCCAGGGCGTGGCGGTCGGGATGTATGTCCTGCCGCTCACGGGGTGGCTGGCCACTCTGCGGTTCTGGGTGATGGCCGCGGCAGTCGTCCTCACCGTCGTCACGGGCCTCGACTACGTAAGACAAGCCATTGTGCTGCGCCGCCGGGGAATCGCCGAGCGCGCGGCAGCGTCGGAGGAGAAGGAAGCGTGAGTGAGCAGGCCACCGAACTGGTGCGACTACTGACCGTGAGGGGCGAGACCCTCGCCGTCGCCGAGTCGCTCACCGGTGGCCTGGTGGCCGCGGATATCACCTCGGTCCCCGGAGCGTCCAAGGTGTTCCGGGGCTCGGTGACCGCCTACGCCACCGAGCTGAAGCATGAGCTGCTGGGCGTCGACGCCACCCTGCTGGCGCGGCAAGGAGCGGTGGACCCGCAGGTCGCGGGCCAGATGGCAGCTGGGGTACGGAAGGCTCTGGGCGCCGACTGGGGCATCGCGACCACCGGAGTCGCCGGTCCCGAACCGCAGGACGGCCAGCCCGTCGGGACGGTGTTCGCGGCCGTCGACGGGCCGTTCACCGACCGCCCCGGTTCCGCCGGTGGCGGAAAAGTGGAAGCCCTGCGGTTGAACGGCAGCCGTGCGGAAATCCGTATGGAGAGTGTACGGAGCGTGCTCGCACTGCTCCTGGAGCAGCTTGCGGGCGAACACACCGGGAATGAGCGGGCACAGGATACGGAACGGAACGGGGGGTTTTGATGTTTGCAGCCCTGAGTGAACACGACATCGCTCCCCGCACGGCCGCGGCGCGAGGCGGTACGGTGGGGCGAGAAGGATGCGGCTACGCGGTCCGAGGAGGGAGCCACCGATGATTCTGCTCCGTCGCCTGCTGGGTGACGTGCTGCGTCGGCAGCGCCAACGCCAGGGCCGTACTCTGCGCGAAGTCTCCTCGTCCGCCCGAGTCTCACTCGGCTATCTCTCCGAGGTGGAGCGGGGGCAGAAGGAGGCTTCCTCCGAGCTGCTCGCCGCCATCTGCGACGCGCTGGACGTACGGATGTCGGAACTCATGCGGGAAGTGAGCGACGAGCTGGCGCTCGCCGAACTGGCCCAGTCCGCCAGGGCCACCGAGTCCGTTCCCGCGTCGGTCCGTCCGATGCTGGGTTCGGTGTCGGTGGCCGGTGTGCCACCGGAACGGGTGACCATCAAGGCGCCCGCCGAGGCGGTGGACGTGGTCGCCGCGTGACGTCCGCGTGCGCGGCCTAGCGCGGCTTAGCGACCCGATACGTGTGAAGCCCCGGCCGGGCTTCTCCAGGGAGACCTGGGGAGCCCGGCCGGGGCTTTCTTGTTGCCCGCGCATGTGATGTGTGTCTCTTATCTATCCATTTATGCGTCCATTTGCCGGGCTTGGGTGGTGCGGTCATGGTGGAGGGATGTGACGTCGCCGAAGCACTGGAGGAAGCGGATGTACGTAGTGAAGAGCCCGTTGGCCGACGCGGACCTGAAGACCGTGGCCGAGGCGCTGCAGGGTGCCCTCGTGGACCTGGTGGACCTCTCGCTGGTCGCCAAGCAGATCCACTGGAACGTCGTCGGGCCCCGCTTCCGCTCCATCCACCTCCAGCTCGACGAGGTCGTCGCCTCCGCGCGCACCCACTCCGACACCGTGGCCGAGCGGGCCTCGGCCCTCGGCGTCCCGCCCGACGGGCGCGCCGCCTCGGTGGCTTCCGGCAGCGGCATCAAGGCGACTCCGGCGGGCTGGATCAAGGACACGGACGCCGTCAGGACCATGGTGGAGGCGCTCGGCGCGGTGATCGTCCGGATGCGGGAGCGGGTGGCGGCGACGGGGGAGCCGGACGCGGTGTCCCAGGACATCTTCATCTCGATCACGGCGGATCTGGAGAAGCATCACTGGATGTTCCAGGCGGAGAACGCGTAAGCGCCTTTGGCCTAGGTAGGCGAACTGCGATGGGTGGTGGTCCGGTGCCGGGGTTGCCGTCCTGGGCTCGCGTCCCGGGCTCCCGCTCATCGGCCTTCGGCCTCGTCCCCGACGCCGGACGGGCACGATGACCGCGCGGCTGGGCTGAGTGGAGTGGTGCGTCTGTGTGCCCTTAGTGCGCCCTGCCGGTGCTCGGGATCGGCGATCTAGCGTCCCGCTGGAGGTGACGGCCATGGTGGTGCGGATAGCGCGCTGCGGGGTCGCCCTGGTGCTGGGGGCCGTGTGGTGGTGGGCCGTGCTGCGGCTCGCCCTAGGGCAGGGCGCGGGTGTGCTGGAAGGTGCCGTCGCGGCCGGCGGGTGGGGGCTGAGCCTGCTTCCGGTGCACTGTGTGCCCAAGGGGCGGGCGGACGGGGCGTTGCCGGCGGGGCGCTGGGTGGCCGCCTGGCGGGCGGGACGCGACGCTACCAGGGCATCGCCACACCCCCGTTCGGGCGAAGTATCTGACCCGTCGTGAACGCCGACGCGTCCGACGCCAGGTACAGCACCGCGTGCGCGACGTCGCCCGCCTCGCCGACCCGGCCCAGTGGTGCCATCCGGGCCATCATGCCCTCGGTGTGCGCCTGCGCCTCACGGTCGTGGCGCTCGGTCATCGGGGTGCGGATCCAGCCGGGCGCGATCGCGTTGACCCGGATGCCGTGCCGGCCGACCTCGGCGGCCAGCGTCTTGGTCAGCTGGACCACGGCCGCCTTCGCCGCGCCGTAGCAGAGCAGCCCGGGGCCACCGGTGTCGACCGCGCCGGACGCCATGGTGACGATGCTGCCCCGGGTGTCATTGGCCAGCATCAGCCGGGCCGCCTCCTGGCAGGCGTGGAGCACGCCCTTGAAGTTGACGTTCAGTACCCGGTCGAGGTCTTCGTCGCGGGTCTCCAGCACGGGACTGCTGTGCATGATCCCGGCGATCGCCGCCATCACGTCCAGGCGCTCGCAGGATCGGACCGCCTCGGCCAGCGCCGCCCGGTCGGTGACGTCCAGGACATGGGTACGGGCCGTGCCACCGCGTTTCTCGATCAGTTCCGCCGTGCTCCGCAAACCGTCCGCGTCCCGGTCGGCGCAGTGCACGGTCGCGCCCGCCTCGGCGAGCAGAACGGCGGAGGCCCGGCCGATGCCGCCGGCGGCTCCGGTGACGAATGCGGTGCGTCCGGTGAGGTCGTACGCCGTGAGGGGCATGAAGCGACGGTACGAGCATTTCTGACGGATCGTCAATTGGTGGCGGGGTGGTGTGGATTGCCGATCACCGCTCGAGGCGGGGCGTCGTCAGGGTGTGCGGCGGGGGTAGCGGTCGCGCCAACGCTGCGGTGAGCCGGGGGCGGGGGCGGGGCCCGGCTGGCAGGTGGGGCACCAGTAGGTGGGGCGGTCCTGGGAGCCGTCGCCCTGGTCGGCCACGCGGACGGGGGTGCGGCAGCGCAGGCAGGGGCGGGGCGCGCGGCCGTAGACGAACAGGTCGTGCCGGTGCAGGCCGGTGGTCTGGCGGACCGGGCGGTCGCGGTTCGCCTCCAGGAGTTTCTTGGCGAGCGCGGGCAGTTTCTCGGCGCGGTCGGCGGGCAGTGCGCCGACCGGCAGCCAAGGGGTGACGCCGAGCAGGAAGCACAGCTCGCTCTTGTAGACGTTGCCGATGCCGGCCAGATTGCGCTGGTCGAGCAGGGCCTCGCCGAGCGGGCGGGCGGGATCGGCGAGGACGTTGGCGAGGGCGCGCTCGGGGTCCCAGTCGGGGCCGAGCAGATCAGGGCCGAGGTGGCCGACGACTCGCTCCTCCTCGTTCGTGCGCAGCAGCTCCAGGACCTGGAGGCGATAGCCCACGGCCGTGCGGTCGACGGTACCGAGGACGGCCCGGATCTGATGGGCGGGGCCGCCGCGCCAGCGCTCGCCGGTGCCGTACACCTTCCACGCGCCCTCCATCCGCAGATGGGTGTGCAGGGTCAGGCCGCCCTCGAACCGGGTGAGCAGGTGTTTGCCGCGCGGGATCGTGCTGAGCACCGTACGGCCCGTGAGGTCGACCGTCGCGTACTTCGGCACCCGGAAGTCGCTGCGGGTCAGTGCCTTGCCCGCGAGGGCCTCATGCAGCCGCCGCGCGGCCTGCCAGACCGTGTCACCTTCGGGCATGCGTCCAGGGTGCCACGAGGGGGAAGGCCGGGGGACGGCGTGGCTGGTGGGGTGCGCCGGCAGAGCTCTGGAGGGGGTGCGGGGAACGTCCCGAAGGGGCGCGGGGCTGTGGTTGATATGCGGCACCCCCAACACCGCGGCGCTCCTGGCGGAGCGTCACGCTCTCAGGCGCAGGCCGCGTGGCGTGGCCACGAAACCCGCGGCTTCCAGGAGGGTGCCTATGGGGGAGGTCAGGGCCTGGGCGCCGTTGATCCGCTCGACCGTGACCGTGCCGAGGGAGCCCGCGCGAGCGGCCGCTGCCAGGGCCTCGGCGGCCGTACGGAGACGGGGATCGTCCGGGGCTGCGGTGTCCGCGGTGACGGGCCAGGCCAGCAGGGTCTTGCCGCCGCGCTCCATGTACAGCGTCAGCTCGCCCTCCACCAGGACGATCAGCGAGCCCGCCTTACGGCCCGGCTTGTGCCCGGCGCCGGTCGGTGGCTCGGGCCAGGAGAGGGCCGCGCCGTAGGCGTTGGCGGGGTCGGCCGCGGCGAGGACCACGGCACGGGGGTCGGGCGCGGACGTGCCCGTACGACCACTGCCGTACCCCCGGTGTGCCGGCGCGCCGTAGCCGCCGGTGCCGCCTCCTCGGGGGCCTCCGTAGCCGGGGGAGGCGAAGGGGTCGGGGAGGTCGCGGGGCGAGATGTAGTCGCCGGGGGCGGGCGGGGGGTCCGCCGGGGGCCAGGTGAAGTCTCCGTCGAGACCGGGGTGCGCGAATCCGCCGTCGCTTCCGTCGACGGCGCCAGGGAGTGCGTGGTCGTGCGGTGCGCCGTCGGACGCGCCGAAGCCGTCCGGGAAGGCCGCGTCGGTGAAGCCGGGTGGGAAGGCCGGTTCGGTGGAGCCGGAAGGGAAGGCCGAATTCGTGGAGCCCGGAGGGAAGGCCGGGGCGGGGAAGCCGTCCTGGCGGGTCTGGGCCATCAGGCTCTCGCCGCGTTCGCGGGCGTTGGCCACCGCGCGGAGCCGGTCCACCGCACCGTCCATGGCGAACTGGGCCGCGCCCAGACCCTCGACCACATAGCCGCGCCGTGCCTGACCGCTCTCCTCGAACGCGGACAGCACCCGGTACACCGCCGAGAAGCCGCCCTCGATCCCCTCCGCCGCGACCGCCCCGCGGGTGACCACGCCGTGCCGGTCCAGGAGGGTGCGGGCCAGCGCGTGGGCGCGCACGGTGGCGTCCGGTTCGGCCGCGGAGAGCAGCGACCAGCGGCCGGCGACGGTCGGCGGGCCCGTACGGGACGCGGTGCGGGCCGCCGCCGTCAGGGAGCCGTAGCGGCCGCGCGGGACCGCGCGCTTGGCACGGTGGGCCGTGGAACCCGCCGTACGACCGGATCCCAGGAGCGAGCGCATCGGGGCGAGGGTGTCGTTGGTGAGCCGGCCCGACCAGGCCAGGTCCCAGAGGGCGTCGGCCAGTTGGGGGTCGCTGACGTCGGGGTGCGTGGTGGCACGGACCTGGTCGGAGATCTGGCGGAAGAACAGGCCGTAGCCTCCGGAGAGCGCGTCCAGGACGGACCGGTGGAGCGCGGTCAGTTCGAGGGGGTGGGGCGGCGGGAGCAACAGGGGGGCCGTGTCCGCCAGATAGAGGGAGACCCAGCCGTCCTTGCCGGGCAGCGCGCCCGCACCCGCCCACATCACTTCGCCGGCGGAGGTCAGCTCGTCGAGCATCGACGGCGTGTAGTTCGCCACGCGGAAGGGCAGGACCAGCTTCTCCAGCGCGGAGGCCGGCACGGAGGCGCCCTGCAACTGCTCGACGGCGCGCACCAGTCCGTCGATGCCGCGCAGACCATGTCCTTTGCCGATGTGCTGCCACTGGGGCAGGAATTGGGCGAGCGCGGCCGGCGGCACGGGCTCCAGCTCGTGGCGCAGGGCCGCCAGGGAGCGGCGGCGCAGGCGGCGCAGTACGGCCGCGTCGCACCACTCCTGGCCGATGCCCGCCGGGTGGAACTCCCCCTGGACGACCCGGCCGCTCGCGGTGAGCCGCTGCAGGGCGCCCTCGGTGACCGCCACGCCCAGGCCGAAGCGGGCGGCCGCCGTGGCCGACGTGAACGGGCCGTGCGTACGGGCGTAACGGGCGAGGAGGTCACCCAGGGGGTCCTTCACCGGCTCGGTGAAGGCTTCGGGCACGCCGACCGGCAGGGCCGTGCCGAGCGCGTCGCGCAGCCGGCCCGCGTCCTCGATCGCCGCCCAGTGGTCGGCTCCGGCGATCCGGACCTTGATCGCCCGGCGGGCCCCGGCCAGCTCGCGCGCCCACTGCGGATCCGCGCCCCGCGCGACCAGCTCGGCGTCCGTCAAGGGGCCGAGCAGCCGGAGCACATCGGCCGCGCCCTCCACGTCCTTGACCCGGCGGTCCTCGGTGAGCCACTGCAGCTCGCGCTCCAGCTCGGTCAGCACCTCGGCGTCGAGCAGCTCGCGCAGCTCCGCCTGGCCCAGCAGCTCGGCCAGCAGCCGGGAGTCCAGCGACAGCGCGGCGGCACGGCGCTCGGCGAGCGGGGAGTCGCCCTCGTACAGGAACTGGGCGACGTATCCGAACAGGAGTGAACGGGCGAACGGGGACGGCTCCGGGGTGGTGACCTCGACCAGGCGCACCTTGCGGGACTCGATGTCGCCCATCAGCTCGACGAGCCCGGGGACGTCGAAGACGTCCTGGAGGCACTCGCGGACCGCCTCCAGCACGATCGGGAACGAGCCGAACTCACTTGCCACCTGGAGCAGTTGGGCCGCTCGCTGGCGCTGCTGCCACAGCGGGGTGCGCTTGCCGGGGTTGCGGCGCGGCAGCAGCAGCGCACGGGCGGCGCACTCGCGGAACCGGGAGGCGAACAGGGCCGAGCCGCCGACCTGGTCGGTGACGATCTGGTCGACCTCGCCCTTGTCGAAGGCGACGTCCGCCGCTCCGACGGGCGCCTGCTCGCTGTCGTACTCCGTGCCGGCCTTCGTCGGTTCCCGGTCGAGCAGGTCCAGGCCCAGCAGGTCGGCGTCGGGCAGGCGCAGCACGATGCCGTCGTCGGCGTGCATGACCTGCGCGTCCATGCCGTACCGCTCGGACAGGCGGGCGCCTAGTGCTAGGGCCCAGGGGGCGTGCACCTGGGCGCCGAAGGGGGAGTGGACGACGACCCGCCAGTCACCCAGCTCGTCGCGGAAGCGTTCCACGACGATCGTGCGGTCGTCCGGGACGTGGCCGCAGGCCTCGCGCTGCTCGTCCAGGTACGACAGCACGTTGTCCGCCGCCCAGGCGTCCAGGCCCGCCGCCAGCAGACGCGGCCGGGCCGCGTCCTTGGGCAGCGAGCCGACTTCGCGCAGGAACGCGCCCACCGCGCGGCCCAGTTCGAGCGGGCGCCCCAGCTGGTCGCCCTTCCAGAACGGCAGCCGGCCCGGCACGCCGGGCGCCGGTGAGACCAGGACGCGGTCGCGGGTGATGTCCTCGATGCGCCAGGAACTCGTGCCCAGCGTGAAGACGTCGCCCACCCGGGACTCGTAGACCATCTCCTCGTCCAGCTCGCCGACCCGTCCGCCGCCCTTCTTGGGGTCGGAACCGGCGAGGAAGACCCCGAAGAGCCCGCGGTCGGGGATCGTGCCGCCCGAGGTGACGGCGAGGCGCTGGGCGCCCGGCCGACCGGTGATCTCGCCGGTCACGCGGTCCCACACCACGCGCGGGCGCAGCTCCGCGAACGCGTCGGACGGATACCGGCCCGCAAGCATGTCGAGAGTCGCCGTGAACGCCGACTCGGGCAGCGAGGCGAAGGGCGCCGCGCGGCGGACCGCGGCGAGCAGGTCGTCGAACTGCCAGGTGTCCAGCGCAGTCATGGCGACCAGCTGCTGGGCGAGCACGTCCAGCGGGTTCGCGGGGACCTTCAGGGACTCGATCGAGCCCGAGCGCATCCGCTCGGTGACCACGGCCGCCTGGACGAGGTCACCCCGGTACTTGGGGAAGACCACGCCGGTGGAGACGGCGCCCACCTGGTGCCCCGCGCGGCCGACGCGCTGGAGCCCGGAGGCGACGGACGGCGGGGACTCGACCTGCACGACCAGGTCGACGGCGCCCATGTCGATGCCCAGTTCCAGGCTGGACGTGGCGACCACGGCGGGCAGCCGGCCCGCCTTCAGGTCCTCCTCGACCAGGGCACGCTGCTCCTTGGAGACCGAGCCGTGGTGCGCGCGGGCGATCACCGGGGGTGCGCCCTGGGCCGCGCCCGAGCCGCCCATCAGCTGGGCCGGGGAGTGATGCTCCTCCAGCGTCTCGCCAGTCGCCCGCTCGTACGCGATCTCATTGAGCCGGTTGCACAGGCGCTCGGCCAGGCGCCGCGAGTTGGCGAACACGATGGTCGAACGGTGGGCCTGGACCAGGTCGGCGATCCGCTCCTCCACATGCGGCCAGATCGACGGCCGCTCCGCGCCCTCAGCAGCGTCCGCCGCCGGGGAGCCGCCCAGCTCGCCCATGTCCTCGACCGGGACGACGACGGACAGGTCGAACTCCTTGCCCGACTCCGGCTGGACGATCTCCACCTTGCGGCGCGGTGAGAGATACCGGGCCACCTCGTCCACCGGGCGGACGGTGGCCGACAGGCCGATCCGGCGGGCCGGCTTCGGCAACAGCTCGTCGAGCCGCTCCAGGGAGAGCGCGAGATGGGCGCCGCGCTTGGTGCCCGCGACCGCGTGCACCTCGTCCAGGATCACCGTCTCCACGCCCGTAAGCGCGTCGCGCGTGGCCGAGGTCAGCATCAGGAACAGCGACTCGGGGGTGGTGATCAGGATGTCCGGCGGGCGGGTGGACAGGGCGCGCCGCTCGGCCGCCGGGGTGTCGCCGGAGCGGATGCCGACCCTGACCTCGGGCTCGGGCAGGCCCAGGCGCACCGACTCCTGGCGGATGCCGGTCAGCGGGCTGCGCAGATTCCGCTCGACGTCGACCGCGAGGGCCTTGAGCGGGGACACATACAGCACCCGGCAGCGTTTCCTCGGGTCGGCCGGGGGCGGGGCCGAGGCGAGCTGGTCCAGGGCGGCGAGGAACGCGGCCAGCGTCTTGCCCGAACCGGTCGGGGCCACCACCAGCACGTCCGAGCCCGCGCCGATGGCCCGCCACGCGCCGGCCTGGGCCGCGGTGGGCGCGGAGAACGCCCCCGTGAACCAGCCGCGGGTCGCGGGTGAGAAGCCATCGAGGGCTCGGTGTGCGGAGCTGACCATGCGTCCATCCTGCACCCGACCACTGACAATCGCGCTGACCTGGGCAAACGCCGTTCGGTGAGGAGCGGGCGCGGGCCTGGCGGTGCCGCCGGGCCTCGGCCTGCTGCCCGCCCATGCGCACCGCGGCCCAGGCCGTCGGCGGGTGACACGCGACCGGCGCGGCCGTCCGGCTCAGCCCACGAAGCGGCCGTAGGACCGGAGGGTTTGCAGTGCCTCGATCGTCACCAGGGAGCGCGCTTCCAGTGCGGGGGCCGGGGCCCACTGGCGCCAGCTGATGGGCCAGCCGCCGTCGTCCTGCTGCTCGGCGGCCAGGTGGTCCAGGGAGCGGGCCATCTCGTCGTCCGTGAACCACGCGCGCGCGAACGACTCCGGACTCCTGGCGAAGTCGTGCGGGAAGTGGTGCTCGCCCGGGGCATAGCCGGAGGCGACCGGATACGCGTCGAGCCGGTCGGGGTCCAGGACCGCGAGCCGTTGCTCCCGCACCATGCGGCCCAGCCGGTCCGCCGCGGCCTCCGCGCGCGAGCGGTCGGGAGCCGAGTCCAGGAAGGCCACGGCGGCCTCCACCTCGTACGGGTGGGACTTGCCCAGGGACTCCACCGCCTGCCAGCAGAAGTCGGTGGCCCGGAACAGCCAGGCGTGCCACACCTCGTTGCGGTGCAGCAGCCCGACCACCGGCCCGGTGGCGAGCAGCTCGCTGGGAGGGTCGTCGACGACCGGGACGAACGGCGCCGTCGGATACCCGCGCTGGCTCGGACGGATCGCCGGCAGGGCGCCGTCCGCGGTGGAGACCGACGTCAGATAGCGGCACACCCGCTCGACCCGCTGCCCGCCGCAGCGCCCGATGGCGTCCAGGACGCGCAGAGCGTGCGCGGTGTGCAGGGGCTGGCTCATGGGCCCGCGCAGATCGGGCTCCAGCCCGTGCCCGTACCCGCCGTCCTCGTTGCGGTAGGCGTCCAGTGCCGCTTCCACCGCGTCCGGGGTGCCGTGCAGAAAGCGGTACGCGAAGAGGTGCTGCTCCAGCACGCGCGCGTTGAGCCACACGAACTGCTCGGCGCGGAAGAGCGGAGAGCGTGCCGGGGGCGTGGAGGGGAGTGGGGAAGCTCCTGTTTCGGACATGCGTCAGACCGTAGGACGGAAAGCGGTCTCGGCAAGGGCTCCCGGCCCGGGCCCACCCCCAGGGGCGGGATACCGGAGTCATGCGGTTGACGGTTTTCTGGCAGTGGAAGACCCGCCGACTTGCGGAGATTTTCGCGCTTTGGCCTTCGGGGCCGAGGCGGATGGGTCACGTGGTCGGGCCGAGGGGCGGGGTGGGCGTGGCTGTCGCGATCGTGCGGTGATCGTGGCCGCCCGTGTGATCGTCGCCCGCGCGGGGACGGGCGTGCAGCCGGCGGCCGCTTCTCGGCGGGGATCAACTGGTCGTCGGGCGGCCCCGGTCTGAGGGCCGGGTGCCCGCCGGTCCAGCCCCGTGGTGCAGAGCGGGCGGGACCGGCGGGGTCGCTGGTCAGCCGAAGGCCGAAGACCGGTTGTCGTTGTCATCCGTCATCGCAGGGCACAGCCGTCACGGAAGTGCCCTGGAATTCCAGCGCATTCGAACGTTCAAACGTCACAAGTCCCGCACCCGAGCGGGGACGGACGCACGCTTTCCTCGGACGGCACGTCCCCAGGCGGCATCAGCCCGGACGCCGTCCGGCATGGCAACCGGGGCCGGGACAGCGGGCGTCGGAGGCGGAGGCCGCGATTCTGTCCGCGGGGTGCGGGCACGGCGAGCTGCGGGCGCCGGCTTCACGGAGCAGCACGACGCCGTGCTCAGCGAGGTCGAGGCGATCTACCAGGACCGGGTCGGTGTGCTCGGCCGCTGCCTGAACGGCCGCGAGCACGCGTCCGTCCCGTTGCCGTCAACCGACAGGCGGGGCCGACCTGTTACGCCGCTCACCCTGACGCGCGTACCGGTGCCCGCGAGACGAAGCACAGGAACTGAGTTCAGGGTTCGGTACCGACATCGAGCCCGCGAGCGCACCACCTGTCAGGCCGCAGCCGCAGCCGCAGCCGCCGGGGCGGCGGCCCGCTTGCCGCACGGGCGGTCAATGAGGCAACGGCGGAGCGGCGGTCAGGGCGTGGGCGGCACAGACGGCGACCTGAGAGGATCAGTGGCAGCCCCGAGACGCGGTCCGGGGTCGGCGGCGTACCGTAGGCCGGGCCGCGGGCATGCCGGTGCGCCGGCGGAGCCGGTGTGATGACGGACTGCGTGGCCGTGCAGGATCCCGCGCTCGTCGCGGGGCGGTCCTGCGTGACCTGGCTGTAGGCGTAGAGCGTGCCGCTCTCGAAGCCGAACCGCTGCGACGTCACAGCGCATGCCTCAGCGCTTGCGCCGCCGCCGGCGCCCGGTCATGAGCCGCGCGAGCAGCGTGTCGGAACGCCGTTTCACCCGTGGCGGCGGGTGCCGACGTGCTTCAGGCGTCCGAGGGTTCGAGGGGCTGGTCGGCCGGGGCTCCGGGGCGGCTGTCGGGGAAGGTCGGATTCAGGTAGGTGATCGCCGCGGGATGGGCGATGCCCGGCAGCAGCAGTCGCCACAGGTTGGTGATGCGCTCCGACAGGTCCGCGTGACCGGACGCCGCCTGGGAGAAGAGCTGGACTCCGGTGAAGGCGGCCACGATGAACTCGCCACAGGTTCCGGGATCGATGTGCGGCAGCAGCTCCCCGGCGTCGCGGGCCTCCGTCAGCAGCGCGACGGCCACCGTGTTCCACTCCTCGAACGGGGTGACCGGCGCATCGTCGAAGACCGTATCGACGGTAATGCGGGTGCCCGCTCTGAGCAACGGGTCGTTCTGCAGCCCCCGTCCGATCTCCAGGCTCATCGAAATGAGCCGCTGGAGCGGGGAGCCGGGCGCGGTCACCGTGTAGGGGAGGGTCTGCTCCTGGATGATGGCGTCGGCGAGCGCCCGCTTCGAGCTGAAGTGGAAGTAGAGCGCGCCTCTGGTGACGTCGCCGGCCTCCATGATGTCGGCGATCGTGGCAGCCCGGTAGCCGCGCTTGCTGATGACGGCCGCGGCGGCATCGATGAGTTTTCTTCGGGTGCGCAAAGCGCGTTCTTGGCGGGCCAATGTCCCTTCCTCCGGGCTGCGTTCCTTCTCCTTTGGGCCGTATTGCTTGGTGCATCCTATCCCCGTTCTTGAGAACAACTGGATGGTTTGTTTGCTCCATCAAATGAGACATTTCGGATATGTCGTCCAAATAAGGTCGTCAATTCTCATTGACAAAACCGATCAGTCAGTTTTTATTGGCTCCCGATCTTCCCGCGCTGGGCGGGGGTGGAACGAAAGCTGGTGAGGTGACGTGTGCCTGGCTGCGACGCGGAGTGCGACTCTGCTGAAGGACCTGGTGCACCGCCGCAACGGCGAGCAGGTGCTCGTCACGGGGGTGGAGCAATGCGAGGAGAATCGTTTCAATGTCTCTGTGCACTGGCCGCGGGACCACAGGTTCTACGGCCCGTGCGCGGACGGCGGCAGTGATCCGCAACTGGTGTCCGAGACGATGCGGCAGGCGGGGATCCTCGTCGGTCACGTCGCGTACGACGTGCCGAAGGGGCACAGCTTTGTCATGAACGAGCTGAGCCACACGGTCGACTGGGAGGCGCTGGCTCCGGCCGACACCCGGACCCGGCTGGATCTGGAGGTGAACTGCCTGGAGGTGCGGCGGCGCGGCCGGACGCTGTTCGGCGTCCGGGGCACGATGGTGCTCAGGCGCGAGGGCCGGGAGGTCGCTTCGGGTACGTTCGACTACCGCTGCATGTCGCCGGGCGTCTACCGGCGGCTGCGGGCCGAGGCCCGCTCCTCCGAGGATCCGGCCCTGCCCGCACTTCCGGCTCCCGTGGAGCCGGTCGCCGTGGGCCGGGTACGTCCCCAGGACGTCGTCATCGCGTCGAGTGGACTGCCCGGTACGTTCCTGCTGCGAGCCGAACGCGATCACCCGGTCCTCTACGACCACCCGCTCGATCATGTCCCGGGCATGGCGATCATCGAGGCGATGCGGCAGACGGCCCAGGCCGTGACCGGTCTGTCGGGCGCGGTGACGGCCCGTATGCAGACGGCCTTCTCCCACTATGTCGAGCACGACCTGCCCTGCTACCTCACCACCGGCACACCGACCCGGCCGGACGGAGGAGCCGTCGAGGTACCGGTGCAGGTGTGGCAGCGCGACCAGGAGGCGGCCCGCGGAGTGATCCCCCTGAGCCCGTGCGGGGACGGACTGGAGCTCACGTTCCTTCCGTACCCGTCCGAGCAGAGGCAGCCGGTGCTCCAGCTCGCGGGGAGGGCGGTATGACGCACTCCCAGGGCATGCTCGCCGGCAAGGTCGTCATGATCACCGGTGCCTCCAGCGGCATCGGAGCCGCGGCCGCCCGTGTGTTCAGCGCCGAAGGCGCCCGCGTAGTGCTGATGGCCCGCAACCCTGAGCCCCTCGAGGCATTGGCCAGGGAGATCACTGCGACCCGTGGCCCGGCCCACGCGGTCGCCGGTGACGTCACCTCGGCACAGGATGTACGGCGTGTGGTCGAGGCGGCTGTCGAGACCTATGGGCGGCTGGACGGCGCGTTCAACAACGCCGGTTGGGGCGCTCCCCGTACGCCGCTGCATCTGACGGAGGACTCCGAGTACGACCGGGTCTTCGACGTGAACGTGCGAGGTGTGTGGAACTGTCTGCGCCGCCAGATCCCCGCGATGATCGCCACCGCGGGCGGCGGCGCCGTGGTCAGCTCGTCGAGCACCGCCGGGGTCGTCGGCCACTTTCTGCCCGGCGCCCCCTACATCGCGGCCAAGCACGCCGTGATCGGCCTGACCAAGGCGGCGGCGGACCAGTACGGGTCCCAGGGGATCCGGGCCAACGTCCTGGCCATCGGCGCCACCCGCACCGAGCTGCTCCAAGAGGCGCTCGACCAGTACCCGGGTCTGGAGGACCGGCTGGCCTCCGAGTCGATGGTGGGCAGGCTCGCGGAGCCGGAGGAGGTGGCCAGGGCCGCCGCGTGGCTGCTCGGCGACGGCTCGTCCTTCGTCACCGGGGCGACCGTGCCGGTCGACGGCGGGGTGACCGCGCGATGACAACACGAGGAGCACGGTGATCCTGATCACTGGCGCGAGCGGCACGGTGGGGCGGCTCACCGCCCGGACCCTGATGCGTTCGGGCCACCCCGTCCGGCTGCTGGTGCGCGACGCGGTTCGCGCACCGGCGCCGGAACCCGGCGCCGAAGCGCAGGTCGCCATCGGGGACTTCGACGCTCCCGAGACGCTTCGGCGGGCCATGACCGGCGTCCGGGCGGTTCTCGTCATCACGTCCGACCCGACCCGCCCGGAGCAGGACGCCCACCTGGTGCGGGCCGCGGCCGACACGGGTGTGCGCCACCTGGTGAAGTTGTCCGCGCTCGCCGCCACCCAGGCACGGGCGCGGGACCTGGTGACCCGCTGGCAGCGGGAGAGCGAGGACCGCATCCGGGCCTCGGGCTCGGACTGGACACTGCTGCGGCCCCGCGCGTTCATGACCAACACCCTGGCGTGGGCCGCCGAGGTGAAGGCCACGGACACGGTGCGGCACTGGCCGGGGGACGTCCCGTCGGCCTGTGTCGATCCGGCGGACGTCGCGGCGGTGGCGGCCCGGGTCCTCACCGAGGACGGGCATGCCGGACGGGCCTACCCGCTGACCGGCCCCGAGGCGCTGACGGCCCGGGAGCAGACCCGGATCCTGTCCGGGGCGCTCGGTCGCCCGCTGTCCTTCGCCGAGCGTTCCCGGGAGGAAACGCTGGCGATGCTGCACCGGCGCTACCCGGAACCGGTGGCCCAGGCCCTCGTGGACCGGGCCGACGGGCGGTCGGCCGATGCGAAGGGAGGCGTGGCCGACACCGTGGCGCGGCTGCTGGGCCGCCCCGCGGGCACGTACGCCGCCTGGATCGAGCGGTCCTTGCGGGCCTTCGCGCGAGGTACGTGACGTAGCGGCCGCGCACACGACAAGGCGGTACCGGCCGGGGATCCCCCTCGGCCGGTACCGCCTTCGGTTTTCTCAGGCGTCCAGCGCGCGTTTCACGGTGACCGCGACCCAGCGTTCCAGGATGCTCGCGGCGGCCCCCGAGTCGATGGACGCGGCGGCTCGTCGTACGCCGTCCTCCAGGCGTTCGGCCACCGGACGGTCGCACGGCTCCAGCGCGGCGAGACCGGCGGCGGCCGACAGGAGCACGGCGTCGCGGACCGGCCCCTGTTCGCCGGCCAGAATGTCACGGGCCACCCGGGCGTTGTGGGCGGGGTCGCCACCGCGGAGAGCGTCGGGGCTGGCCAGCGTGAAGCCGATGTCGCGAGGGTCGAAGGTCTCGGACCGGATTCCCGAGCCGGTGACCGACCAGATGGCGGAGGTCGTGGTGACCGACAACTCGTCCACTCCGTCGTCGCCCCGGAAGACCAGGGCCGACACGCCGCGGCGGGCGAGTACCCTCGCGATCAGCGGTGCCGCGGCCGGATCCGCCACACCCACCGCCTGGGCCGAGGGCCGGGCCGGATTGCACAGCGGCCCGAGCAGATTGAACACCGTACGTACCCCGAGCGAGCGCCGGGTGGGCGCGGCGTGGCGCATCGCAGGATGGAAGAGCCGGGCGAAACAGAAGGTGATGCCGACGTCCTCGGCCACGTCCCGGACGTCTTGCGGGGACAGGTCGAGCACCACACCCAGTTCCTCCAGGACGTCGGCCGAGCCGCAGGCGGAGGACGCGGAACGGTTGCCGTGCTTGACCACCCGGGCCCCGGCACCCGCCGCCACGATCGCTGACATCGTCGAGACGTTGACGCTGTCGGAGCCGTCCCCGCCGGTGCCGACGATGTCGAGCGCGGGACCGGCGATCTCCAGCGGCAGCGCGTGCCGGTACGCGGAGCGCACCAGCCCCTCGACCTCCTCGACGGTCTCGCCCTTGGCGCGCAAGGCCACCAACAGGCCTGCAAGAGCGGCGGGTGGGGCGGCGCCGGACATCACCTGGTCCATGGCCCAAGCGGTGTCCCGCGCGTGCAGGTCGCTGCGGCGCAGCAGCGAATCCAGCAGTTTCGGCCAGCTACGGCCTTGCGACTGAGCGGACACGCCAGCTTCTCCTCACACGGTGACGGGAGACTTACAGGACGACAACGGGCAGTACGGGCGGGGCGGGTGGTGGCAGGTCGCGGGGTCGGGGCAGCGGCGGGCGCGTCAGCGGCCGGCCCGGTCCGCCAGCTTCACCAGGGCGATCACGGCGGCGGTCAGGAGGGCGTACACCACGTTGAGGATCTCCATGGCGTGGCCCGCCGAGTGCAGCGCCGGTCCGGCGAGCGCGAAGAACACGGTGCCGATCACGGTGACGCCGAGCGAATTGGCGAACTGCTGGGCCGTGTTCAGGGTTCCGGAGGCGGCGCCCGCCTGCTCCGGCTGCACGCGGGACAGCGCGCCGCCGATCAGCGGGGGCAGCAGCAGGCCGTTGCCCAGGCCGATCACGGCCAGCGGCGGCACGAGCCACCAGGCAGACAACCCGGGTCCGCCCGCCGCCAGTTCGCCGGTGATCAGCAGCAGGCCTGCGATCACCAGGACGCCGCCCACCACCGGTACACCGGTGCGGTACCGGGCGATCAGCTTTCCGCCGACCATGGACGCGACGGTGAACAGTACGCCCTGGAGCAGGAACACGAGTGCGGCCCGGTCGGGGGAGGTGCCGAGCCAGCTCTGCACCACCAGGGTGAGGGCGAACAGGAAGCTGCCGAAGTACAGCTGGTACGTCGAAGCGGCCGACAGCATCAGCGAGTAGGGCCGGTTGCGGAACAGGGCGGTGTTGATGATGGGCGCGCCGCCGCGCCGGAGCAGGGACCGCTGCCAGGCGATCGCCGCGAACATGACCGGGACCGAGGCGATCAGGCAGAGCCAGGTCCACAGCGGCCAGCCGGACTCCCGGCCGAGGGAGAGCGGGACCAGCACCAGGGCCAGGGCCAGTGAGACGGTGAGCGCGCCGATCGGGTCGAACTTGGCCTTCTGCGCCGCCGGGGTGCGCGGCAGAACGGTCAGGCCGAGCGCCACCGCGATCACGCCGACGGGCACGTTGACCACGAAGATGCCGCGCCAGCCGAGGCCGAAGAGGTCCGCCTTGAGGATCAGGCCGCCAAGGATCTGCCCGCACAGGGCGCCGAGGCCGCTGACCGCGCCGTACCAGCCGGTCGCCCGGGCGCGGTGGGCGGCCGGGAAAGTGACGGTGATCAGGGCGAGGACCTGGGGGACCATCGCAGCGGCGGTCAGGCCCTGCAGCAGTCGGGCGGCGACCAGTTGGCCGGGGGTCGTGGCCAGCGCGCACAGCAGGGAGGCGACGGAGAAGGCCGCCATGCCGGCGACGAACATCGTGCGGTAGCCGAAGCGGTCGCCGAGCCGGCCCCCGGTTACCAGGCCCGCCGCGTAGGTGAACGCGTAGCCGGACACCACGAGTTCCAGAGAGGCGTCACCGGCGTGCAGGTCGGTGCGCAGGGTCGGGGCGGCGATGTTGACCACGTACAGGTCGAAGACCGCCATGAACGCGGCGATGAGCGCCACGGACAGCACACGCCACTCACGCGATCCTGGGGGTGGCTGCACCGCCTCGGAGGCTGCTGACGAGTCCGAGCGAGTGAGGGCCATGCCTTCTCCCGAATGTCGTTCTGATGTCTCGTTCTGACTGGGCATTAAATGGCTATCATGGATACAGAATATCCGCCAATGGTCAACGGGCCGCCGTCCCGGTCGGGTTGAGGTGGACGGCCCGGTGCGGCGGGCAGATGCGGGGCAGGAGCAGACGCCAGAACGAGGCGAGTGTCTGCGGGGTGAGCCAGCGCCCGTCGCCTCGGCCGAGCGCCTCCAGTCCCACGGTCGCCGCGAGTACCGCCGTGTACAGGTCCCGCGGGGAGACGTCGGAGGACAGCTGCCCCTCCTCGACCGCGCGGCGGACCAGCAGGTGAATGCACTCGGCCCACTCCTGATGCAGGGACAGCTTCGAAGAGCGGGTGGGCTCCTGGCCGAGGAGGAGGCCTGCGCGGGCGACGATGTTCCCGCTGAGCAGTGCGGCGATCGCGTGCGAGGCGTCGATGAGCGCCTGGAGGCTGGTGTGTGCGCCCGAGCGTGCGTCGCGACAGGTGGCGCGCAGCAGTTGGGCCGCTTCGTCCTCCACCGCCTCGGCTATGGCCGCCTTGTTCGTGAAGTGGAAGTGCAGGCCGCCGGGGCTGACCCCGGCGGCCTCGCTGATGTCGGCGATCGTCGCCTGGTGGTAGCTGCGGAGCGCGAACGCCTCCGCCGCGGCCCGGATCAGTTCCTGGCGCGTGCGCACCGCTCTGGATTGGATCATGTGGGATCCCTGGGTGATAGCAGTGAGGATGGTCACGGAAAGGTAAAGACCTATGATCGCGTAGCAGGACGCGCGTCGGGTTATTTTGCCGCACCGGGCGTCCTTCTTTGATCGGGCGAGCTGGCGTCAAATTCCCTATA
Organism: Streptomyces roseochromogenus subsp. oscitans DS 12.976; assembly: GCF_000497445.1. NCBI lineage: Bacteria > Bacillati > Actinomycetota > Actinomycetes > Kitasatosporales > Streptomycetaceae > Streptomyces > Streptomyces roseochromogenus. The sequence goes on along the minus strand of NZ_CM002285.1, from coordinate 2,470,932 downwards.
AACATGGACAGATGGGCCGTGCAAACGGGGAACTTCCTCGGTTGCCCACTGCGGTGAGGATGTTGAAAACCGATCGTCTGGTTTGTAATCTTCGAGTGACGATCATGCGGCATCCAACGGGGAAGGTGTCAGCGACATGGTTATGGCCGATGACGTACAGCAGGCCGCTCACGAGGCGGAACGTGCGAGAGCCAGTGCGGAGGACCGGCTCTCCGAGGTGCACCGGGTACCGGTCGCCTCGCTCCGGCCCGGGCGCTCACCGCGCGTCAACGCGGAGGACGAGGAACACGTACGTCTGCTGGCGGACTCCGACGAGGCACGGCCACCGCTGGTCGTCCACCGCGCCACCATGGAGGTCGTCGACGGACGGCACCGCCTGAAGGCCGCGGTCCTGCGCGGCGAGACCGAGATCGAGGTCCGCTTCTTCGACGGATCCGCGGAGGACGCCTTCGTCTTCGCCGTCAGGACGAACGTCAGGCACGGCCTGCCGCTCTCCCTCGCCGACCGCAGGGCGGCCGCGGTACGCATCCTCGGCTCCCATCCGGAGTGGTCCGACCGTGCCATCGCGCGGGTCACCGGTCTGTCGTCCAAGACCGTGGGCGCCCAGCGCCACAAGCTCGGCGACCTGGGCGAGGCCACCACACGCGTCGGGCGCGACGGGCGGGGACGCCCACTGAACAGCGCGGAGGGCCGCCGCATCGCCGGCCGGCTCATCCTTGAGTCGCCGCACGCCTCGCTGCGTGCCATCGCGAAACAGGCGGGCGTCTCACCGGGCACCGTGCGCGATGTCCGCGCCCGCCTCGACCGCGGTGACGACATCGTGCCCAGCCACCGGCGCGGCGAGAAACCCACCACGCCCCCGGCCCCGCAGAGCGCACCCCGCCCACAGCCGTGGTCGGTCGTCGCACCGGGCTGGGAGACGGATGAGCGGCCGCGGCAGCCGATGGTGGACAACCTCGACTGGATCGACATGTTCCGCCGGATGTGCCGCGACCCATCGCTGCGGCTCACCGAGGACGGCCGCCAGCTGCTGCGCATGATGGAGATGCACGTCCTGCACCCGCAGCGCTGGGACAGTATCGCCCGCTCGGTCCCGCGGCACCGCGCGCAGGTCGTCTCGGCGCTGGCCATGGAATGCGCCCAGCAGTGGCACCGGTTCGCCGCCCGTATCGAGGCCGGCGAGGTGACGGTGACGTCCGTCGCCTCCTGAACCTTCCGCGGGCGTCAGGCGCTGTTCGCCGGCCGCCCCTTGGACGGCCCGGGTGTTGGGTATGTTCGGCGTCCGGCTGATTCGGGCGCGGCGGTGCGGGGGCACTCGGGTGCCCCCGCACCGCACGACATCCGCACATCGTGCGAAACCCACGCGCCGAACCCGGCCCGGCCGCGCCCGAACCCGGTCCGGCCGGTCAGCCGGCCGAACCCGCTGCGGCCCCCGGCCCCTGCGCTGACGCGCGGCGGCGGGCTGCCTCCTCGTGAAACGGATACCCTTCCATGCCCAGCAGTGCCCTTGCCCTGTGCATCGTCGGCGCCGGACCCCGCGGACTGTCCGTGCTGGAACGGCTGTGCGCCAACGCACGGATGACGCCCACTCACTCCGCCGTGACCGTTCACGTGGTGGACCCCGGCACGCCGGGAGCCGGAGCCGTGTGGCGGCCCGAGCAGTCCCGCCTGCTGCTGATGAACACCGTCGCCTCCCAGATAACCGTGTTCACCGACAAGAGTGTGCGCATCGACGGCCCGGTCGAACCGGGACCCAGCCTTTACGAGTGGGCACGCCGGCTCGCCGGAGGCGGCTTCGGGGCATGCGACGACCAGACCCTGGCCGAGGCCCGGGACCTGACCCCCGACTCCTACCCGTCACGGGCCTTCTACGGCTGCTACCTGCGCGACATGTTCCAGCGCGTGGTGCGGGACGCCCCCGCCCATGTGACCGTGCGGACGTACCGACAGCGCGCGGTGGCGGTGACTGACCTGTCCGGCGAGCACCGGGGCGCCCAGGCCGTACGCCTGGAGGACGGCACTTGGCTCGAGCCGCTGGACGCCGTCGTCCTTGCCCAGGGACACCTCGCGAACCGGCCGACGGCCCGCGAGGAGCGCCATGCTCAGCTCGCCCGGGTGCACGGCCTGACCTATCTGCCGCCCGCCAACCCGGCGGACGTCGACCTCGACGTGATCGCGCCCGGTGAGCACGTCCTGCTGCGCGGGCTCGGCCTGAACTTCTTCGACTACATGGCCCTGCTCACCACGGGCCGCGGCGGCACCTTCGCCCGTGACGGGGCGGAGCGCCTGGTGTACCGGCCCTCGGGCAACGAACCGGTGCTCTTCGCCACCTCCCGGCGGGGCATCCCGTACCACGCCCGCGGCGAGAACGAGAAGGGCGCGCACGGCCGTCACCACCCCCGGCTGCTGACCGCCGACCACGTCACCGCGCTGCGGGGCTCGCGCCCGCCGGGCGAGGGCCTCGACTTCCGCCGGGACCTGTGGCCGCTGATCGCCCGAGAGGTGGAGAGCGTCTACTACGGCGCCCTGCTGGCCGCCCGCGGCCGGGGCGCGGATCGCGAGCGCCTCGTCACCGGCTATCTGCACGCCGACGAGACGGAGCTGCCCGGCCTCCTGGACGCCTACGGCATCACCGCCGAGGAGCGCTGGAACTGGGCGCGGCTGGAGCGGCCCTACGCCGGCCGCACCTTCGCCGACCGGGCCGACTTCCAGGCCTGGCTGAGCGCCCACCTGGCCGCGGACGTACGCCAGGCCCGTGGTGGCAACGTGAGCAACCCGCTCAAAGCGGCCCTGGACGTCCTGCGTGATCTGCGCAACGAGGTCCGGCTGGCGGTCGACCACGGCGGCCTCGACGGCGACTCCCATCGCGACGACCTCGACCGGTGGTACACACCCCTGAACGCGTTCTTGTCCATCGGGCCGCCCGCCTCGCGGATCGAGGAGACGGCGGCACTGATCGAGGCCGGGGTCCTGGAACTGACCGGCCCGGACACGGTCATCCGCATCGACCTGCGCTCCTCGACGTACGTCACCACGTCCACGGCCGTACCCGGGCCACCGGTGCGTGCCACCGCGCTGATCGAGGCCCGGATCCCCGACGCGGACGTGCGCCGCACCGCCGACCCGCTGCTGCTGCACCTGCTCGGCACGGGCCAGGCCACCACCCACCGCATCTCCGCCGCCTGCGGCACCACCTACCACACCGGCGGACTCGCCGTCGGCACACGCCCCTACCGTCTGCTCGACGCACAGGGCCGCGAACACCCCCGCCGCTTCGCGTACGGAGTGCCCACGGAGTCGGTGCACTGGGCCACCGCGGCCGGCATCCGGCCCGGCGTGGACTCGGTGACCCTCGGTGACTCCGACGCCGTCGCCCGCGCGGTGCTGGAGCTGGAGCCGACGGTCGACGCGCCCGTGCCCGACGCGGACATCACAGGAGTGATCATATGAAGGACATGGCCGATACCGGGCTGCTCTCGCCCGTGCGCGCCGGCACCGAGGTCGAGGCGGCCGTCAGCGACCGGGCCTGGCTGCAGGCCATGCTGGACGCCGAGGCCGCCCTGGCCCGGGCGCAGGCGAAACTGGGCACCCTGCCCGTCCTCGCCGCCGAGGCCATCACCCGCGCCGCCGACGCCACCCGCTTCGACCTCAGGGAAATCGCCCTCGCCGCGCGCGAGACCGCCAACCCCGTCGTCGCCCTGGTGCAGTCCCTCACCCGGCTCGTCGCGGCCGAGGTCCCGGCCGCCGCCGACTACGTCCACCGCGGCTCCACCAGCCAGGACATCTTCGACACCGGCGCGATGCTGGTGGTTCGGCGCGCGCTCACCGTCATCAGGGCGGACCTGGCGCGGGCCGCCGAGGCCCTGGCCCGCCTCGCCGCCGAACACCGCGACACCCCGATGGCCGGCCGCACCCTGGCGCTGCAGGCCGTACCCACCACCTTCGGGCTGAAGGCGGCCGGCTGGCGCCAGTCGCTGCTGGACGCCGAGGAGCGGCTCGCCCGGGTCGCCGGGCAGCACCTGCCGGTCTCCCTCGGGGGCGCGGCCGGCACACTCGCCGGATACCTGGAGTACGCCGGCATCGGCGGCGTACGGCGCACACCCGAGGAGTACGTGACCGACCTGGAGGAGGCCTTCGCGGCCGAGACCGGGCTGTCCCGGCCCGCCCTGCCCTGGCACGCGCTGCGCACCCCGATCGCGGACGTCGCCGCCGCCCTCGCGTTCACCGCGGGAGCGCTGGGCAAGATCGCCGTCGATGTGCAGAACCTGACCCGGACCGAACTGGGCGAGGTCAGCGAGCCGTTCGTGCCCGGCCGGGGCAGTTCCTCGGCCATGCCGCACAAGCGCAACCCGGTCCTGGCCACCCTCATCCGCACCGCCGCTCTCCAGGTCCCTGTGCTGGCAGCGGGCCTGACGCAGTGCCTGCTCGCCGAGGACGAGCGCTCCGGCGGGGCCTGGCACGCCGAATGGCAGCCGCTGCGGGAATGCCTGCGCCTGGTCGGCGGCGCCGCGTACACCGCGGTCGAACTGGCCGAGGGACTGCGCGTGCACCCCGACCGAATGAGGGAGAACCTCGCCCGCACCGGCGGGCAACTCGTCACGGAACGCATCGCCGCCCGCCTGGTCCCCGCGCTCGGCAAGGCCCGCGCCCGCGAGCTGGTCGACGAGGCCTCCACGACCGCACGGACCCTGGACCGCCCGCTCCACCAGGTGCTGGCCGAGCTTCCCGAGGTCCGTGCGGCCCTGGCCCCCGCCGAGCTGACCGGACTCGTCGACCCGGACTCCTACGTCGGTGCCGCCGGAGCCCTGGTCGACCGCGCGGTCGGGCCGAGGCCGCGGTGACACGGTGCGTGCACCGGTGCCCCAGGGGCGGGTGAGCAGCCTCGCCGACGCCGTCCGGGCCCTGCGCCCGCTGCTTTCGGCACAGGGTCTGGCACTCGGTCTGGCCGGCACCGAGGAGACCGCGCTTCTGCCCGGCGGTCCCGCCGAGCGCGGCCTCGCCCGGTGCATGGGGGCCGCGCGACGCCAGGAGTTCCTGGCCGGCCGGTGGGCACTGCGCCGGGCCCTGGACGCGGTCGGCTGCCCCGCCCCGGACATCTCCTACGAGGGTCGGCGGCCGAAGGTGCCCGACCGGACCGTGGCCTCACTGACCCACTCCGGCGGGACGGCGGTCGCACTTGCCGCGCGGAGGGACACCTGCCGTACGGTGGGTGTCGACCTTGAACTGCATCAACTCCCCCTGGAAGCGGCACACTTGGTGCTGACTCCCCGGGAGGCCGGATGGCTGGAGGCGACCGCCGCCGGTGATCCGGCGGCGGCCCGGCGGCTGCTGCACACGGTCTTCTCCGCCAAGGAGGCCGTGTTCAAGGCCCTCGCCGCCCTGCCCGGAGGCGCCGCATCGCCGCGGACCCTGCGTGACATCGCCGTACGACCCGTCCCGCACGGGTTCGAGGCATGGCAGCACGGGCAGGCCGGGCCCGTGCTGCGGACAAGGGTGCGGTGGGTGGCCGGAGCGGTGCTGTGCTGGACCGTGCTGCCCGCGGCCGGCTGAGGGCCGACGGCTCTGCACCACCGGGAAATTCACCGAAGTGTGCCGGAGTTCGCACGCATTTCCCGCCCCTCATTCCGTCGTTGTGCGCACCGCTCTTTCTCGCCCTCCCGCGGATTGGATTCCATCTCCCATGTCAGAAACGCGAGCCGCCGAAAAGAACGCGGCCACGAGCCCGCTGCTGGAAATACTGGATCTGGAGGAAATCGAAGCAGGAGTGTTCCGCGGACACAGCCCGGCAGCCGCCCCGCCCCGCGTCTTCGGCGGCCAACTGCTCGCCCAGGCGCTGACCGCGGCCTCCCGTACCGTGCCCGGGGGCCGTACCGCGCACGCCGCGCAGATCGTCTTCCTGCGCGGTGCGGATCCCGCCCGTCCCCTGGACTTCCACGTGCAGGATCTGCACGACGGCCGGTCCTTCGGGGTGCGGCAGGTGGCGGTACGCCAGGGCGAGAGGGCCGTGTGCACGGTCACCGTCTCGTTCCAGGACACCGAGCAGGGCCCCGAACACGCCGTCACCGCACCCGCAGCACCCCCGCCCGACCGGTGGCCGACGTACGCGCACGCGCTCGGCCCCATGTCCGGTCGGCTCGGCGCGATCCCCGACGTCGTCCGCCCCTTCGACCTGCGCTACGAGACCGAGCCGCCCTGGGCCGGTGCCGCACGCGGACCCGGGCGGCCTGCTCACCGCGCCTGGCTGCGCGCCGTGGAACGGCTCCCGGACACACCCCTGTCGCACCAGGCCGCGCTCGCCTACGCCACCGACCTGACGCTCGTGGACTCGATCCTGCTCGGCCACGGCGTCTACTGGGGCCTCGACCCGGTCACCATGGTCAGCCTCAACCACTCGGTGTGGTTCCACCGCCCGTTCCGGGCCGACACCTGGCTGCTGTACGACTGCGAGTCCCCGACCGCCGGCCAGGGCCGGGGCCTGGCCTGTGGCCGCTTCTTCGACGAGGACGGCCGGCTGGTGGCCAGCGTGGTCCAGGAGGCGCTGTTCCGGCTGGGCCCGCGCGGCCACGAGGGGGCCCGATGACCGTGCCCGCCGAGCGCCCACCCACTGTCCCGCCGACCGAAGCGAAGGCCGTGATGCGTGAACCCGACATGACCACAGCACCCGTACCGCGCACGGCGCACAGCACCTGGCGCGACCTGACGGCCGCTCAGCAGCCCCGGTGGCCCGATCCGGCGCTGCTCGCCGCCGTCACCGCCGAACTGGCCCGCGCACCCGAACTCGTCTCCGCCGAGGAGTCCGACCGCCTCACCGCCCGGCTGGCCGACGTCACCCACGGCCGGGCCTTCGTCCTCATGGGCGGCGACTGCGCCGAGACGTTCACCGGCACCACCACCGACTCCGTCCGCCGAAAACTGCGCACCCTGCTGCAGATGGCCGTGATCCTCACGTACGCCGCACAGGTGCCCGTGGTCAAGGTGGGACGGATGGCCGGCCAGTACGCCAAGCCGCGCTCACGGCCGACCGAGACCCGTGACGACGTCACGCTGCCCGCCTATCGTGGGGACGCGGTCAACGGGCTGGAGTTCAGCCCCGCGTCCCGCACCCCCGACGCCCGCCGACTGCGCCGGATGTACGACTCCTCCGCGGCCACCCTCAACCTGGTGCGCGCCTTCGCCACCGGAGGCTCCGCCGACCTCCGCGAGGCGCACGCCTGGAACCAGGGGTTCGTACGCGACTCGCCCGCCGGCCGCCGCTACGAGGACCTGGCCGGCGAGATCGACCGCTCGCTGCGCTTCATGAAAGCCTGCGGCGTCGACCCCCACGCCACCCGTGGCGTCGAGTTCTTCGCCGGGCACGAAGGGCTGCTCCTCGACTACGAGGACGCCCTCACCCGCACCGACCCGCGCACCGGGCTGTCGTACGCGACCAGCGGCCACTTCCTGTGGATCGGGGAGCGCACCCGTGACCTGGACGGGGCGCACGTCGACTACTTCGCCCGCATCCGCAACCCCATCGGGGTCAAACTCGGCCCGTCCGTCACCGCGGACGAGGCCCTCGCCTACGCCGACCGGCTCAACCCCGGCAACAGCCCCGGCCGGCTGACGTTCGTGACCCGCATGGGCGCGAGCCGCATCCGCGACGTGCTCCCCGGGCTGGTGGAGAAGGTGACCGCCAACGGCGTCGCGGTCACCTGGGTGTGCGATCCCATGCACGGCAACACCTTCGAGGCGACCAGCGGTCACAAGACACGGCGCTTCGACGACATCCTGGACGAGGTGTCCGGCTTCTTCGAGGTGCACCGGGCGCTGGGCACGCATGCGGGCGGCGTCCATGTGGAGTTGACCGGCGACGACGTCACCGAGTGCCTGGGCGGCGCGGACGGGCTGCTCGTCCAGGACCTGCACCGGCGCTACGAGACGGCGTGCGACCCACGTCTGAGCCACCGCCAGTCGCTCGAACTGGCCTTCCTCCTGGCGCAGATGCTCAGGGACTGACCGCCGCGCCGGGCCGGAACCGGGCGTGCAACCGGGGAAATTCCCCCCTTGCCCGCCCGCGTTTCCGGTCCTTGCCCACCGCTCCCCATCGCCTTGCCCCGCCTGTGCGTCGCAGCACGGCCGGCCGTTCGTGCACCCGGCGGCCGATCGCGGTTGACGCTTTGTTCCCCGACTGTTTCCCTGACCCCTCGTGCGCGGTGCAGTCGCTGATTTCGCAGGGCCCTGAACCGGCCGTTTCCGAAAGGCTTCAGAAATGACTCAGACCGAGGTTTCCGCCTCCTCCGGCGCCGGTGTCGCCGAATTGCCCTTCAATCCCGCCGATCCCTCTTTCCAGGCCGATCCGTTTCCCGCCTACCGCGTTCTGCGCGACCGTTTCCCGGTGCTGCGCGGGCCGCTCGGCGCCTTCCTGGTCAGTCGCTACGAGGACTGCGAACTGCTCCTGCGGGACCGACGGATGGGGAAGGACTTCGCCAACTCCAAGTTCTTCCAGCAGATCATGGGCGAGGCCGGCGACGAGCCGCCGCCCTTCCTGGGCCTCGGCCTGGACGACTGGGACGCCAAGCTGTTCATGCTGACCGACCCGCCGGAGCACACCCGGCTGCGCGGTCTGGTCGGCCAGGCCTTCACCCCGGCCATGATCAGGAACCTGCGGTCCGCGGTCACCGCGATCGTGGAGGAACTCCTGGGTGAACTCCCCGAGCGCTTCGACCTCATGGAGCGGCTGGCCACCCCGATGCCGATCCGCGTCCTCGGCACCATGCTGGGCATCCCGGCCGAGGACCAGGCGCAGTTCACCACCTGGTCGACCGAGATCGCGGGTCTGCTGGACCTGGACGTCGCCCTGCCCCCCGAGGTCGCCGAGGCCCGCCGCACCGCGGTCGCCGCCTGCACCTCCTACTTCCTCGAACTCGCCGCCCGGCGGGCCGGCGGCGACGGCGAGGACCTCGTCTCCCAGCTGGTGCGCGCCCGCGACCAGGGCAGCGCGCTCACCACCCAGGAGATCGCGGCCACCTGCGTCCTGCTGGTCGTCGCCGCACAGGAGACGTTCTCCAACCTGCTGGGCAACGCCGCCGTCGTCTTCGCCCGGCAGCCCGAGGCCTTCACCCGGATCGCCGAGCGGCCGGAGACGACCGACGCCACACTCGAGGAGATCCTGCGGCTGGAGCCCCCGGCCCACCAGGTCGGCCGGATCGCCCTGGAGCGGATGGAACTGCACGGCGAGGTCATCGAGCCGGGCGACGCGGTGATCCTGCTGGTCGCCTCCGCCAACCGTGACGAGCGGGCCTTCCCCGCCCCCGACGCCGTCGACATCGGGCGTGAAGGCCGCAACCACCTGTCCTTCGGCCGGGGCATTCACTACTGCCTGGGCGCCCCGCTGGCCACGATGATGGCCAAGGAGGCACTGCGCGGGCTGACCGTGCGCATCACCTCGCTCGCCCTGGCCGAGGAGCCGATCGCCTACAAGCCCGGCATGGGCCTGCGCGGCCCGGCCCGCCTTCCGGTCGTGGTGCGAAAGCGGGTGAGCTGACATGACCGCCCCCCTGACGGCCCCGGCCCACCGGGTGCGACCGCCGACCGCCCGCCGTGCGGTGCTGCTTCTGCTGCGCAGCTGCAGCGTCCGCTTCACCGCCTACTACTGGGTGGGCTTCGCCGCCGGACTCGCGGCCACCGGGCACCTGGGTCCCGGCCTGGCCCTGCTGGGCGTGCCGATGTGGCTCGCCTACTGCGTGGGCACCGAGTCGGTCAACCGGATCGCCGACCGGGCGGCCGACGAGGTCAACCGGCCCGAACGCACCCGGCTGTGCGAGGAGTTCGGCTGGTCCCGGCTCACTGCGGTGGCCGTGCTGTCCTGGACGGTGTTCGTCCTCATCGGCGCGGCCCTCACCTGGCGGCACCCCGGCTTCGCCCTGCCCGCCCTGCTGCTGGTCGACATCGGCGTGGCCATCGGCTACTCGATCGGCCCCGCCTTCAAGCGCCACCGCGTCCTTGCCCTGCTCGCCCTGACCGCACCGCTGATCACGCCCCTGCTGACCGGCTGGGCGGTGTACGGCGGATATGACACCCTGCTGTCCCCGGTACTGCCGGCCGTGTCCGTGCTGGCCGCCTTCAGCCTCGGTCTGTCCGGCATCAAGGACATCACCGACGTCGAGGGCGACCGTCGCCTGGGCTACTCCAGCCTGTGGCTCTCGGTGGCCCGGATCGGACGGGGCGCCGCCGTGTACGCCTTCATCGGCGCACCGTTCCTGCTGCTGGCGCTGTACGCGGCGCTGCACGTCCTGCCGCTGCCGGCCCTTGCGCTGCTGCCGCTCGTGGCGGTGTCGGCGCTCGTGGTCACCGCCGCGTCCCGGGCGGTCGCCCCGCTGGACCGTGAGGCGGCCCGCGAGGTGATGCACCAGTACACCTTCTACTTCCTCGCGCTGTGCCTGACGGCCTGCGCCCCGACCCGGGCCGCCGCCGCGGCCGCCGCCGCGGGGATCGCCTACTGGCTCGTGGCCTCCAAAACCCTGCACTGGTCAGGCGGCCTGACCCTGTCTCATCTGCGCCGCTGGGTCCGCTTGTTCGGCCCCGCCCTCACCGTCAAGGAGCACTCATGAACGAGACCGAGATCCGCGCCGTGGTCACCGACGTCGTCGCCGGCGTACTGACCCTGCCGACCGAACAGGTGCCCCCTCAGGCTCGTTTCTATGACGACCTCGGCGGCGACTCGCTGCAGAAGCTGGAGATCGTCGCCCACATCGAGTCCCGGTTCAACTGCTCGCTCACCCACGAGCAGGTCGCCGTCAGCGACACCGTCGAGGACCTCTGCCGTCAGGTCGCCCGGCATGTCGCGTGACACGAGGGGCCGCCACCGGGTTGTCGTGACGGGCCTGGGGCTGGCCACCCCGCTCGGCACCGAGGTCGAGGAGTTCTGGCGCAACGTCACGGCTGGAACCGTCGCGACCGCACCCGTCACCCGGTTCCCCACCGACGGATACCCCACCCACTTGGCCGCCGAGGTCACCGACCCCGCCCTGACCGCCCCGCTGACCTCGGACGGCCGCAGCGTCCCGCGCTCCCTGCGCTACGTCCACCACTCCGTCGACGCCGCGTTGCGAGACGCCGGACTGCTCGGCCACCCGGGTCTGGCACGCACCGGCATCGTGGTCGGCACCGTCATGGGCACCCGCCCGCATCTGGAGGAACTGCGCCGCCAGGGCCGCCCGCTCACCGAGGACTTCTCCTGGGACTCACCGCAGTCGCTGGCCCGGGAACCCGGTCGTGCCTTCGGACTGCGCGGGCCCCGGCAGGTGGTCGCGGCCGGCTGCGCCGCGGGCAACACCGCCCTCGCGATGGCCGCCGACGCCATCCGCTCCGGACAGGCCGACGCCATGGTCGCCGGCGGCGTGGACGAACTGTCGGAATCCGTGTACCGGCTGTTCACCACCCTGCGCGCGCTGGCCCCCGACGCCGTACGCCCCTTCGACCGGGACCGGCGCGGCATGATGCCCTCCGAAGGCGCCGGCGTCCTGGTGCTGGAGTCCCTGGAGCACGCGGTGCGGCGCGGCGCCACCGTCCTGGCCGAACTGCCGGGCTACGCGCTCGCCGCCGACGCCCACCACATGACGGCCCCTCACCCGCAGGGTCTCGGCATGCTGCGGTGCATGCAGGACAGCCTCGAACAGGCCGGCATCGACCCGCGCGAGGTGGACTACGTCAGCGCGCACGGGACCGGCACCCCGGCCAACGACTCCCTGGAAGCGGCCTGCCTGGCCGAGTACTTCGGCAGCCGGGGCGGCACGCCCGCGGTCTCCTCCATCAAGGGCCTGATGGGCCACTCCCAGGGCGGCGCGAGCGCCGTGGAGGCCATCGCGTGTGTCCTCGCCATCCGCGACGGCCGCGTCCCCGGCAACCCCACCCTGCGGGAGGCGGACGAGAGCTGCGCCGGCCTGGACGTGGTGCGCGGACCCGCCCGCGACATGCCCGTGCGGGTGACCCTCAGCAACGCGTTCGGCTTCGGCGGGAACACCTCGGCGATCGTGCTGGCGCGCTACCCGGACTGAGCCGCCCGCACGCCCGCCGACGCGCCCCACCCCGACGGGCCGGGCGCCCCTCGTCAACCGCCCTCACTGCCTGAAGGATTGATGTGCGTACACCGAATCCGTCACCGCCCTCGACGGGCGCCGTGATCACCGCTGCCGGAGCGGTGACCGCCTGCGGCACCTCGGTCGCCCGGCTCTTCGAGGACCTGCTGGACGGCCGGCGGCCCTTCACCACCCAGGGAGTCCCGCTCGTCGCCAACCCACTGCCCGCCGCCCACCCGGAGCGGGCCACGGCGGACGACACCGACCCGGAGGTCTTCGCGGGCCACGTCCGCACCCCGCTCGACCTCACCGACGTGGCCGGCGCCCGCGCTGCCCGCGCCATGAGCCGCGACGCCCGGCTGCTGCTGTACGCCGCGCACGCCGCCGGCGTCCGCGAGGCCGTGGACCCCGACCGGACCGGCGTCGTCCTGGGCACCCTGCACGCCGGCCGCAACGAGTACCTCGCCATCCACAACGCCTCCCAGGGCGCCGGCGGACCGGTCAACCCGGTGTGGGGCCCGCAGTCC
>NZ_CM002285.1:2442595-2457561 GCF_000497445.1 Streptomyces roseochromogenus subsp. oscitans DS 12.976 | reverse complement strand
GGCGCCACCGAGCCCCACCTCGCCCGGATGCTGGGCACCTGCCAGGTCACCGCCGAACCCGCCGACACCGACCCGGACGCGTCCCGCGCCCTGGCCCGGGCGGCCGAAGAGGCGGTCCTCGACGCGCTGCGCACGGCGGACCGGTTCGCGGCCGAGGTGGGCTGCGCCGTCACCGTCACCGGCGGCGACGCCGTCGCCGGGACAGCCGTGCGCATGGCCCTGGACACCGTGTTCGGCCCCAAGCTGCCGGTGTGCGACCCCCTGGCGGCCACCGGACACTGCGGTGGCGCCGATGGGGCGGTGGCCGTGGTCGTGGCCGTCGAGGCACTCGCCCGAGGCGTCGTGCCCGCGGCTCCGGACCGGGGCGACGCGCCCGCCGCCCCGATCGGACCGCTGGCCCTGTGCCTGGGCGTCGACCGCGGCGGCAGCGCCACCGCCGTCCTCGTCGGCCCGCCCGCCCCGCACCCCGGGGAGGCCGCGTGAACGGGCCCGAGACGGCGACGAACGCCGGCTGGTGGTACCTGGACCGCCATCTGAGCGCGGGCAACGGCGACCGGGTCAGCCTGGTCACCAAGGAAGGGGAGCTGACCTACAGCAGGCTGCACGAACGGGTGTGCCGCACGGCCCGCGTCCTCGCAGAGGCCCGCATCGCGCCGGGCGACCGCGTGGTGACCGTGCTGCCGGACGGCGTCGACGCGGTGGCGTGCGTGCTGGCCGCGATGCGGCTCGGCGCCGTGCCCGTACCGGTCAGCCCGATGCTGCCGCTCGACGACCAGCGCGAAGTCGTGGCCGACTGCGGCCCTCGCGCCGTCGTCGTACAGGACGCCGAGGGCGAGCTGGCCCGGGAGCTGACCGAACACGCGCCGGACGTGCGCGTGTGGAGCGCGGGGCCGGGCGCCGGGCCGGTCACCTCTCTCGCGGAGGCCACCACCGGAGCGACCCCGCTGTGGACGGTGCGCGCCCGGGACGGGCGGGACCCCGCACTGATCCAGTACACCTCCGGCAGCACCGGGCGCCCCAAGGGCGTGGTGCACCTGCACCGGGGTCTGCTGGCCTTCCCCCGGACCTTCGGCCGGCACCTCGGGATCACCAGCGAGGACCGGGTGCTGTCCACGGCGAAGCTGCCGTTCGGCTACGGGTTCGGAAACTCGCTCCTGCTGCCCTTCTCGGTCGGCGCGAGTGCCGTGCTCTTCGCCGGCCGCTTCGAACCGCACGCCGTGGCAGGTCTGGTCGCCCGTACCCGGCCCACCCTGCTGTTCGCCGTGCCGACGCTGTACGCGGCCCTGCTGTCCATGCCCGACGCCGCCCGGCGGCTGGACCTGTCCTCCGTACGACTCGCCGTGTCGGCGGGGGAGCACCTCGGCCCCCAGCTCAGCACTCGGCTGACCGAGACCCTCGGCCTCACTGTCGTCAACGGTCTCGGCTCCACCGAGTGCCTGCACATCTTCCTGGCCACCGTGCCCGGGGTCTCTCCGGCAGGCAGCACCGGCATCCCGGTGCCCGGCTTCGAGGCCGAGGTCTGCGACGACGAGGGCCGCCCGCTGGAACAGGGCGGCATCGGTCATCTGCGGGTGCGCGGCCCCAGCGTCGCCGACCGCTACTGGAACCGCCCCGACCTGAGTGCCGAGACCTTCCGGGACGGCTGGGTGCACACCGGCGACACCATGACCCACGACCCCGAGCACGGCTGGGTCTACCTCGGCCGCTCCGACAACATCCTCAACGTCGGCGGGATGAAGATCCTCCCCTCCGAGGTGGAGGACGCGGTCCTCGCCGTCCCCGGCGTCGGCTCCTGCGCCGTGGTCGGCGTACCCGACCAGGACGACGTCGTCCGGATCGTGGCCCATGTGGTGCCCGAGGACGGCGTCGGCGAGGAACTGCGCGGACAGGTGCTGGCCGCGCTGCGCCGCACCCTGCCGCCCTTCAAACGCCCCCACACCGTCCGTCTGACCGACGCCCTGCCCACGACGTCCACCGGGAAGACGGCCCGATTCCTCATCCGTCGGCGCGAGATGGAAGGACAGACATGAGAGCCGGTCCCGAACGGGTCGTCCTGCAGGAGGGCCGGGGCTTCCACCTGGTCTGCCTGCCCTTCGCGGGCGGATCCGCCCGCTCCTTCGTCCGGCTGGCCCGGCACATCCCGCGCGACTGGCGGGTCACCGCCGTACAGCCGCCGACCGGATTCGCCCCCGGACCCGCCGGCCTCGACGCTCTGGCCTCCTTCTACCTCGGCCTGCTCGCCGCGGACCTGCGCGAACCGGCCCTGGTGCTCGGGCACAGCCTGGGTGCCGCGGTGGCCCACCGGATGGCCTGGCTGCGGGCCGCGCCGCCCTCCGAGAGCCTGCACCTGGTGCTCTCCGCACCGCCCCGGCCGCACCACTCCCCGGCCGGACTGCTGGAGCTGGACGACCGGGCGCTTTTCCGGGAGGCCACCCGACAGGGCATGCTGCCCGACCTGAACACGTCCGAGGACTTCGCGCTGCGGTTCCTCGTCCCCAACCTGCGCCAGGACCTGGCGCTGCTGGACCGACGGGGATGGGCGCCCGAACCGCTCGACACCCCGCTGCATCTGCTCGGCGGCACCGACGACGTGGCGTGCCCGCCCGCCGCCCTGGCCCGGCTCGGCGACGTCCTCACACCCCGGTCGACCCGGCTGGTCGAGGGCGGCCACATGTACGTCCTGGAGCGGCCCGCCGAGACGGCACAGGCACTGGTCGAGATCAGCCGTGAGGTCACGGCGCACCCCGCGCCGACCCTCGCCGCCGGCTGAACGGACAGGCGGCCGGAGCGTAGAAACGGACCGCTCGTGCGGACAAAACGGACCGTCTGCGGGGCGCGGCCGGGCCGCCGGGCGGGTGAACAGCCCGTCCGGGTGTGCAAGTTGAACAATTTTTCGGCCGACCGGTCCGTTTTGTACGCTGCGGCACGCGCCCCGAAACCGTCGGCGGTCCGGCCCGCCGCCCCCGGCCCGTCGGGCACCGCCCGTGCCCGCGCCGGCCCACCACCAGCCCGCTGCCCGGGCGCACCCGGCAGGGGGCGGAAGAACCACATCACGTCCTCGCGAGGAGAGCCGAGTGAGCAACGACAGGAACGACAACACAGACGCGGCACCGCTCGTGGTGTCACTGGACGACCCCCGGGCCCTGGACCGCGCCGAGGTCGGCGCGAAGGCCGCAGTACTGGCGCAGCTGCGGCGATCGGGCTTTCCCGTACCCGACGGATACGTCGTCACTGCCCGGGCCATGGTCCGTCATGTGCGTGAACTGGCGGAGGTGACGGCCGAGACGGTCGCCGGGAGCCCGCTCGACGCCGGTATCCGCGCCGCGGTCCAGGAGGTGGCACGCCGTCTCGACGGCCCCCTCGCGGTCCGCTCCTCCGGCATCGACGAGGACGGGGCGCATGCCTCGCACGCCGGGCAGTACACGACGATCCTCGACGTCGAGGGAGCGGAGGCTCTCGACGAGGCGGTCCGCGCGTGCTGGGCGTCCGGCTTCACCGAGGTGGTCCGCGGCTACCGCACCGCCGCCGGCGCCGAGGGCGACGCTCCGCTCGCCGTCCTGGTGCAGCGGCTGGTGCCCGCGGAGACCGCGGGGGTGGCCTTCACCGTCAACCCGGTCACCGGCGCCCGCGACGAGGTCCTCGTCAGCGCGGTCCGCGGCATCGGCGAACAGCTGGTGTCCGGTGAGGTGTCCCCGGACGACTGGGCCGTCCCCGCGGGCGGCACCGGCACCCCGGTGAACACCGCCGGCCGGCACGGCGCCCTGACCGCCGGACAGGCGCAGGAGATCGCCACGCTGGCCGAGCGGGTCGCCGAGGTCCTGGGCGGCCCGACCGACATCGAGTGGGCGCGCGCCGCCGGCCGTCTCCACCTCCTTCAGGGCCGGCCCATCACCGCGATCGCCGACCCCGAGCCGGAACCGGTGCCCGTGCCCGTCAACGCCCCGCGGGGCTTCTGGGCCAAGGACACCACGCACGCGCCGCTGCCGCTGCTGCCGATGACCCGGGAGCTGCTGGACTACAACAACACCGTCCTCGAAGGCGTCTGCGCCCAGTTCGGCCTCCTGCTCAAGGGACTGGCCTTCGCCACCATCGGCGGCTGGCGCTACATGGCCACCCTGCCGCTGAGTCCGGCCGACGCCCCCGCCCGCATCGCCACCTGCGTGGCCGCCGTCCGCGAGGACCTGGCAGGCCAGGTGATCGAGGAATGGCTGGAGGAGATCAGGCCGCGCTTCGCCGACCGCATCGACGCACTGCGCCGCGTCGATGTGACCGCCCTGTCCGACGAGGCGCTCGCCGAGCACCTCGCCCAGGTCCGCGCGCTGCACCGGGACGGCACCGAGGTGCACTTCCGGCTGCTGGGCGCGGTGTCCATCGCGCTGGGCCGGTTCGGCCTGTTCACGACGGGCACGCTGGGCTGGGAACAGGGCCGCGTCTTCGAGCTGCTGACCGGCCTGTCCACCGAGAGCACCGGCCCCGCGCTCGCCATGTCCGAGCTGGCCCGTACGGCCCGGCAGCGGCTGCAGGGGACCCCCGACCTGGCCGCCCTGCGCACCCTGCTGGAGACGGACCAGGAGTTCGCCGCCGCCTTCGAGACGTACCGTGGCGAGTACGGCTGCCGCGCTCTCCAGTACGAACTGGCCAACCCCGCCCTGGCGGAGCGGCCCGAACTGATCCTCTCCCTGCTGCGCGACCAGCTCGGCCAGGACGCCGCCCTCGACCACAGCGGCGGCGCGGTGGAGCAGGCCCGCCGGGAGGCGGTGGCCAAGGCACACGCCGAACTCGCCGGCGGCGCCGAGGCCGAGCGCTTCGGCGCACTGCTCGCCGGAGCGGAACGCGCCTACCCGGTCCGCGAGGACAACGAGTACTGGACCGTCAGCGCGCCCAACGCCCTGCTGCGCTGGGCCGCCCTGGAGGCGGCCGGCCGGCTCGCCGGGCGCGGTCTGCTGGACCGCGCCGACCATGCGTTCTTCCTGGAGGTCGAGGAACTCCGCCAGGCCCTGCTGGAGTCCCGGGACGTCCGCGAGACCGTCACGCGGCGGCGCGGCGAGCACCGGTGGGCGCTGCAGAACCCCGGCGCGGACAGCTTCGGCGAGCGGCCCGGCCCGCCGCCGTCGATGGACGCCCTGCCGGCCGAGGTCCGCGAGACGATGGGCGGCTTCGCCTGGACGATGCAGCACATGGGCGGCGTCTCACCCGCGCCCCGCCAGGGAGAGAGCGGCCGGCTGCGCGGGGTGCCCGGATCGGCCGGACGCTACACCGGTGTGGCCCGTGTGGTGCTCAGCGAGGGCGAGTTCGACAAGATCCGGGCCGGTGACGTCCTGGTCTGCCCGATCACCTCGCCGGTGTGGTCGGTGGTCTTCCCGAGCATCGGCGCCTTGGTGACCGACACGGGCGGCGCGCTGTCGCACGCGGCGATCATCGCCCGCGAGTACGGCATCCCGGCCGCGCTGGCCACCGGCAACGCCACCCAGATCCTTCGGGACGGCATGCTCGTCACCGTCGACGGCAGCAGCGGTGTCGTGGAGATCCACGAGCAGTAACCGCCGCTTACCGGCCGTGCCCTGCCCCTACATCCCCCGGGGGGCAGGGCACTTTCCTGTCCGGCTTCCCGCGGGGGCTCAGCCGCACCCCTGTGGCGAATCCGCCGCGGTCAGAGCAGCCGTGCGCGCAGTCGCGCCAGGGTCCCGTCGTCGATGCCGAGACCGTCGCGCACGAACGCGTCGAAGGAGCCGTACGACTGCTGCGCCTGGTCGAACGACGCCTGCAGATAGGAGGCGTCGACATCGAGGAGGGGCTCGACCAGACCCGGATCCTGCATACCGCCGGCGGCGAGCTGCTGCAGCACGCCCTGCTTCCAGGAAGCCAGTTCGGTGTTGGAGCGCAGGTAGTCCGCGAACACGTCGTCACGGGAGACGCCCAGCAGTGTCTGTACGATCGCGATCAGCCAGCCGGTGCGGTCCCGGCCGCCGGTGCAGTGCACCAGGACGGCGTCGTCGCCCCGGGCGTCGGCGATGTCGCGCAGCGCCTTGCCGAACTGCTCCCGCTTGCCGGGCACCGTCACGAACTCCCGCGCGGTCTGCAGCATCATCTCCTCGGCCCCGCCGTCGCCCAGCAGGGCCTGCTGCTCGTCCGCCGTCATCGACAGCAGCTGGCCGAAGGACTGGAGCCGGTCGGTGGACGACACCGGGTACAGAGCGGCCGACGCGCCGGCCGGGAGCCGGTCCGGGGCGGCGGTCCGCTCCGCGTCCGTGCGGAAGTCGACGACCTTCGTGACGTGCAGGTCCGACAGCGTCTGCACACCCGCGTCCGTGGCGTTCTGCAGTGCGCCCGAGCGGTACAGCACACCGGTGCGCATCCGAGGCCCGAAGGCGGTCGGATAGCCGCCCGCGTCACGGAAGTTGAGCACGCCCGCGACCGTGACGGCGGAGTCCTGGGCGCGCGCCACGGCGACCGGGGCGGTGGGCAGGCAGACGGCGCCGACCGGGCCGGCCAGCAGCGTGGCGGAGGCCAGGGCCGCGCAGAGCAGGACGCGACGCAGGGCGGGCGGACGACGGTGAGAGTTCATGGAAGTGACCTCAAAAATCGGAAGTGAGCGTTCCGGCGGACGGTTCGACTCACGTCCTGGCCGGAGCCCCACGCAGCGGACTCGGCGCCGGGGTCCCGAAAGAATACGAGGAAGATCGCTTTTGTCTGCCGGAGCGACTGAGCAAGTGTGAATTCCCGGCAGTTGCACGGTGTACGACAGGTGGCGAAGGGTTGCCGAAGCTGAACACCGTGGGCCCGCCGGGCCGTTCGGCCTATTCTTCAGCCGCGAAGTCCCGGCACCCCCGCGTTCCCTCCGGAGTCGATGCCCCGCCCGGACGGGACGTGTCAGGTCCGGGGGCCGGGACTGCAGCCTGACGAGGTACCGGCCGCGCACCGTGCGGCCGGTACCTCGGCGTCCTTTGCGCGGCCGCCCGGCGGACCTGCCCGCCCAGCCGCCCGGCGAGACGTTCCCGGGCACAGCGCATTCCGGCCGGCCCCTGTGTGGCCCGCCCGTACCCGCCCCCGGCAAGCCTGTTGGAAGGAAGAAACCCGTGGGATCCCAGCAAACGCAGACAGCACCCGACGAAGACTCCGGCACCCGGCGGATCGTGCTGGCCGAGCCGAGAGGCTTCTGCGCCGGGGTACGACGGGCCGTCGGCATCGTGGAGCGGGCCCTGGACCTGTACGGACCGCCCGTCTACGTACGCAAGGAGATTGTGCACAACCACCACGTGGTCGCCGAACTCACCGAACGCGGCGCCCGGTTCGTCGACAGCGAGAGCGAGGTGCCGGAGGGCGCGGTCTGCGTCTTCTCCGCCCACGGCGTCTCCCCGGCCGTACGCCGCGCCGCGGCCGAGCGCCGACTCGACGTCATCGACGCGACCTGCCCGCTGGTGGCCAAGGTGCACCAGGAGGCCGTGCGCTACGCCCGCGACGGCCGCACCATCCTGCTCGTCGGCCACGCCGACCACGAGGAGGTCGAGGGCACCCGCGGCGAGGCACCCGAAC
This sequence comes from Streptomyces roseochromogenus subsp. oscitans DS 12.976, assembly GCF_000497445.1. Lineage (NCBI taxonomy): Bacteria > Bacillati > Actinomycetota > Actinomycetes > Kitasatosporales > Streptomycetaceae > Streptomyces > Streptomyces roseochromogenus. The sequence goes on along the minus strand of NZ_CM002285.1, from coordinate 2,450,028 downwards.
GCACCCTGGTCGTCGGGACCGAAGAGGACGTCGAACGGCTCGACCTGCCCGACGACGCCCCCGTGGCCTACCTGACCCAGACGACCCTGTCGCTGGACGAGACCGCACGCGTCGTCGACGCGCTGCGCCGCAGGTTCACCGACCTCGTGGGCCCGCACGGCGACGACATCTGCTACGCCAGCCAGAACCGCCAGAACGCGGTGAAGGCCCTCGCCCGCCGCAGCGACCTCGTCCTCGTCGTGGGCTCCGTCAACTCCAGCAACTCCGTGCGGATGGTGGAGGTCGCCCGGGAACACGGCGCTCGCGCCCACCTGGTGCCCGACGTCACCTTCCTGGACGAGAGCTGGCTGGAGTCTGTCACCACCGTCGGCATCAGTTCCGGCGCCAGCGCCCCCGAGATCCTGGTCCGCGGGCTCGCCGAGCGGCTCACCGAACTGGGCTACACCGGCGTCGAGACTGACCGGGGCGCCAGCGAGGACGTGGTCTTCGCCCTGCCCGCACGGCTGGCGACCACCGCCGGCGACCGCGTCCCCAGCACGCCCCTGGCCGAGGAGAAGCCATGACGACAACCACGTGTTCCGCGCCCGCCGCCCGCGCTCTCAAAGAGGCGCGCGCCACGATCCTGGACGGCGTCGAACGCGCCGTCGCCGCCCTGCTCGCCGAGGAGCGCGCCCGCTGGGCCGACGACGCCCCGCAGGCGCTGGTCCTCCTCGACGCGATCGGCGACCTCGTGGCGGCCGGCGGCAAGCGGTTGCGGCCCGCGTTCTGCGCCTCCGGTTTCCTGCTCGCGGGCGGCAGCCCCGACGACCCCGCCGCGGCTCGCCTCGGCGCGGCCCTGGAGCTGCTGCACGTGTCCGCGCTCATCCACGACGACGTCCTCGACGAGTCCGACCGGCGCCGCGGCCTGCCCACCCTCCATGTCGCCCGCGCCGCTGAGCACCGCCGGGCGGGCTGGCGGGGAAGCTCCGAACGGTACGGTGAGAACGCGGCGATCCTCGCCGGCGACCTCGCCCTGACCTACGCGGACCAGCTCCTTGCCGGATTCTCCCGGCCCGTCCTCGACGAATGGTCCCGGCTGAAGTCCGAGATGCTGGTCGGACAGTTCCTGGACGTCTCGGTCGCGGCCGCCTACGACCCCGACCCGGAGACGTCCCGCCGGATCGCCGTCTGCAAGTCCGGGCACTACTCCATCCACCGGCCGCTGACCATCGGCGCCCTGCTCGCAGGCCGCCCGGACCTCGCCGCATCGTTCGAGGCGTACGGACGGGCTCTGGGCGAGGCCTTCCAGCTGCGCGACGACCTCATCGACGCGTTCGGCGACGGCGAGATCACCGGCAAACCGGCCGGACTGGACTTCGCCCAGCACAAGATGACCCTGCTGCTCGCCCTCGCCGTCCGGCGCGACGCGCGGGTCCGGGCCCTGGTGCTGCCCGCGGACGGCGGGATCCACGCGGCCGACGCCGACGAACTGCGCCGCCTGCTGACCGACAGTGGCGTCCGGGCCGAGGTCGAGGAACGGATCGACCACCTCGTCACCACCGCCGTCGACGTGCTGCACCAGGCACCCATCGACGAGGACTGGCGAGGCGAACTCACCGAGATGGCACACCGGGTCGCCTACCGGGACCACTGACACACCCACGCGCCGTGGACCCGCGCGGTACGCGACGACACGACGAAGGAGGCGTCTTGCCACAGCTTGACGAGATCACCGGGCCGGCGGACCTGCGCGCGCTGTCCGGGGCCGAGGTGACCGAACTGGCCGCGATGATCCGCCGGTTCCTGGTGGAGAAGGTCACCAGGACCGGCGGTCACCTGGGCCCCAACCTCGGGGTGGTGGAACTCACCATCGCCCTGCACCGGGTCTTCGACTCACCGCGCGACCGCATCCTGTGGGACACCGGTCACCAGACCTACGTGCACAAGATCCTGACCGGCCGGGCCGCCGGATTCGACACGCTCCGCCGCCGCGGCGGCCTGTCCGGATACCCCTGCCGCGCCGAGTCCGCCCACGACGTCATCGAGAACAGCCACGCCTCTACCGCGCTCTCCTACGCGGACGGCTTGGCGAAGGCGTACGAGATCCAGGGGAGCACCGACCGCAGCGTCGTCGCCGTCATCGGCGACGGGGCCCTCACCGGCGGCATGGCCTGGGAAGCGCTGAACAACATCGCCGCCGCGAAGCACCGCCCCCTGGTCGTCGTCGTCAACGACAACGGACGCTCCTACGCCCCCACCGTCGGCGGCCTCGCCGACCATCTGGCAGCCTTGCGCACCGGCCCCCGCGCCGATGCCGGCCACCTCGGCCCGCGGGGTCTCTTCGAGGAACTGGGCCTGGCCTATCTCGGCCCGGTCGACGGCCATGACATCGAGGCCCTGGAGTCGGCCCTGACCCGCGCCAAGCGGCTCGGCCGGCCGGTGGTGGTGCACTGCCTCACCGAGAAGGGCCGCGGCCACCGGCCTGCCGAACAGGACGAGGCAGACCGTTTCCACGCCGTGCGTGCCCAGCCGGCCGCAGCGGCTCCGGCCCGCCGCGAACGGCCCTCCTGGACCGACGTGTTCGGTGCCGAGCTGGCCGAACTGGGCGCCGAGCGGCCGGACCTGGTGGCGATCACCGCCGCCATGCTCGCCCCGACCGGGCTGAGCCGGTTCGCCGAGCGCCATCCGGAGCGCACCTTCGACGTGGGCATCGCCGAACAGCACGCGGTGACCTCGGCAGCCGGGCTCGCCCTCGGTGGACTGCACCCCGTCGTCGCCCTCTACGCCACCTTCCTCAACCGGGCCTTCGACCAGGTCCTGATGGACGTCGCCCTGCACCGGGCGCCCGTGACCTTCGTCCTCGACCGGGCAGGCGCCACCGGCGACGACGGGCCGTCGCACAACGGCATGTGGGACCTGTCGCTGCTGCAGCTCGTCCCCGGCCTCCGCGTGGCCGCCCCACGCGACGGAGCCACCCTGCGACGGGCGCTGCGCGAGGCCGTCGCCGTCGACGACGCCCCCACCGTCGTACGGTTCCCCAAGGGCAGCGTCGGCGAGGACATCCCCGCCCTCGACTCCTGCGGCGGTGTCGACATCCTGCGCCGGGCCGAGCACCCGGACGTCCTGCTGGTCGCCGTCGGCACCATGGCCACCACCTGCCTGGAGACCGCCGACCTGCTCGCGGGACACGGCTTCGGCGTCACCGTCGTCGACCCGCGCTGGGTCAAGCCGGTGCCGTCGGGCCTGCTGGAACTAGGCCGCGAACACCGGATGGTCGCGACCGTGGAGGACAACGGGCGGGTCGGCGGTGTGGGCGCCGCCGTCGCCCAGGCCCTCTGCGACCACGGCGCCACCGCCGCGGTACGCACCTTCGGCATCGCCCAGGACTTCCCCGACCACGGCGCCCGCGGGGACGTGCTCGCCGGCAGCGGCCTGACGAGCCGGCACATCGCCCGCACGCTCGCCGAGGAACTGGCCGCCCTCGACGCCGTACCGCGGCAGGGCCGGCCCGCACCCGCCGCCGGCCACCCGGCTCACTGACCCGCCGTCCCGCCCGTTGACCAGAAGAAGGAATCATGACGGTCTCCCTCGGCATGCCCCAGACACCCCGGACACTGCCGGAACCCCTCGCCCCACGCCGCCCGACCCGCCAACTCCGGGTCGGCAAGGTCGGCGTGGGCAGCGGCTCACCGGTCTCCGTGCAGTCCATGACGACGACCCCGACGGCCGACGTGAACGCGACCCTCCAGCAGATCGCCCAGCTGACCGCGGCCGGCTGCGACATCGTGCGGGTGGCGTGCCCGTCCCAGGACGACGCCGACGCCCTGCCGCAGATCGCCCGCAAGGCGCAGATCCCCGTCGTCGCCGACATTCACTTCCAGCCCCGCTACGTGTTCGCCGCCATCGAGGCGGGCTGCGCCGCGGTCCGGGTCAACCCCGGCAACATCAAGAAGTTCGACGACCGGATCAAGGACATCGCCCGCGCCGCCAAGGAGCACGGCACCCCCATCCGCATCGGCGTCAACGCCGGTTCCCTCGACCGGCGCCTGCTCGCCAAGCACGGCAGGGCGACACCCGAAGCGCTGGTCGAGTCCGCGCTGTGGGAGGCGAGCCTGTTCGCCGAGCACGAATTCCACGACCTGAAGATCTCCGTCAAGCACAACGACCCGCTGGTCATGGTGCGTGCGTATGAGCTGCTCGCCGAGCGGTGCGACTACCCCCTGCACCTCGGCGTCACCGAGGCCGGCCCGGCCTTCCAGGGCATCGTGAAGTCCGCGGTGGCCTTCGGGGCGTTGCTCCGGCAGGGCATCGGGGACACCATCCGGGTGTCCCTGTCGGCGCCGCCCGCCGAGGAGGTCAAGGCCGGCACCCAGATCCTGCAAGCGCTCGGGCTGCGGCCCCGCAAGCTCGACATCGTCTCCTGCCCCTCCTGCGGCCGCGCCCAGGTCGACGTCTACAAGCTGGCCGCCGAGGTCAGCGCCGGCCTGGAGGGCCTTCAGGCACCGCTGCGCGTCGCCGTCATGGGCTGCGTGGTCAACGGACCGGGGGAGGCCCGGGAGGCCGACCTGGGGGTGGCCTCCGGCAACGGCAAGGGCCAGATCTTCGTCCGCGGCGAGGTCGTCAAGACCGTCCCCGAGTCGAAAATCGTGGAAACCCTCATCGAGGAGGCACTGCGCCTCGCCGAGACCACCACCGAGGCCGGGGAACCGGAGGTGGTCACGGTCGGGACATGAACCACGCCTGACAAGCCGAAGACCCGCCCGACACAGGCGCGGACCAGGGCCCGCCGGGAGGAATCCCGACGGGCCCTTCGGCGTACGGGTTGCACGACACTCGGCCCCGCCGGGCACATGCCGGCGGGGCCGAGTGTCGTGCGGGCGGGTCCGGTCACGGACGGGCGGCGCCGGTCTGCCGGAGCGTCGCGGCGGTCAGCGACGACACCGCGTTGTCCACGATCCGCCGCCCCGCCGCGCCTCGGGCGCTCATGATGGACTCCGGATGGAACTGCACGGCCGCCCATGGCCGTTCACGGTGCTCCACGGCCATCGTCACCCCGTCCTCCGTGGCAGCGGTCACCCGCAGCTCCGCGGGCACCGAGTCGACCGGGGCGTACAGCGAGTGATAGCGGCCCACCTCGAACTGTTCGGGAAGCCCGGCCAGCAGCCGGGACCCGGGGTCGGTGACCCGTACGGCCGACGGCTTGCCGTGCACCGGTCGCCCCAGCACGTCCAGGGTGCCGCCGCAGTACTCGATCATTCCCTGCAGGCCCAGGCACACTCCGAACACCGCGACACCCAGCCGCTCGGCCTCGGCCAGCGTGCGGGCCATGCCGAAGTCCTCGGGACGCCCGGGGCCGGGGGAGAGCACCAGCAGATCCGGTCGCTGTTCGCGCAGCACGGGCAGATGGCTGCCGCTGCGGAAGGTGGTGACCTCCGCGGCGGTCTGCCGCAGATGGTCGGCGAGGCAGTGCGCGAAGGAGTCGCGGTGGTCCACCATCAGCACGCGCACCCCCGCGCCCACACCGCGCGCCCGGACCCGCGTCACGGGCGCGGGCCGTACGGCGGGTTCGTCCAGGACCTCCAGCAGGGCCCGCGCCTTCAGCTCGGTCTCCGCCTCCTCCGCTTCCGGCGAGGAGTCGTGGAGCAGCGTCGCACCCGCCCGCACCGCGGCGACCCCGTCCAGGATGTGCACCGTCCGCAGGGTCAGCACCGTGTCGAGGGTGCCGTCGAAGCCCAGCCGCCCGACCGCGCCGCCGTACCAGCGGCGCGGCGAACGCTCCGCGTGTTCGATGAAGTCCACCGCCGCGAGCTTCGGCGCGCCGGTGACGGTGACCGCCCACAGATGCGCGAGGAAGCCGTCCAGGGCGTCCCTGTCGCGCCGCAGCACACCGCGGACGCGGTCCACGGTGTGGATGAGCGCCGAGTACATCTCGATGCGCCGGCGGTCCACCACCTCGACGGACCCCGGCTCGCAGACCCGGGCCTTGTCGTTGCGGTCCACGTCGGTGCACATGGTCAGCTCCGACTCCTCCTTCACCGAGCCGAGCAGTTCGCGGATGCGCCGCGCATCCTCCAGCGCGTCCTGCCCGCGTGCGATGGTGCCGCTGATCGGGGACGACTCGATCACCGAGCGATTGCCCTCGGCGCCCGGTTCGTGCCGCACCCGCACGAACATCTCCGGGGAGGCGCCCACCAGGTACTCCCGCTCCCCGAGGTTCATCAGCAGGCTGTGCGGCGCGGGGTTGCGCAGCCGCAGCCGGCGGAAGACGTCGGACGGCGGGGTGGGGCAGGGCCGGCGGAAGACCTGGCTCGGCACCACCTCGAACAGGTCGCCCGACCGGAACAGCGGCATGGCTTTGGCGACCACCTGCGCGTACTCGCCGGGAGCGTGGTCGCGCGCCGCCAGGGGCGCACCCGGGACGAACGGCTGCACGGGCGAGGTGCGCGGCAGCCCCCCGGTGTCCGCGCCTGCGAACGTGAAGTCGTAGCGGTGACGCACCGCCAGGTCCTGCCGCAGGTCCAACTCCCATATTTCGTCGGGCAGATGCAGGACCAGGTCGCGGTCCCCCGTGCGCCGTTCCTGGTGCCGCTCGACCGGGTCCACCTGGAAGATCAGGTCGTATCCGAAGGCGCCGTACAGGCCCAGCAGCGAGTCCTCGGACGCCGACAGGCCGCGCAGTACGGCGCGGACTGCGCCGAACACCCCCGCGTTGCGGGTGCGGTCCTCCTCGGCGAAGACGCCGCTCGTGGGACGGGCCCGGCCACGCAGCGTGTCGTTCGTGCCCGGCTCCAGGAGCAGGTGTCCGGCGAGCACCGTCCGCAGCGCGGGGATCAGCACCCGGCCCCGGTCGTTGAGCGCCCGGACCGTCAACTCGGTCGACTCGACCGACAGTTCGAGTGGCGGGTCGACATAGCCGAGCACCCGGTCATGGCCGCGGAACAGCAGCATTCCGCGTCGCTCGTCGAGTGCCGTCTCCAGCCTGGCGCGCACGGCCTGGGCGCTGCCGGCATGGCAGGCCGTCAGTCTCACCTCCACCCCGGAAGCGGTGGACCACCGAAGATCGACGGGGGCCGCCGTGGGCACGCCCGTGATGTCGAGAGAAGACATGCGAACTCACCTTCGCTGCAAGGATCTACCTGGTCGTCGGATCGGCCGGACCACGGCTCGGCGAGGGTGCGAAGGGCGGGGCACACGGCCCGCCTGTGACGTCGGGAAAACCTGAGGAGGTTTCTGCGCGCGCGAGCATCGGACAACGGCCCGGAATCCTGAAGTGATTCATGATCGGGTGACAATCCGCCGTTTTCAAGTGCGTGGCGAGGCACACGGAGCAGCGATTTCCGCAGTTGCACAGCCGGGTTGGCGGAATGGGCGCGGCGGACAATATCTTCCCTGTTCATGTCTGTCCGTTACTTCGGAAGGTGGGGGAAGTGAGCGCTCGATCCGCTCCGCAGGAG
>NZ_CM002285.1:2439666-2442570 GCF_000497445.1 Streptomyces roseochromogenus subsp. oscitans DS 12.976 | reverse complement strand
AAGGATGTGCGGCGTCTGGACCGGGTGATCATCCGGTTCGCGGGGGACTCGGGTGACGGTATGCAGCTCACCGGTGACCGGTTCACCTCGGAGACTGCGTCCTTCGGTAACGACCTTTCCACTCTTCCGAACTTCCCCGCTGAGATCCGCGCGCCCGCGGGCACTCTGCCCGGCGTCTCCAGCTTCCAGCTTCATTTCGCCGATCATGACATCCTCACTCCGGGGGATGCGCCGAATGTGCTGGTCGCGATGAACCCGGCCGCGTTGAAGGCGAACGTGGGTGATCTGCCGCGGGGTGCGGAGATCATCGTGAACACGGACGAGTTCACCAAGCGTGCCCTGCAGAAGGTGGGCTATGCCGCTTCCCCGCTTCAGGACGGTTCGCTGGACGGTTACAGCCTGCACCCGGTGCCGTTGACCACGCTGACGGTTCAGGCGCTGAAGGAGTTCGATCTTTCCCGTAAGGAGGCCGAGCGGAGCAAGAACATGTTCGCGCTGGGTCTGCTGTCGTGGATGTACCACCGGCCCACTGAGGGCACGGAGAGGTTCCTGAGGTCGAAGTTCGCGAAGAAGCCTGAGATCATGGCGGCGAACATCGCGGCGTTCCGTGCGGGCTGGAATTTCGGGGAGACGACGGAGGACTTCGCGGTCTCCTTCGAGGTCGCCCCGGCCGCGAAGGCGTTCCCGGTGGGTACCTACCGCAATATTTCCGGCAACCTCGCCCTGGCTTACGGTCTGATCACTGCTTCCCGGCAGGCGGATCTGCCGCTGTTTTTGGGCTCGTACCCGATCACGCCGGCGTCCGACATCCTGCATGAGCTGTCCCGGCACAAGAACTTCGGTGTGCGCACGTTCCAGGCGGAGGACGAGATCGCGGGGATCGGTGCCGCTTTGGGTGCGGCGTTCGGCGGGTCGCTGGCGGTGACGACGACGTCGGGTCCGGGGGTGGCGTTGAAGAGCGAGACGATCGGTCTGGCGGTGTCCCTGGAGCTGCCGCTGCTGGTGGTGGACATCCAGCGGGGAGGGCCGTCGACGGGTCTGCCGACCAAGACCGAGCAGGCGGATCTGCTGCAGGCGATGTTCGGGCGCAACGGTGAGGCGCCGGTGCCGATCGTCGCGCCGCGCACGCCGGCGGACTGTTTCGGGGCGGCGCTGGAGGCGGCGAGGATCGCGCTGGCGTACCGCACACCGGTGATGCTGCTCTCCGACGGGTATCTGGCCAACGGCTCGGAGCCGTGGCGGATCCCGGACCTGGACGAGCTGCCGGACCTGCGGGTGCAGTTCGCCACCAGTGCGAACCACACGCTGGCCGATGGCAGTGAGGTGTTCTGGCCCTACAAGCGGGATCCCAGGACTCTGGCCCGGCCGTGGGCGATCCCGGGCACGCCGGGTCTGGAGCACCGTATCGGCGGTATCGAGAAGCAGGACGGCACGGGCAACATCTCCTACGACCCGGCCAACCACGACTTCATGGTCCGCACCCGGCAGGCCAAGATCGACGGCATCGAGGTCGCGGACCTGGAGGTCGATGACCCGGACGGCGCGCGGACGCTGGTGCTGGGCTGGGGTTCGACGTACGGGCCGATCACGGCGGCGGTACGGCGGCTGCGCCGGGCCGGCGAGCCCATCGCCCAGGCCCATCTGCGCCACCTCAACCCCTTCCCGCGGAATCTGGGCGAGGTGCTGCGGGGGTACGACAAGGTGGTGATCCCGGAGATGAACCTCGGGCAGCTCGCCACCCTGATCCGGGCGAAGTACCTGGTCGACGCCCACTCCTACAACCAGGTCAACGGCATGCCGTTCAAGGCGGAACAGCTCGCCAGGGCTTTGAAGGAGGCCATCGATGACTGACACCGCAGGCGGGCTGCTGCAGCTGGTCCCCAAGGCCGAGGCCAAGCAGTCGATGAAGGACTTCAAGTCGGACCAGGAGGTGCGCTGGTGCCCGGGCTGCGGTGACTACGCGATCCTCGCCGCCGTCCAGGGCTTCATGCCCGAGCTGGGCCTGGCCAGGGAGAACATCGTCTTCGTCTCCGGCATCGGCTGCTCCTCCCGCTTCCCGTACTACATGAACACCTACGGGATGCACTCCATCCACGGCCGCGCCCCGGCCATCGCCACCGGCCTGGCCACCAGCAGGCGGGACCTGAGCGTGTGGGTGGTCACCGGTGACGGCGACGCGCTGTCCATCGGCGGCAACCACCTCATCCACGCCCTGCGCCGCAACGTCAACCTGAAGATCCTGCTGTTCAACAACCGGATCTACGGTCTGACCAAGGGCCAGTACTCGCCGACCTCCGAACTCGGCAAGATCACCAAATCGACCCCGATGGGCTCCCTGGACGCCCCGTTCAACCCGGTCTCGCTGGCGATCGGCGCGGAAGCGTCCTTCGTCGCCCGCACCATCGACTCCGACCGCAAACACCTGACCGAGGTCCTGCGCCAGGCCGCCGACCACCCCGGCACCGCCCTGATCGAGATCTACCAGAACTGCAACATCTTCAACGACGGCGCCTTCGACGCCCTGAAAGACACGCAGCAGGCCCAGGAGGCACTGATCCGCCTGGAACACGGACAGCCGATCCGTTTCGGCACCGACGGCGCCCGCGGTGTCGTGCGCAACCGGGCCACCGGGGACCTGGAGGCCGTCACCGTCACCGCGGACAACGAGGCGGACATCCTGGTCCACGACGCCCACGCCACCTCCCCGACCACCGCCTTCGCACTGTCCCGCCTCGCCGACCCCGACACCCTGCACCAGACCCCGATCGGAGTCTTCCGCTCCGTCGAACGCCCCGTCTACGACACCGCGATGGCCGACCAGCTCGACACCGCCATCGAACAGAAAGGCAAGGGCGACCTCGCCGCACTCCTGGCAGGCGGGGACACCTGGACAGTCATCGGCTG